>CAJJMX010000001.1 GCA_905192935.1 uncultured Mailhella sp.
TGGCGTGGCCGCCGTACTTGATGACCACGGTTTCCCCATGATATTCGCGCAGATAGGGAAGACTCTCGATAAGAACTTTCGACTGCAGGCGGGCCTGCTCCACAGGATCGGCGATAACGGCCATATGTACGCTCCTTGTGCCGGGAACGGCCCGGCCTTCATGTTGCTAGCGGCATAGTCCCCGCAATCGGAGGGAATGTCCAGTCCTTTCAAAAAGGCCCTGCCCAAAAAGAATGGCCGTCCTGAGCGGCTCCGGCGCTTAAACCATTGCGTAAAAAGGCGCAACAGGTTAAGAAGATGAGGTCAATGACGCGGACATCCTTCCGCAAAATCAATTCTGGAGAATCCAATGTTCACTTCCATTGCCTACGCCGCCGGCAACGCGGGCGGCGCCGCTCAGGGCGGCCCCATGGGAGCCGTCGCTTCTTTCGTGCCCCTCATTCTCATGTTCGCCGTGTTCTACTTCCTGCTGATCCGTCCTCAGCAGAAGCGCAACAAGGAACACAAGGCCATGCTGGAATCCCTGGGCAAGGGCTCCTATGTCATCACCTCCGGCGGTCTGCTCGGCCGTATCGTCGACCTGGAAGGCGACATTCTCGTCATCGACCTCGGTGAAACCAAGGTCCGCATGCCCCGCGGCTTCGTGAGCGGCACCTACGACCCCAAAGCCGTCACCAAGACGGCCGCCGAAACCGCGCCTGCCGAAAAGAAGTAAGGCCGAAACACCGGATCTTCCGCTTCCACGCCTCCTCTTCCCAAGGAGGCGTGGAGCTTTGTGTTATTCATCCATAAGGTCTTCCGGCCTTATTATCGTCTTTTAAGGATACAACCATGAAAGCTCTGCGTTTGCGCCTGGCCGTCTCCCTCATCGTGCTGCTCGTGGTGCTTGCGTACGCCCTGCCCAACATTCCCGCCATCGGCGATTCGCCCCTGGGCGCGCTCATGCAGGACCGCATCAGTCTCGGCCTGGACCTCAAGGGCGGCATGAACCTCACCCTGGGCGTGGATGTGGAAAAGGCCGTGCAGAACACGCTGTCCGTCAACGGTCAGGACATCCGTGACCGCGCCGAACAGGAAAAGATCACCGTCATGAAGCCGCGTCTCAACGCCGACGGCCTTCTGGAAGTGACGCTTCCCCGTACCGATCAGGCCGGCGCCTTCGACGCCATGATCAAGAAATGGTTCCCCAACCTGCAGCAGGTTTCCGCCGACAACACCGCTTCCGGCCGTGTCTGCGTCTTCGAACTTTCCCCCGCCGCCCGCAAGCAGACCGAAGACATGACCATGGAACAGGTCGTGCGCACCATCCGCAACCGTATCGACCAGTTCGGCGTGGCCGAACCCGACATCCGCAAGCAGTCGGACAATCAGGTGCAGGTGCAGCTGCCCGGCATGACCGATTCCGAAAGAGCCATCCAGATCATCGGTCAGACCGCCCATCTGGAATTCCACATCGTGCGCGACGACGTGGATCCGACTTCCATCATGCTGCCCGCCGGCACGGCGCGCTATCCGCTCATCGTCAAGGGCCAGTACGGCACGCAGACGGAAAGCTCCATCATCCTCGACACCGAAGCCCTCATGGGCGGCGAGGACATCACGAATGCGCGTCCGGCCTTCAACGAATTCGGACAGTCCTACGTGGCTCTGGAATTCAACAACCGCGGCGCCAGCAACTTTGAACGCGTCACCGGCGAAAACATCAAGAAGCGCATGGCCATAGTCCTGGACGGCAAGGTCTACTCCGCCCCCGTCATTCAGGACCGCATCTCCGGAGGCAAGGCTTCCATCACCGGCAACTTCACCACCGAAGAGGCGCAGGATCTCGCCATCGTGCTGCGTGCCGGTTCCCTGCCTACGCCCGTTTCCATCCTGGAAGAGCGCACCGTCGGTCCTTCCCTCGGCAAGGAATCCATCAGCAGCGGCATCAAGGCCTCCCTCGTGGGCGCCGCGGCCGTGGTCCTCGTCATGCCGCTCTACTACGGACTCTCCGGCTTCATTGCCGACATCATGCTCTGCTTCACCATCACCATCCTTCTTGCCGGCATGACGCTCTTCGGCGCCACGCTCACCCTGCCCGGCATTGCGGGCATCGTGCTCACCATAGGCATGTCCGTGGACGCCAACGTGCTCATCTTCGAGCGCATCAGGGAAGAAATCAAAAACGGCATGTCCGCCATGGCGGCGGTAGAAGCCGGCTTCAGCCGCGCCAGCATTTCCATCATCGACTCGAACCTGACAACGCTCATCACGGCAGCCATCCTGTACCAGTTCGGCACAGGTCCCGTGAGAGGTTTTGCCGTCACGCTGTCGCTGGGTATTCTGGCCTCCATGTTCACGGCCGTCTTTGTCTCCAGGGCCGTCTTTGAAACGTGGGTCTCCCGCTCCAGCAGCCAGAAAATCAGCATCTAGGACAAAGAGGTCCTTCCCATGGCATTCGCACTTCTTTCCCGTCAGACGAACATAGACTTTGTCGGCTTCCGCCGCATAGCCTTCAGCATTTCCGGCTTCTTCATCATCATCGGCCTCATCGCCATCATCATGAACGGCGGCCTGCGCTACGGCGTGGACTTTGCCGGCGGCGTCATGGTGCAGGTTGAATTTGCCCAGCCCATTCCCGACGAACAGGTGAAGACCGCTCTGCAGAACGTGGATCTGCCCGGACTTACCGTGCAGCAGGTCGACACCGAAAACCGCGACTATCTGCTGCGCTTCTCCATGCCCTCAGGAGAAAACCAGGATCTGCGCGAACAGGTATCTTCCGCGCTCAAGTCCAGCATTCCCGACAACGCCTCGACCATACAGCGTCTGGAATCCGTCGGCCCCAAGGTAGGCAACGATCTGCGCAACATGGCCATCGAGGCCCTGTTCTATGCCGTGCTGCTCATCACCGTCTACATCTCCGGCCGCTTCGAATACAGCTGGTTCATGGCCGGAGCCATGGCCCTGGTGCTCTGGGGCGCCGTGTACGGCGCCTCCTATCTCGGCTTCAACAGGCTGTGGGGCGTGGCCATCGGCATGATCATCACGCTCATCTGCTGCTGGAAACTGAAGCTGAACTTTGCCCTGGGCGCCATTCTGGCCCTCATCCACGACGTCATCGTCACCCTGGGGCTGCTCACCCTCCTCGGCGTGGAAATAGACCTCAACGTCATCGCCGCCCTGCTCACCCTCGTGGGCTACTCCATCAACGACACCATAGTCGTGTACGACCGCATCCGCGAAAATCTGCGCGCCGTGCCCGCAGACGCGCAGAAGAAACCGACCATGGGCGAGATCATCAACAAGTCCGTGAACCAGACGCTCTCGCGCACCATCATGACCTCCGCCACCACTCTGGTGGCCAGCCTGGCCCTGTATCTGCTCGGCGGCAGCGTCATCCACAACTTTGCGCTCACCATCACCCTCGGCATCGTCTTCGGTACCTTCTCCTCCATCTTCGTGGCTTCTCCCATACTCATCGCCTTCGGCGACGTGAACCTCTACCACGCCAAGACGCAGAAGAAGGACGACTACGAGCGTCCCGGCGAACACGGCATCGTGTAATCTTCCTTTTCAGAAACCATCAGGACCTCCGCTTTCCGCCATGGAAAACGGAGGTCTTATTCTATCCGCAACATGCCGAAATCCGTATTTTCGTCTTTCCTGAAAGGAAGCACTATCAAGGCACCGGGCGCTCCGCCGAACGAACGTTCCGGTGCCGTTCCCCAAGCTCAACAGGCGTCGCCCCAGGCGGCCCGCATGTTCCGAAGACCAAACAACAGAGGCGGCTGCCCTTCCGGCAGCCGCCTCTGTTATGTCGGCATCGTTTCCAATCGTCAGTCGAGATACTCGGTAAGATCGCTGTGCAGGATGTGATCGAGTTCCGCGCGGTCCGAAGCCGGGGTCTCCGTGAACATGAAGCCGAACACCGGGCCCGTATGGTAGTCGATGCGGCGCAGTTCCAGAACGTTGCCGAAGGAGGCGCAGAGCCTGTCGTAATTGAACACGTCGCTGCTCTTGAGGCTCGCCGGAGGATTCAGCACGATGAAGGAATATATCTTGTCTTCCTTTCCCTTCAGAAGCGCATCCCAGTCGGGACGCCGGTCGTTCAGGAAATAATCATACGTGCGGAAGCCGTAGGCATGCAGAGACAGGTCGGTCAGGCACCAGCCCGCAAAGCGCAGAGGATTGGCCTCGATGGGGATGATGCGGCCGTTGTCCACGCGAAGTTCCAGATGGATGGGCAGATTGCGCGCGCCCATCTCTTCGTTCATACGGTTGAAGAACTCGGTGAAGGGCTCAAGATGCTCACGGATGATGGACGCGCCGGAGCAGTACAGCCTGTCGCTCACGTCTTCGGCCGAGGCAAATTCGTGATGGAAGATGTTGACGATGACGGCCCGGCCTTCGCCGTCATAGTAGAAGTCCACGGCGTATTCCTCGCCGCCTATGTATTCTTCAAGAATGAACCGGGTGTTCGCCACCACGCTTTCATCATAGTTCTTCTTCCAGTCGCCGGAGTGAAGACGTATGTCTTCCAGCGCCTTCTTCCAGTCGTCTTCGTTGAAGATCGTGTACACGCCCACGCTGAAGAAGCCCACGGAAGGCTTGAGGATGAAGGGAGTCTTCAGCGTGCCGAAGTCGACGCTTTCAAGATCGGCGGCCGCCACTTCACGGAACATGAAGTCAGGGTATATCTTCGAAAGCATGCGGCGGAAGGCGGCCTTGTCCTTGCAGAGCGCGATGCCCTTCTGAAGCCCCTTGTCGGGAGAATGCCTGAGCACCCAGGAAAGGGAGTTCTCGCAGGTGGTATAGATGCGGTCGCCTGCGGCAAGAAGCTCGTCGGCCTCCTTGTCGGAAACGAGACGGAAGGTGCCTTCAGGCGCGGCGGCAAGCGCCGCTTCATTGCGGAGCACGGGCACGCGGCTTTCGGCAAGATAATCCCGAAGTTCCCGGGACACGTACTGTTTGTCAAGAATGATCATGCAATCCTCACAAGGGAAAATGGCAGCGCACGGCATGCCCATGGTTTATCTGAACGAGCGGAGGCTCCTGCTGCCGGCACAGCGGCCTCGCATGAGGACAGCGCGGATGGAAGGCGCATCCCGCAGGCGGAGAAAGAGGACTCGGCATCTCGCCGGAAAGGATCTGTCCGCGTCCGCGGCGGGACGGATCGCGGGACGGTGCGGCGGCCATGAGCGCCTCCGTGTACGGATGCGCGGCATGGGAAAAAAGCTCTTCGCTCTCCGCCATTTCCACGAGACGGCCGAGATACATGACCGCCACGCGGTCTGCCATGGACGCCACGACGCCGAGGTCATGGGAAATGAACAGGTAGCCGAGTCCCAGGTTCTGCTGCATGTCCTTCAGAAGATTCAGCACCTGCGCCTGCACCGAGGCATCGAGGGCCGATACGGGCTCGTCGCACACGATGGCCCCGGGACCGGCCACGATGGCCCTGGCCACGGCTATGCGCTGACGCTGTCCGCCGGAAAACTCATGCGGATACCTGTCGATGTGCTCGGGCTGAAGGCCCACATGCACGAGGACATCCTTCACTTTTTCCCGCCACTCGTCCCGGGAAAGCGGCCGTCCGGCGGCCTTTGCCGCAAGACGCAGAGGTTCGGCAATGCTTGCTCCCACGCTCTGACGCGGATCGAGAGAAGAAAACGGATCCTGAAACACCATCTGTATGCGGCAGGCGCGGTCAAGAGCCGACCAGTCGGAAACCGGCCTGCCGGAAAGCAGCACCTCGCCGGACGACGGCAAAAGCAGTCCCGTGGCCATGCGGGCGAGCGTGGACTTGCCGCAGCCGGACTCTCCCACAAGGCCCAGGGTTTCCCCGGAAAAGAGCTGAAAGCTGACGTCGCTCACGGCCCTCACACTGGCCGAACGAGGGTCGAAAAAACCTCTCTGCACGGCAAATTCCCGGCTTACCTGTCTGAATTCGAGCAACGCGTCCATGCCAGTTCCTGTTTTCTCCTCCAAAAAGGGAGGGAGCATTCCCGCCCGGGCAGACATCCTACCTTAGCCTTTCCTGTGCCGCAAGGGGATAAAATCGCTGGACATGGAGCCGTTCCGGCTTTAAGTAGGAAAGAAAGACAAGGAACCGCGATGGCGCTCAGAACGTTACGGCCGAGATGCGGCCGACCGCAGAACTGCGGCCCGAGCTGCCGCGGCTCCTTTTTGCTTGTCAGGCTCCAACGACGCATTTACGGACAGTGAAATCCCCAATCTTCAGGGAGTTACTTCGTATGTTTCACCGCATGATTACCTCTTTGTGCATGCTCGCGGCCCTTTTCGCGCTTCCCCTTTCCGCCGAAGCCGCAGCGCCCTTCACTTTTGCCGACGTGCAGGCCAAAGCGCAGGATCTGGCCGGAACAAAATACGTGCCCATCACGCCCGTGCCGGAATTTCTCACCAAGCTCAACTACAACGAATGGAGCTCCATACGCTACCTGCCGGAAAAGGCGCTCTGGGCCGAGGAATCCCTGCCCTTCACCGTGCAGTTCTTTCATCCCGGTCTGTACTACGACAGACCCGTGCGCGTTCACGTCGTCAATGACGAAGCCGTGGAGGACGTATCCTTCGATCCCTCGCTGTTTCAGTACGGCAGCGAAGAGCTCTCCAAACAGGTCGCTCAGGCCAGGGATCTGAACTTTGCGGGATTCCGGCTCCACTATCCGCTGAACAGAAGCGACTACAAGGATGAAGTGGCCATCTTCCTCGGTGCGTCCTACTTCCGCGCTCTTGCCGCGGACACGCACTACGGCATCTACTCAAGAGGCCTCGCCATAGATACGGCCATGGCTCAGGGAGAGGAATTTCCCTACTTCAAGGAATTCTGGATCGTGAAGCCCGCTCCCGACGCCAAGGACATCACCATTTACGCGCTCATGGACAGCGAGAGCATGGCCGGAGCCTACCGCTTCATCATCACTCCCGGCTCGCCCACCGTCATGGACGTGAAATGCGCCCTCTTCACCCGCAAGGACGCCAAAAACATTCAGAAGATAGGTCTCGCCCCTCTGACGAGCATGTTCTTCTACGGCGAAGAAAAGAACGGACGGCCCGGCGACTACCGTCCCGAGGTCCACAACTCCGACGGTCTGCTCTACGTCAACGGCGACAAGCACTGGTTCTGGAGCCCGCTCGCCAATCACAAGCGCCTCAGCGTCAACACCTTCCCGCTTCAGAATCCCCGCGGCTTCGGTCTTCTGCAGCGTGACAGCGACTTCAAGAGCTATCAGGACATAGAAGCGGCCTATGAACGCCGGCCTTCCCTGTGGGTGGAGCCCGAAGGCGACTGGGGCCCCGGCATGCTCAATCTCGTGGAAATCCCCACGGAAGATGAAATGCACGACAACATCGTGGCCTTCTGGACGCCGGACAAGCCCCGCGACAAGAACAATCCCGATCAGCCGGAAGCGGAACTGCGCTATCCCGACACGCAGATGTACAGCTGGAAGCTGTACTGGATGAAGCCCGACACGCAGCAGCATGACCGCGGACATGTGACCTCCACCCGTATTTCCAGAAACGGCGACACCATGACCTTCCATGTGGACTTCGCCGGCGGCGAACTCGCCACCCTGCCCGAAGACACGGGACTTGCCAGCATCGTGGAAACGCCCGAACCCATCCCGCTTCTGGAAAAGAAGCTTCTGCGCAATCCCGCCACGGGAGGCTGGAGACTCACCTTCACCGTGCGCCTTCCCAAGGAAGACGGCGTGATACAGAGTCTCATGTCCGCCCGCAAGGGTCCCGTGATGCTGCGCTTCCGCGCACTGCTCAAAAAGGGCGAAAACCTGCCCGATCCTCTGACCGAAACCTGGATCTACGACTGGCAGCTCCAGCCGCAGTGACGGGCACGGCTCCGGGAGCGCTCCCGGAGCCCGGACGACGACATGAGGCCATCCGGCCCGAGCCTCGTCGTCCCGTTCAACCTCTTCCAAAGGTCTTCGCATGAAGAACACCTATCAGGACATGGATTTCCGGGTCCGTGACCGCATCCTTCTCTATGCACGCGGACTTTCCCTCTCTCCGAAGGAAAGCGTGGAACTGGCTCTTGAGAGCCTGAAGCGCTGCGAATCCGAACATCCGAGCTATGACGAGGCTCTCACCTGCCTGCATGCCATCCTGGCCGAAAAGGGCCGGGAACTCATTCCCGGCGACGAGGCTCCCCATCTCATGTCCGCGCCGGGCATGACCCGCAGCTCCATGCTGGCGGAGGAACTCGACCGCACCCCGTGGCTCAGCATCTTCAAAAAGACACTGAGCCGGCTCTTCCGCATCTTCCGTCCCTCGGGCATGGCGGCGCGCGCCACATGGAAGGACAGCGCCGACAGACAGCGCCGTCAGCTGGAATGGGAAAAGGTGGCGGGACGACGCCGCACCCTGCTCATGACGCTCATTCTCGTGCCCGCCGTCATCGGCGCGTTCATCATGTACGGCATTCTGCCGCAGCAGGGCATAGAAGCCGTCAAGATCATGACCGCCGTGCTCTTCGCCATTCTGTTCGGCTGGATCTCCATAGGATTCTGGATGTGCGTGGCGGGCTGCTGGGTGCTGTCCCACAAGGTGGACCGCTTCACCCCCACGAAGGGCTGCGACGCCGTGGTCATCCCCGACAGCACGCGTACCGCCATTCTGTTCCCCGTGTACAATGAAGACACCCGCAAGTACATGGCGGGCATTGCCGCCACATGGCATTCCCTCATGCAGACGGGCGAAAGCGACAAGTTCGACATCTTCATCCTCAGCGACTCCACCAGCCCCGACGCCTGGGTCGCCGAAGAAGAGGCCTGGTACGAATTCTGCCAGAGAGAAAACGTCTTCAACCACATCTTCTACCGCCGCAGACGCAACAACACCAAGCGCAAGAGCGGCAACGTGGCCGACTTCTGCCGCCGCTGGGGCGCTCAGTACAAGTACATGATCGTCTTCGACGCCGACAGCGTCATGAGCGGCCGCACCATGGTGCGCATGGTGAAATCCATGGAACTGCACCCGGAAATGGGCATGATCCAGACGCCGCCGCTCGCCGTGAACATGAACAGTCTCGTGGCCCGCGTCCAGCAGTTCGCCAACCACCTCTACGGCCCCGTGTTCGCCACGGGCCTGCACTTCTGGCTGCTCGGCGACGCC
The DNA here is from genome assembly GCA_905192935.1 of uncultured Mailhella sp. GTDB lineage: Bacteria > Desulfobacterota > Desulfovibrionia > Desulfovibrionales > Desulfovibrionaceae > Mailhella. The sequence continues at coordinate 9,130 of CAJJMX010000001.1, forward strand.
CAGTACTGGGGACACAACGCCATCATACGCGTGGATCCCTTCATCAAGCACTGTCAGCTGCCCACCCTGCCCGGACGCGGTCCGCTGGCCGGCGACATCCTGAGCCACGACTTCGTGGAGTCCGCCCTCATGAGGCGCGCAGGCTACGGCGTATGGCTGGCCTACGACCTCGACGGCTCCTGGGAGGAAAGCCCGCCCTCGCTCATAGACGAGCTCATCCGCGACCGCCGCTGGTGCCAGGGCAACCTTCAGCACAGCCGTCTCATCTTTTCCGGCGGCATCTTCCCCACGCACCGCGCCCTGTTCATCAACGGCATCATGTCCTACGCCTCGGCGCTTCTGTGGCTGTTCTTCCTCGTGTTCAGCTCCATCCAGGCCGTCACCGAGGCCTTCATTCCGCCGTCCTACTTCCCGAGCGGCCCCACGCTTTTCCCCGTGTGGCCCACATGGTATCCGAAATGGGCGCTGCTGCTGCTAGGCAGCACCTGCATCATGCTGTTCATGCCCAAGATTTTCGCCATCATCCTCACCCTGCGCAAGGGCGGCTCCAAAAACTTCGGCGGCACGTTCAGCATGTGCATGAGCGTGCTCGGAGAAGTGTTCATCTCCACGCTGCTCGCCCCGGTGAGAATGCTCTTCCACAGCTTCTTCGTGGTCACCACGCTGCTCGGCTGGAAGGTCTCGTGGAACACCCAGAATCGCAGCGACACGGGCACGAGCTGGAGCGACGCCATCCGCTTCCACTGGTGGGGCACGCTCATCGGTCTTTTATGGGGCGGCGTGATGTGGCTCATCAACCCCGGCTTCTTCGTGTGGTTCTCCCCCATCGCCATCGGTCTCGTGCTTTCCATCCCGCTGTCCGTGTTCACGAGCCGCGTCAGCTGGGGTCTTGCCGCCAGGCGCATGGGGCTGTTCATCACGTCCTCGGAACTCAAGGCCGAACCGGAACAGGCGGACATGCACAAGGAACTTGAACGCCCCGACCGGTATTCTCCCTTCACCATCGAGCGCGGACGCGGCTTTACGCGCGCCGTGGTCATTCCCCGCGTGCATGCCCTGCACATCGCGCTCATCCGCCGCCGCAAGTGGGAACGCCCCATCGGCGAGGAGCGTGAAAAGACCCGCCGCGCCCTCCTGGCCAAGGCTCTGGAAAAAGGTCCCTTCGGACTTTCCAAGCAGGAAAAGTCCGCCTTGCTCATGGATCCCCGTCTTCTGAACGAACTGCACAAGAAAGTCTGGCAGCTCAATCCCGAAAAGGGACACGACTGGGGCGTGGCGCAGAACTAGCGGAATTTCCGAAAAACAAGGGCCGTGTTCCCTCCCTGCCCGAAAAGCGGGAGAGAAAAACGTAACCCCGGATATCGAAGAGGCCGGAAAACATCTGTTTTCCGGCCTCTTGGCGTTAACAAGTAAATCCCGGGCACGCATGGCCAAGCGCCTCGTCGCCTCCGCAAAATATCCGCAGCCGCGGCCTTTTCCCCGGAAGACACGTTTCTCAAGCCGCGTCCGCCCGTAAGAGGGCTTTTCCGCCCATCCGGTGCCAGCCCCTCCCGACTCCGTTTTCCGGGCCCTGAACAGCGTCCTCCGGCCTTTCGGAACTGACATAAAAACAGACCGGGAACACGAAAGCTCCGCCGGAAAGGAGTCTTCGGACACTTTCAACAGTCCATTAACATCAGGGCCGGAAGAACGGATATCCTCCGCTCTTCCGGCCCTGTTCATATCATGCTCTTCCGGCATTCTTCCCGGAAAAGCCGGGAACAACCGCCGGAACATCTTCCGGGAAACCGCTTTCCCGGAAAACTCAGTTAGTCGAGGGAAGCCGCTTCCTCCACCACTTCGAAGGCTTCGATGATGTCGCCGATCTTGATGTCGTGGAAGTTCTCGAGGCCCACGCCGCACTCAAGGTTGCGCACCACTTCGCGGGCGTCGTCCTTGAGTCGCTTGAGAGAGGCGACCTTGCCGGTGTACACCACCACGCCGTCGCGCAGGAGGCGCACGTTGGCGGTACGGGTGATCTTGCCGTCAGTGACCATGCAGCCGGCAATGAGGCCGACCTTGGGCACGGAGAAGGTCTGACGGACCTCGGCCTGACCGAGGTAGACTTCCTTGGAGACGGGAGCCAGCAGACCGGCCATGGCGCTCTTGATCTCATCCACAAGCTTGTAGATGATGTCGTAGAAGCGGATGTCCACCTGCTCCTGCTCGGCCACTTCCTTGACCTTGGCGGTAGGACGCACGTTGAAGCCGATGATGATGGCGTTGGAGGCCGCCGCCAGCATGACGTCGGATTCCGAAATGGCGCCTGCACCGCCGTGGATGATGTCGATGCGGACCTTGTCGGTGCTGAGCTTGCGCAGAGATTCGGTGATGGCTTCCAAAGAGCCCTGCACGTCGGCCTTGAGCACCACGTTGAGCACCTGGGCCTCCTGCGCGTCCGCGCTCTGCTTGAGGAAGTTCTCAAGGGTCACGCGGGACACCTTGGCCAGTTCCTTCTCCCTGAGCTTGGTGGCACGGGATTCGGCGATGCGGCGGGCCAGCTTTTCGTCTTCGAGGCACACGAACTCGTCACCGGCTTCCGGCACGCCTTCAAAGCCCTGGATCTCCACAGGCATGGAAGGACCGGCTTCCTTGATCTTGCGGCCCTGGTCGTTGAACAGGGCGCGCACACGACCGGCAAACACGCCGCACACGAACACGTCGCCCTGATGAAGCGTGCCTTCCTGCACCAGAACGGTAGCCACAGGACCGCGGCCCTTGTCGAGCTTGGCTTCCACCACGTGACCGCGGGCGGGCTTGTTGGGATTGGCCTTGAGTTCCAGTATTTCCGCCTGCAGAGCAATGAGTTCCAGAAGGTCGTCGAGACCCTTGCCGGTCTTGGCGGAAACCATGGCCACCACGGTGTCGCCGCCCCAGGCTTCAGGCTGCAGACCGAGTTCGGAAAGCTCGCGAAGCACGCGGTCGGGATTGGCGGTTTCCTTGTCTATCTTGTTCACGGCCACCAGAATGGGCACACCGGCGGCGCGGGAATGGTTGATGGCTTCACGGGTCTGTTCCATGACGCCGTCGTCGGCGGCCACGACGAGCACCACGAGGTCGGTGACCTGTGCGCCGCGGGCACGCATGGCGGTGAAGGCCGCATGGCCGGGCGTGTCGAGGAACACGATGTCGCCGCGCTTGGTCTTGACGAGGTAGGCGCCGATGTGCTGCGTGATGCCGCCCGCTTCACCGCTCGTCACGCTGGTCTTGCGGATGGCGTCGAGCAGCGAGGTCTTGCCGTGGTCGACGTGGCCCATGATGGTCACGACCGGAGGACGGGGCTTGAGCATCTCGGGGGTATCCACCACGGTGGGCACCAGGTAGTCTTCTTCGGAGAAGCCCACCTTTTCCACTTCATAGCCGAACTCCGAGGCCACGAGCGTGGCGGTGTCGATGTCGAGGGCATTGTTGATGGTGGCCATCACGCCGAGCCCGAACAGGACCTTGATGATCTCGCTGGACTTCACGCCCATCTGATGGGCCAGATCGGCCACGCGGATGGACTCCTCGATGCGTATCTTGCGCTTGGCGGCCTTCATGGGCTGCGTGGACTGGCTCGTCACCTGATGCTGCTGCTTCTTGGGCTTGTGCGAGCGGCGGGTGCGGACCATGCCCTCGTCGTCATCCATGTCGGCTCCTCCGTGGCGACGGCTGAAGTCATCGGAATCCTGAGGAAAGTCGGTCGTGCGGCGGTTCTTGCTGTTGCGCTTCTTGCGGCTCTGCTCATTATCCATGGGCGGCTGCTGACCGAAAGGAGGCGTGAAGGAGGCGCCGCCGGAAGAACGACCTGCCGGACGATTGCCGGAAGGACGGTTGCCGGAACGACGATTGTCGCGGCCGTCGTTGTCGCGACCGTCACGGGCATCGGGACGGGGGCTGCGATTGTCGCGGCGGGCGCCGTCACGACGGGAATCCCCGTCACGGGAAGGACGGCTCTCGGAAGGCGTCGCGGGACGAATGATGCGGGCCTGCGTGGGATCGGGACGGGAAATCACGCGCACGCGGGGAGTGCTGTCGGCGGCAGGCTGAGCCTTTTTGCGGGTATCTTCGCCTTCATTCTCCTCAGCGACGTGACGGCGCTCCTGAACGGGAGGCAGCAGGCTGGGCTGCGAAGAGCCTTCCGGCTCGGCGGAAGCGGCAGGCGCCCTGCGGGGACGCTCGGTCCTGGGAGCCTCGGAGGCCGCGGCCGCCCGGGGTTCGGGCTTCGCTTCCTGGGCGGCAGGCGCAACCACCGTTGCAGGACGGGGAGTAACGATACGCGCCGAAGGAGCTTCCACCTTGCGGGCACGGGGAGCCTTGTCGGCCTCCTTCTCCGTCGCGGGCTTCTCGGCGACAACAGGCTTTTCCGCAGCCTTCACTTCGGCGGCAGGCTCGGCCTCGACCTTCTTTGCCGCAACGGGATTTTCCGCAGCAGCAGGCTTCTCAGCGGCCGGCTTTTCCACCACCTTGGCGGCAGCGGGAGCCGGTTCCGGCGTCACGACATGCGCGGGGCGCACGATTCGCGCCACAGGAGCGGTCTCGCGGGCGGCTCTGGCCTTTTTGGGGGCCTTCTCCGCAGCGGGAGCGCTCTTCTGCTCCGCGGCTCCGGTTTCGGGAGCGGCGGCTTCTTCCGCCGCGGCGGCGGGAGCCGCGGTCTTTTCTTCGACTACGGAAGCGGCAGGAGCTTCTGCCGCCGCCGGCTTGGAACGACGACGTATAATAACGTCTTTGCGGACAACTTCCACAGAGGCCTCCGACTTTTTAACCTTGACTTTTTCGTATTCTTCCGGGGAGATGGACCCTTTGACCGTCTTTTCTATCCCGGCCTCGCGCAGACGCGCCACCAGCTCTTCGGGCTTCATGCCCTGCTCGAGCGCGGCATCCTTTATCTTTATCTTATCCATTCTTTCTCCCCTTGTGAGATTTGCGCCTGAATTTCATGCCCGAAAAACGCGCCCGGCAAGCCGGGTCGTCGCATACATACCAGCCTCTGCCCGGCCTTGTCTGGGCTTCATCTGCTTCAAGCCCGTTCCCGGCGGCGGCGCCTTCTGGGGCAGATACATGACGCAGGAGCCGAGACTTGGCAAAGCGCCGTCTGCATACGACACACATGCGTACGGGTCCCTGCCAGTCCTCCATGCCCTATTCCTCGCCGGATTCCGTTTTTTCCTCGGCAGCGGCTTCGCCTTCCACCACGGGGCTGAGGAAATTCACGGCGGCACGCAGATCGGCAATGCGTGCGGAAGTGAGCTCAAGCTTTTCGGCCAGTTCCTCGTCCGAAGCGGCGCGCAGGGCGTCGAGAGAACGGAAACCGGCTTCCATGAGTTTGTCCACGGGAATCTCGGCCACGCTGGCCACCTGTTCCAGTCCGCGACCGGCGGCATTGGCTTCGTGATAACGGGACTCGGTGAAGATATCGATCTTCCAGCCGAGAAGCTTGGCGGCCAGCTTGACGTTCTGCCCCTTGCGGCCGATGGCGTTGGTGAGCTGATCGTCCGGCACGGTGACTTCCAGAAGGTTGGAAGCCTCGTCCACGTTGATGCGGGAAACGATGGCGGGAGCCAGAGCGTTGCGCGCGTAGGTGGCGATGTCGGGACTCCACACCACGATGTCTATGCGCTCGCCGTGCAGCTCCTGCACGATGTTCTGAATACGGGAACCGCGCACGCCCACGCAGGCGCCCACGGCGTCGATGTCGCGCTCACGGGAGAGCACGGCCACCTTGGCGCGGGAACCGGGATCGCGGGCCACGCCCATGATCTGCACGCTGCCGTCGTCCACTTCGGGAACTTCGCGACGGAACAGCGCGGCCATGTAGTCGCGATGCGCGCGGGAAATGATGACCTGAGGGCCGCGACCTTCACGGCGCACGTCGATGATGAGCGCCTGAATGCGGTCGTTGCGCTTGTAATGTTCTCTGGGGATCTGCTCCTCACGGGGCAGAAGCGCCTCGGTGCGTCCGAGATTGACGACCCAGCCGCCCTTGTCGCGACGCTGCACCATGCCGCTCACGATCTCGCCCACACGGTCCTTGAACTCTTCATAGATGAGTTCCTGCTCGGCGTCGCGCATGCGCTGGATGATGACCTGCTTGGCGGACTGGGCGGCAATACGGCCGAGATCCTCCACCTTGAGACGGAAACCCATTTCATCGTCGATCTGAATGGAGGGATCATGCTGACGGGCGTCCTCCAGGGAGATCTGGGTGAGGGGGTCTTCCACCTCGTCCACGACGAACTTGAACTGGAACACCTCGATGTCGCCGGTGTCGTCGCTGTAATGCACTTCCACGTCCAGATCGTCGCCGTACTTGCGGGTCACGGACGTGCGCACGGCTTCTTCAAGCGTGCTGATGAGCATATCACGGTCCAGCCCTCTGTCCTTGCTGATCTGTTCAATGGCTTTCTTCAGTTCCAGGCTCATGCTTGCTTACCTCCGCCTTTGCCGGCCGCCTTTTTCGCGTTCTTTCCGGCTCCGGGCTTGCTGGTGTCAGGAAAAACAGGGACGAGGCGTGCCTTTCTTACCCAGTCCCATCGGATGGAAACATTGGAAGGAGCGGGTTTTTCACCCTCGGAGGGCGCACAGAGCACCTCCATGACGAAAGAGTCGCCCGAAACACTCACGAGCGGACCTCTGAACTTGCGCCTTCCGGCGATGTCGGGATGGGGATCGGTGAGCATGACCTCAATCTCGCGCCCGGCATAGGGAGCAAGCTGAGAGGGCTCGAAAAACAGCCGGTCCATGCCGGGGGACGAAACTTCCAGCACCCACGCGTCGGCAAACACCTCGTCCACGTCGAGCGCAAGTCCCACCATGCGCGAGATCTCCGCGCACTGATCCACGGACACGCCTTCCAGCACACCGTCCTCACCGCTGCCGCCTTCCGCGGCTTCGCCGCCGGCCGGAGCATCCACATATACGCGCACCACCGTGCGCCCGCCGGCCACGACCTCGATGCCCCAGAGCATGAGACCAAACGACGCTACGACAGGCTCGGCCGCCTCGCGCACGCGACGGACGAGCTGCTCAGGAGAAAGACCTTTTCCCATGTATCATACCTTATATAATAAAAAAGGGAGGCCGTCGTCAGGCCACCCTACCAGAACCGCCTTGCGCGGTGCATCAGGATGTAGAAAGGCAGGAGCCGAAAAAAATGGATCTTGCCTTCCACTGCGTGAGAATGTTTTACCCGCGACTCCAGGCGTTGTCAAGAGCTCCTCCGAGGGCGCTTCCTGCACAAAAAATTTTTTGAGCCGCTCCGGAGCCGCGCCCTCAGACGAATCTCATGTCGAGAGTATCGGATAAGCCTCAGTTCTTTTCGGAACGATACTTGACCCACTTCTTCCGGCAGGCTAGGCTCTTCTTCTCGGGTCGGAAAGGAATGCCTGCGCATGGCTTGGGACAGCTCGGAAATACGCTGTTCAATTGCAGGACGCCCGAGTATTTTTGTCTGTATAATCGCGCTGTTGCCACAAAGCCGAGCATACGGCGCACATCCCTGGGTCCCCAGGAATTTCAAGTTCATCAGAGGTTGCAGAGTTTATGATTCGCTTCATCAAGAAACGCGACTCTAGAATAGTCCCCTTCGACATCGCCAAGATAGACGAGGCGATCTTCCGTGCGGCAAAGGCCCAGGGAGGCACTGACCGTGCCATGTCCCGCAACCTTGCCGACCAGGTGCTCGACATGCTCGAGGCCGAAGGCGACGACACCCCTGACGTGGAACATGTGCAGGATCTGGTGGAAAAGGTTCTCATCGAAGCCGGCCATGCCCGTACGGCCAAGGCCTATATCCTCTATCGCAACGAGCGCACCCGCGTGCGGGAAATGAAGACCCGGCTCATGAACACCCTGAAGGATCTTTCCTTCACCGACGCCAAGGAGCTCGACCTCAAGCGTGAAAACGCCAACATCGACGGCGACACGCCCATGGGCACCATGCTCCGCTACGGCAGCGAAGCCGCCAAGGCGTTCTACAAGAACTATCTGCTTTCTCCCGAGTACAGCCGCGCTCACGAAGAAGGCGACATCCACATTCACGACCTGGACTTTCTTTCCCTCACCACGACCTGCTGTCAGATCGACATCAAGAAGCTCTTCACCGGCGGCTTCAACACCGGTCACGGCTTTTTGCGCGAACCCAACAGCATCCAGTGCGCGAGCGCCCTTGCCTGCATCGCCATCCAGTCCAACCAGAACGACCAGCACGGCGGTCAGAGCATCCCGAACTTCGAGTACGGTCTCGCCCCGGGCGTGGCCCGCAGCTTCATCAAGAACGTCGATCTCGCCCTCGACATGCGCGACGCTCCGGAAGATTTCCGCAAGGACGTGAAGGCTGCGCTGCGCAAGTATGCCTTCCCCACCGGCGAGTATGCCTCCTTCCGGTCCATCCTCGACAAGGACGGCCTCGCCTTCGTGAAGGAACAGCTCATGGCGAAGCTTTCCGAGAAGGAAGCCGCCCACGTCATCGACAAGGCCGTCGCCAAGACCGACAAGGACACCTATCAGGCCATGGAAGGGCTCATCCACAACCTGAACACCATGCACAGCCGTGCAGGCGCCCAGGTGCCCTTCAGCTCCATCAACTACGGCACGGACACCACGCCCGAAGGCCGCATGGTCATCAAGAACACGCTCCTTGCCGAAGATGCCGGTCTCGGAAACGGCGAAACGCCCATTTTCCCCATCCACATCTTCAAGGTGCGCGAAGGCTACAGCTTCAACCCCGAAGACCCCAACTACGACATGTTCAAGCTGGCCTGCCGCGTATCGGCCAAGCGCCTGTTCCCGAACTTCTCCTTCATGGATGCGCCGTTCAATGCCCCCTATCTCAAGGGCAACGACCCCAACCATGAAGTGGCCTACATGGGCTGCCGTACCCGCGTCATGGCCAACCGCTACGATCCCGAGCGTGAAACCACCTTCGGCCGCGGCAACCTGTCGTTCACGTCCATCAACCTGCCCCGTCTCGGCCTCAAGCACCGCGGCGACGTGGAAGGGTTCTTCGAAGAGCTCAACGAAAAGATCGACCTCGTGTTCGGTCAGCTGCTTGAACGCTTCGAGATCCAGAGCCACAAGCGCTGCCGCAACTATCCCTTCCTCATGGGACAGGGCATCTGGCTGGATTCCGACGAGCTCGCCCCCAACGACGAAGTGGGCGAAGTGCTCAAGCACGGCACGCTGACCACGGGCTTCATCGGTCTTGCCGAATGTCTGAAGGCTCTTATCGGCGTCCATCACGGCGAATCCGAGGAAGCTCAGGAACTCGGCCTGCGCATCGTGCGCACCATCCGCGAGCGCTCCGACGCCAAGGGCGAGGAAACCGGACTCAACTTCACCGTCATCGCCACGCCCGCCGAAGGCCTTGCCGGCCGCTTCGTCAAGTACGACCGCAAGATATTCGGCGACATCCCCGGCATCACCGACAGGGACTACTACACCAACTCCTTCCACGTTCCGGTGTACTTCCCCATCAATGCCTTCAACAAGATCCGTCTTGAAGCGCCCTACCACGCCCTTACCAACGGCGGCCACATAAGCTATGTGGAAGTGGACGGCGATCCGCTCAACAACCTCCAGGCCTTTGAAGACATCGTCAAGGCCATGAAGGAAATGGGCATAGGCTACGGCTCCATCAACCACCCCGTTGATCGCGATCCCGTATGCGGCTATACCGGCATCATCGGCGACGTCTGCCCCCGCTGCGGCAGACACGACGGTGAAGGTATTCCTCTTTCCGTACTGAAACAGCTCAAGGGCTACATCCGCGACAGCCGCACCAGCGACGAAAAAAGCGAAGCCCCTGACAAAATTGCAAATATCAAACTTTAAGGAGCGTTCTCATGATCCATTGCAAGTCCGATGTGGCTGCTACCACCGATCAGATTCTCGTCGGTTCCAATGTCAAGTTCGAGCGTATCCGCCGCATCACCGGCTACCTCGTCGGTACCCTCGACCGCTTCAATGACGCCAAGGCCGCGGAAGAGCGCGACCGCGTGAAGCATTGCAGCATGGACAGCTGGAAGTAATTTTCCGCCTCATACGATGACGCGGGGACGGACCTCACAAGGTCCGTCCCCGCTTTTTTTGCGCCTTTCTTCCTCTTCAGCACGCATGCCGACCGGCGCGGACTCTGCCGTGAAAAACACAGGCTCTCCCCGTTGACGCCCCCGAAACATGGCTCCCGTCACCTTTGCCGCCGTCCCTGATCCGTCCCTTCCTGACAGAAGCGTAACAGGACCTCCATGCCCCTTTTAATGGCCTTCACGTCGCGCTGAAGACACGTTTTTCCGATACACGCATCTTTCAAAGGACAGAAGCCGTTACCGCCGTCACGGCGTTCTTTTCGTACTCCGCGCTCTTGCGAAAGAACACGCCGCGTACCGGCGAAGACTGACGAGAAAATCCCCAAACAAAAAAGCCCGCCGCCTCCGAAGAAGCGACGGGCCCCTGACGTTGCATGACCGTCGTCAGCGCTCGACCTGACCGTTCAGCTCATCCAGCACAGGCGTCCAGTCTGCGGCCCGGGAGGCCGAAAGGTTGATGATGCGCTGATTGCGTGAGCCGCGGAAACGCAGTTCCAGCGACTTTTCCTCTTCGATGAAAGGACCGTCCACAAGAAGATCCAGAAGAGAAAGCAGCTCCCGACATCCGGGCTTCGGAAGCAGCTGCTCGAAAGTATAGCCGCTGAAGGCCATGAGATGATATCCCCGCCTTTTCAGTTCCTCGGCCAGAGGCAGCAGCGCCGTCGCCTGTTCAAAAGGTTCGCCGCCGCTGAAGGTGATGCCGTGAACCAGAGGATCGCACTGGATACGCGCAAGTATGTCTTCGGCCGAAACCAGCGTGCCGCCGTCGAAGTCCCAGGTCTGCGGGTTCTGACAGCCCTTGCAGTGCGTGCGGCAGCCCTGAAGAAAAAGCACGAAGCGCAGCCCCGGTCCATCCACGATGGACTCTTCGATAATGCCCGCGACGCGAAGCATGACATCCTTCAGCGCGTCCATGCTAATCCTTGTTCGGTTCAGGGATGACGGCCTCTTCCGTCTCCTGGGCGACATTGCCTTCCGTGTCGTCCACGCGGCCCTGAAGCCAGAAGATCATGTCCACATCATCGCCTTCCTTGGGCTCGTAGCCTTTGACGCACACACGTTCCGGCGCATAGATGATGGCATAGACGGGCTTTTCCGGATTGCCGAAGCCGACGCCGAACCGGTAGATCTTCATCTGAGACTTCTCCGGTCCGAACATGAAGCTGTCCACGTCGAAGATGTTGGCGCGGCACTGATACTCGCAGCAGTGATCGGTGATGTCGATGAGCGTTCTGCCCTTGAGCGGCACCTTGAGGGCGGGCACGTCGAGTCTGGTCTTGTCGGGATTCTGCTTCATCCATTCCAGAGCGTGCTTCTCATAGGCGGGACCTTCCGTCACGGTCAGCTCGTCGAGCAGGGCACGACGTATGCCGAAGCAGAGCCCGGAAAGCAGAAAGCGGCAGGTCCTGCCCTTGGCCTCACCTTCCGCATCACGGAAGAACAGGGGGGCATAGAACCAGAACGGAGGAAAATCCTCGGCCGCGGCAAGGATCTCGCCCGCATGACCGTCCTTCCAGGGATACGTATCCTGAATGGTCATGGTGTTGGCGAAGCCTTCCATGAAGGGAGCCACGGCCACAACGGAAAGATTGTCTTCCGGCTTGCCGGCCAGAAGTACGGATGTGCGCAGAAGAGAATCGCTGGGCCATGCCATGAGCATGCGCTCCATGGCGTCATCCTTCACGCTCCATGAGGGACGACTGCCGCCGAGCTCCAGCGTGGTGCCGATGACACCGTGGATGTCTTTAATGTCGACTCCAAGGGCGAACCACTTGTCCCCCATGCTTTCAATATGCTGCATATGACGTTCCATTGAATTGATGAAGATTCAGACGCGCCCGCATGCTGCGGCAGCGGCGTCCTGCGGAAGAATAGCACAGAGGCTGCCGGCAGAACAATAGGGAAGCCTCCCTAAAAAAAATGCCGAAGGCTTGCACCTGCGGCATTTTACAAGTTTTCCGAACAAGAAAACTACATGGAAGAGGCCCGAAGCTCAATAGCCTTTTGGACGGCCTCCCGTGAGGCCATTTCACTGTCCAGAGAAACAGGCACATCAGTATAGTAAATGGCTCCTGCTGAAATGTCGAACTTTGCCTGCTGATCGCGGGAGTGACGAAGGGGAGGAACCACGTCGTACACCCACGGGAGGAATTCACCCAAAAACAGCCATGTGACAACGCTGAGCACAACGAGCTTCAGCCATGCGACCTTTCTGCTGGAAGAGGAGAGAGAAATCATGAGAAATCCACAGTCCGCACCGCCGGAAGGCGGTGCGGACGAAGTTCAGAGTTTGGGTCAGATGCTCGCGGTGATTTCCGGGAACACCTTGTAGAACATGATCCAGGCCATGAGGAGCGTCAGAGCCAGGTTGAAGGACTGACCGCAGACGTACAGGATGATGGGCTTGCCGCCCTTGAAGTAGCCGGCAAGTTCCTTGAAGTTGGTGGCCAGACCGATGGAGATGAAGGCCAGGGCGAAGAACCAGCCGCGCAGAGGCACGGTGATCTTGTTGGTGCCGTTGGAGATCAGGGCATTGCCGAGATCGGCACCGAGGTTGCCGGCGATGGTGGACAGAACGATGGAGGCGGTGAGGAAGCCGATGACGAACTTGGGGAAGCGGTTCCAGATTTCCATGGGACCGACCTTCACGCCTTCTTCATGAGCTTCGACCTTGGTGGCGAAGTAGATGGCCACGCAGAAGGCGCTCACGCCGATGAGGACGTTCTGGATCATCTTGATGGTAGCGGCGACCTGCAGAGCCTTGGGACCGATGAAGGCACCGGCGGCGGCCACGGAGCCCGTGGCGTCGATGGTACCGCCGATCCAGGCGCCGCCGAGCACTTCAGGCATGCCCACGGCCTTGATGAAGGCAGGCATGACGATCATCATGATGGCGGTGAACACCATGGAAAGACCGACGGACAGGGTCAGTTCTTCCTTCTTGGCGCGGCAGGCGGCGGCCACGGCGATGGCGGCGGAGGTACCGCACACGGACATGTCGGCCGAAATGGTGATGTTCAGGGTCTTGGAGGGCATCTTCAGGACGGTCTGACCGAAGATGTAGGTGGAGATCAGCACGATGGGGGTAACCACCCAGGCCACGAAGATGCCGGGGATGCCGATGGCAAGGATCTTGTTGAAGAGCACTTCGGCGCCGAGCAGCACGAGACCGGCCTTGATGAAGTATTCAACCTGCACGGCGGGCTTCATCCACTTGGGCGTGCCGATGGTGTTGGCCACCACCATACCGACGATGATGGACCAGATTTCGGCATTGAGGCCGTAGGTGGCCGTAGGCTTGTAGCCGCCGAGGAAGTTGGCGAACAGGCACAGCACGTACACACCGAGGAAGCCGATGAAGTACTGGACCACGTTGAAGCCCATGACGCCCATACCGACGGAGGTGATCACACCAAGGCTGATGCCGAGGATGATGAGGCCGGGAATGAGATTGGTATCGGAACCGACCTTGGCCTTGGCCTTGGAGGCGGCGCTGTCGGCCTTCTGCCAGTCGGCGATGGCGGTCTCGGCGGCCTTGTTCAGGTCGGCGTTCTGATAGGAAGCAGCGGAAGCGGCATCCTGAGCGGCCTTGGCGGCGGTCAGGGCGTCGGCAGCGGCCTTGGCGGCGGCGTCGGCGGCGGGCTTGGCCGATTCATCCATGTGGGTCACGAAGGAATCCATGGGATTCCCGGACCACTTGGCGGGAGTCTTGAGGTAGCCGATGATGGTCTTGGCGGCAGGCAGCTTGCTGCCGGCAACGGCCTTCTTTGCGGCCTGAGCCTGAATAAGCTCGATGGTTTTGATAGGCTTGGCCTTCTCAGCGGCGATGACGGCGTCATACTTGCTGAGCTGGGCTTCGATGTCGGCACGGCCATTCATCATGATGAGGCCGGAGATGATCAGGATGAAGAACCCGATCCAGATCGCCCAATAGTCTTCCTTCAGCCAGAGGTCAGACCATTTTGCGCGGCCGTCGTCAACGACTATGTTTTCATTAGCCATAAAAAGTCCCCTGCTTAAAAAATTAAAAACAAACTCTCCTCAAGCCCATTTGTACCTTCAATAACAAACTCATGCTCTATTGACAAGTATTTGTCCGTCATTCTCCCATTTTCCTGCAAAAATGCTCCCATCCTTTCTCTGACTTCGGGATTCCGAAATAAAAGCCGGCGCTGAAGTCCTCTGTCGGGACCTCGCGCCGGCCTGATACCGCGGTCGAAAAACGGCTGTTCGTGCAAAAAAAAACGTTTTACGCCTTTTCCGCATCCTTCTTTTCGAGCGCTTCCGTAATCATCTTCCAGTAGTCATCAGAAACGTCGTAGCCGAATTCACATGCCTTTTCAGCATATTCCTTGGCCTTTTCCAGCTCGCCGAGCTCAAAGCAGGCCAGGGAAAGATTGTTCCAGGCGGGAGCAAAGGAAGGTTCCTGCTTGAGGACCATGCGGCTCATTTCCGCGCTCTTTTCATATTCGCCCTTCATGTACAGGGCCGAAGCGAAGGAGGCGCGGGCCTGCAGATATTTCGGGTCCCAGGTGAGCGCCTTGTGCAGGGCGGCAATGGCCTCATCCACCTCGCCCTTCTGCAGATGCACGAAGCCTATGTTGCCCCAGGCCACGGGGAACTTGGCGCGGCACTGCGCCGCTTCCTTGTTGTACTGCATGCAGCCGTCAAGATCGCCGCGGCGCAGGCAGAGTCCGCCGAGCTGCACGAAGGCCTCGGCCATATGCCCGGAATTGCGGACGGCGTTCAGGAAGCATTCCTCAGCCTCGGCATAGTCGCCGAGGGAAAGCATGGCCACACCCAGATTGTAGTGGTGTATGGCACACTTGGGATCCTTTTCGATTTCTTCCTGAAGATCGTGAATATACTCGTGAATATCAGTATAGCGGTCTTTCATCGGATATGACCTTCCTTCTTTAGGAGTTCGTTGTACCAGGCGGCAAACTCATAGGCGCCCAAAAATTTGTCCTGCTTGTTGACCACGCCGATGGCGGCTTCCATGGCCCCCTGGATGAACGCCTCGCCGGGATCGGATTCCCCGGTCAGCTGAGCCTCGCACTTCTTGGCCTTCATGAATTCCTTCATGAGCTGCTGGGCCGTGCGCTTGGTGATGTCGGTACGGATCTCCACGGGGTCGTTGGGCTCGGGAAAGGGGTCCCAGTTCTCATAGCCTATGCGGTCAATGAACTTGCGACGCCTCGGCGGTATCTTCTCGTACAGCTCCCGCTTGAGCTTTTCCTCGTCCGCGGTGAGCTCACGGGGCTTTTCATTGCGCAGAAGAGAAGCGATGGGCATGGCTACTCCTTCGGGACCGGACCAACGCCGAGATAGGCGTCATCGTACTTGGTGATGAGCGCCATGGACACGGGAACATAGACGCGGTGCAGTTCACGGAAACGGGAGCCTATGGCCGCGCCTATGCGACGGCTCATGTCGGCCAGACGGTCCTGTATGCGGTCAAGCGCCACGGTGGGGTAGGACTGTCCCTTCTTGAAATGACACTCTCCGCACACATGCGCCTTGCCGTGAATGGAGGTAGGAATACCGTAAAGACGGCAGGTAATGGGCCTGTGCTCGTAAAGCAGGCAGGTGTTGTCCAGACCGAGCAGAGGGCAGCGTATGCGCTCTTTTGCGGCCTCCACCATGATCTCCTCGTCGCTCATGCCCTGACGGGCCTGCTGGAAATAGTGATGCTTGAGACGAGCGAGCTGGCGGTCGGCGTCTCCGGCGGCCTGAAGCACGGCGGAGCGGCGGATGCCGAAATCAAATTCCTTGTTGAATGCCCGGTTCAGGGCCATGGCCTCCACAAGAGAAAGGTCGAAGGCTGCATGGCAGCAGCTGCTGCAGCCGGAGGCGCAGGCCACCTCTTCAGGAAACTGGTTCTTCACCCGCTCGAAAAGCTGATCTGCCTGCGCGGCAAGCTGCGCGTACTCCTGAAAAATAGCGTCCAATTCCGGGTTGGTCATCATAGTTCCCACTGAAAAACGGTTAAAAAACCGCCGGATGAGCAAAACCCATCCGGCGGCAACAGGCTCACATGGGCCGCCGCAAAGCGGCGGTTCAGTCAGCTTTGCGGATGACTCCGATCATCCGCACGCCCCGCAGAAACGCAGGGCCCGGACGGCCTGAGCCGCCCTCGCCGAGGAAAACCTCAGGCGTTAGTCTTCTTCGATGGTGATGGCGTCGTGTTCGCAAACGCCGGTGCAGGATTCGCAGCCGAGGCATTCTTCAGCGTTGACGGGATCGCTCTTGCCGTCGTGCATTTCCCACACGGAAACGGGGCAGATGTCCACGCACTGGCCGCAGCCGACGCACTTGTCCGCATCAAAAGTAATCTTGTAGCCCATAACAGCCTCCAATGTTCGGCCGAAACGTTGTTCGGCGCAAGTTAAGAATTCCAAGTTTGGCACCGGACACCTGTCTGGAGTATCCGATGCATGAGGGATAGCCTGTGCGCAACATGCTGTCAAGCGGCTTCTCCCAAAACTGCCGGCTCCGCAGCCCGCGGAACCGGGACTTCAAAAGAACATGTGTTCAAAGTCCGCCCCGAAGGCTGCAAAAATGTCTTTCCGCCGACGTGTCGAAACCGGCCGAAGCGCGCACTCCGGCACAAGGACTCTAGTCTCTGGCGTCCAGACCCGCAGCCCTGGCCACGGCAAGCGCGGCCGTCCGGGTGAACTCTCCGGCAGGCAGCGCCTCGCGCTCCTCTGCGGTAAGCAGAAGCTTCGGATGATTCACAAGCTCGGGACGGGCCTTCACGCCGTACTCGGCGGGGAAGGAATCCTCAAAGTACATGTTCTGGAAGCCGGCGAACTTCAGGGCGTGCGCCGTGGAATCAAGAATGCAGAACTCGTCCTTCTCCAGCAGGCCGAGCTCGTCGGCCCGCATCATTCCGGCAAAGCTTTCGCCTCCCTGCGTGCAGGCGATGTGTCCGTGCCGGTTGACGAGGATCATGCCGTCCATGATGGCCTGCTCGGTCACCTGCACCACGTCGAAGCGGCCGCCGAGGCCTTCAAACTTCTCCACAAGGTTCTTCACTCTGGGGAAGGACACGGGATTGCCTATCATGGCGGCCTGAGCCACGCTGGGCTGCACGGGCACGGCGTGATATTCACGCGTCTCCCTGGGCTGACTGTAGTATCTCCACACGGGATCGGCATGTTCGGACTGCACGCCCACGATGTGCGGCAGACGGTCGATGATGCCGAGGCGATGCATCTTGAGGCAGGCGGAGATCATGGAGGTGATGTTGCCTGCGTTGCCTATGGGCATGAACAGCGCCTTGTCCGACATGTCCCAGCCGTACCACTGGGCGACCTCGTAGGCATAGGACTCCTGACCGAGAACTCTCCAGCTGTTCTTGGAATTGAGCAGGGCCACACGGTAGTGCTCGGCCAGATACTCGACCACCTTCATGCAGTCGTCGAACACGCCGGGCACCTCCAGCACCTGAGCGCCGGAGCCGAGAGGCTGGGAAAGCTGAGCAGGCGTGACCTTGCCGTGAGGCAGGAGCACCACGGTGCGTATGGGAGCGCCCACATAGGCGCCGTACATGGCGGCGGCCGCCGAGGTATCGCCGGTGGAGGCGCATATGGTGAGCACTTCCTTCCAGCCGTTCTTGCGCACGAGCGACTTGAGATAGCTGTAGGCCCCGGCCATGCCGCGGTCCTTGAACGATGCACTGGGAGTCATGCCGTCGTTCTTGTAGGCAAAGCGGCGGCCCACCTGCTTTTCGAGAGCCGAGGAAGCTTCGATGACGGGCGTATCGCCTTCGCCGAGATAGACGATGTCCTCTTCTTCCAGCACGGGAGCCATGAGCTCATAAAAACGGAACACGCCGCGCAGGGCCGTGGTGCGCGTGGCCCGACGGGCATCGAAAAGGTCGCGCCAGTACTGGGCGCCCCTGTCCTTCATATCGTCGAAATCGAGATCTTCGAGAAGAAGGACTCCTCCGCAGTCGGGGCAGGTATAGAGAAGGGCGTCCACCGGATGACGATGGCCGCAGTTCATGCATACATATTCCATGCGCGCACGGCGCGTGGGGAAATCCTGAGACATATCACAACTCCTGAGTGATGGTCGAACCTGAGGCGGCAAGCATAGAATGTTTGCCGCCCCGTCGCAACCATCTTCCTTTCGCAGGGGAAGAAAAGGAACGTGCCTTTCTCGTCCGCTAGACCTTCCGCACCGGCACGCCGGCCTTTTCCATGTAGTCCTTCAGCTCGGCGATGCTGTACTGTCCGTAGTGCACGATGGAAGCCACCAGCGCGGCCGAGGCGCCGCCTTTCGTCACGGCGTCCACAAGATGCTGCGGCGCCCCCGCGCCGCCGGAGGCGATGACCGGAATGGTCACGGCGTCGCAGATCATGCGGGTCAGCTTAAGTTCGTAGCCGTCGAGCGTTCCGTCGGCGTCGATGGAGTTCACGCACAGCTCGCCCGCGCCGAGCTCCTCACAGCGGCGGGCCCAGGCGATGGCGTCCATCCCCATGGGCCTGCGGCCGCCGTTGATGACGATTTCATAGCCGGAAGGGCAGGTTTCGCTCACCGGAACCTGCTTCACGTCCATGCCCACCACCACGGCCTGCGATCCGAAGGCGTCGGCCCCGCGGCTGATGAGATAAGGGTCCTTCACCGCTGCAGAATTGACGGAGACCTTTTCCGCTCCGGCAAGGAGCACGGCGCGCATGTCCTCCACGGAAGCGATGCCGCCGCCCACGGAGAACGGAATGAAAATGTTGCTCGCCACCTTTTCCACCACATCGAGGAAGATGCCTCGTGCCTCGCAGGACGCCGTGATGTCGTAGAAGACTATTTCGTCCGCGCCTTCCTCATAGTAGCGGCGCGCCGTTTCCACAGGATCGCCGATGTCCACGTTTCCCTTGAACTTGATGCCCTTGGTCAGACGTCCGTTGCGCACGTCGAGGCAGGGAATGAGACGTTTGCTCAGATGGCTTTTTTCAGACACGGGCGGCCTCCTGGCAGTAGCGGTAAAAATTCGTCAGGATCCGAAGTCCGGGACGGCCGCTCTTTTCGGGATGGAACTGCACGGCCCAGAGTCCGGGACGGCCGTACATGGCCGTGAACTCCCTGCCGTAATGACTGGTGGCGATGACGAGCTCGGGCGCAGGCTCGGTATAGTAGCTGTGCACGAAATAGAAACGGGACTCGGGAGCCACGCCTTCAAGAAGCACGGTGGGACGAACCACGTCAAGCGTGTTCCAGCCCATGTGAGGAATGCGTATGGGCTCGTCGCCGTCGCGCCATTCCGGCTGGAAGCGGCGGCACACGCCGGGGACTATGCCGAGGCACGTGGTATCGTTCTCCTCGCTGCGCTCCAGAAGGATCTGACAGCCGAGGCATATGCCGAGCAGCGGCTTGTTCATGGCGACCACTTCGCGCAGCACCTTGTCCATGCCGGTGGAAACAAGCTGATTCATGGCCTGACCGGCCGCGCCCACGCCGGGAAAGATGACGCCTTCCGCGGCAAGAATGACCGAGGGATCGGCCGTAATTTCGGCGGGAATCTCCAGAGAACGCAGCGCGCGCAAAACGCTCGTCTGGTTGCCCGCCTTGTAATCGAGAATGGCAAGCATCGGGATGACCTGTCTTAGAAGGATAAGCTCTCAGAGCTAGAAACTGATGCCGGTGCGGGTGCGGCCGTACGCATGGGAAAGACCGCTTCCCGTCCTGAACACCGTGGACATCTCTCCATCAACCTTGACGCTGTCGAAACTGTCCTCCCTCAGACATCCCGTCAGGCAGACAGTCAGCAGCACCGCAAGAGTCAGAGGAACAAAAAACGTTTTCATGTCGTGTCCTCCTCGGGTCATCATAACCAAGACGTAAAACATCGCAAGTCCCCGGGAAAGCGGGAAACAAAAATGGCCTGGTCGAATTAATGTATTATTTTCGTAAAGTTAAACAGGAAAACTTAAAGAAACTCAGCGCATGACTTGACAGTTTTGCACGTCGGGTGCAAACATTCGTTTTACAATAATGAAAAACCTGTCCCATGACGCAGGTTTTGCAACAGGAGAATTTCCCCCATGAAGAAGTCCCTTAACGTTGCTGTGTGCGGCGCCACCGGCGCCGTCGGCCGCGAAATGCTGAAAACCCTTGCCGAGCGCCATTTCCCCTGCGCCTCCATCACCGCTCTCGCCTCCGCCCGTTCCGCCGGAACCCGCGTTCCCTTCGGAGACGACGAAATCACGGTCAAGGAGCTGACGAAGGACTCCTTCAAGGGCATCGACATTGCCATCTTTTCCGCCGGCGGCAGCGTGTCCACCGAATTCGCTCCCCACGCCGTGGCTTCCGGCTGCGTGGTGGTGGACAACTCCAGCGCCTGGCGCATGGACGACCGCTGCCCCCTCGTCATCCCCGAGGTGAATCCCGACGATCTGGAAAAGCACAACGGCATCATCGCCAACCCCAACTGTTCCACCATTCAGATGCTGGTCGCCCTGAAGCCCCTGCACGACGCCGCCAGGATCAAGCGCATCATCGTGACCACCATGCAGGCCGTGAGCGGCACGGGCAAGAAGGGCATCGACGAGCTTGAAACCCAGGTGCGCCGTCTGTTCAACATGCAGGACGTAGAGCCCAAGGCCTATCCTCATCAGATCGCCTTCAACTGCCTGCCCCACATCGACGTGTTCCAGGCCAACGACTACACCAAGGAAGAAATGAAGATGGTGAACGAGACGCACAAGATGCTCGATCCGAACATCCGCGTCACCGCCACCTGCGTGCGCGTGCCCGTGTTCTACGGCCATTCCGAATCCGTGAACATCGAAACCGAAAAGAAGCTCACCGCAGCCGAGGCCCGCGTGATCCTTTCCCAGGCCCCCGGCGTGCAGGTCGTGGACAATCCCCGCGCCAATCTCTATCCTCTCGCCATCGACGCCGCGGGCGAAGACGACGTGTTCGTCGGCCGCATCCGTGAGGACGAGAGCTGCGACAACTCCCTGAACATGTGGATAGTGGCCGACAACGTCCGCAAGGGCGCGGCTCTCAACGCCGTCCAGATCGCGGAAGAGCTGCTCAGGCGCGATCTTGTTTCCGTGGTCAATCCCGGCATGTTCCTGTAGTCCTCCAACCGACAGGACAAGGCCGCCGCTCCGCAAGGAACGGCGGCCTTCTTTTTTCCGGAACGGCTGTGCATCCAGCGGGCAGACAACGGCCCGGAAAACGCCCGCAGGACGCAAAACGGCCGGAGGCGACGATCCGTCACGCTCCGGCCGAAGATGCAGAGGGAAAACTAAATGACCTTGTTCAGGCTGTACTCCAGAATACCTTCGGCACCCAGGGCATGCAGCTGAGGAATGAGGTCGCGCACCACATTGGTGTCGACCACGGTTTCCAGCGACACCCAGGCGGGATCACGCAGAGAGGCCACGGTGGGGGAGTTCAGCGCGGGAAGAAGTCCGAGGATGGCATCAAGGCGGGCCGTGGGAGCGTTCATCTTGAGGCACACGAAGCTTTCCGCCCGCAGAGCGCCCTGAAGCAGAAGGTCGATCTGCTCGATCTTGCGGCGGCTGGCCGGATCGTTCCACACGGCGCGGTTCGCGATGAGCACGGTGTTGCTGGCCATGACTTCGTCAATGACGCGCAGTCCGTGCGCACGGATGGTGGTCTCGGTTTCCGTCACTTCCACGATGGCGTCGGCCAGGCCTTCCACGACCTTGGCTTCCGTGGCGCCCCAGGAATAGTTGATCTGCACCGGAACACCCTTTTTCTCGAAATAGCGGGTGCTCACGCCCACGAGCTCCGTGGAAATGCGCTTGCCTTCGAGGTCGGCCGCACACTGATAGGGGGAGTCGCCGGCCACGGCAAGCACCCAGCGGGCCTTGCGGTTGGACACCTTGGAGTAGACGAGATCGGAAATCACCACCACGGGAGCGTCGCTGTCTTCCTTGCCGCCGTAGGGCACCCCGCGCTCTTCCAGCCAGTCCTTGCCGGTGAGAGCCACGTCCAGAATGCCGTTCTGGATGTATTCGGGGATCTCCTGCACGCGGCACAGGCGCGCGGTGAGTTCGGGATCGTTGATGTCGGGGAAATAGTTGCGGACATGCTTATGGATCTTCCATCCGGCCTTGTCGAACAGGGCGATGGTTGCTTCTTCCAGAGAACCTTTGGGAATGCCGAGCTTGAGCTGAGATTTCATGCTGAGAGCCTCTACTTCTTATACACTTCGGCGGGATCAAAAACCTGCGGGCAGCAGATGGACACTTCAGAGCTGCCGGGAGTGAGCCGCCGGTAAAAACAGCTGCTTCTGCCGGTATGGCAGGCGGCACCGCCTATCTGTTCTATTTCCAGCACCACGGCGTCGGAGTCGCAGTCAAGGCGGATGGCCTTCACCACCTGCACATTGCCGGAGCTTTCTCCCTTATGCCACAGCTTCTGACGGCTGCGGCTCCAGTAATGGGCCTCGCCGGTGGCAAGCGTGGCTTCCCATGCTTCCCTGTTCATCCAGGCAAGCATGAGCACTTCGCCTGTGGCGGCATCCTGCGCAACGGCGGCAATGAGGCCTCCGGACTTGGAAAAATCGGGAACAAAGTCGGACGGAGCTTGAAACATGAGACGGTATCCTTATGAGGGTTGAGTCATGAATGTCTTTGTAATCCGCAAAGATGACGACAGTATGACTACTTTGCGAAGCCCACGGCGCGGCGCTCGCGAATGACGGTGACGCGGATCTGTCCGGGGTAGGTGAGATTTTCCTCGATCTTGGCGGAAATGTCCTTGCACAGAAGGTAGGTGCTGTCGTCGTCCACATTGTCGGAATTGACGATGACACGAAGCTCACGGCCCGCCTGGATGGCGTAGGACTTGGCCACGCCTTCAAAGGAATCGGCGATGTTCTCAAGATCCTCAAGGCGCTTGACGTAATTCTCAAGCAGTTCCTTACGGGCGCCGGGCCTTGCACCGGAGAGCGAGTCCGCAGCCTGCACGAGCACGGCAAGGGCGGTCTCGGGATGCACGTCCTCGTGATGGGCGGCAATGGCGTGAACGATGTCCTTGCCTTCCCCGTATTTCTTGGCGATGTCCGCGCCGATGAGGGCGTGGGAGCCCTCCACCTCGTGGTCCACGGCCTTGCCGATGTCGTGCAGGAGACCTGCGCGCTTGGCGCGCTTGATGTCCATGCCGAGTTCCGCAGCCATCATGCCGCAGAGGGCGGATACTTCAAGGGAATGCTGAAGAACGTTCTGCGTGAAGCTCGTGCGGTACTTGAGCTGACCGAGAAGACGTATGATGTCGGGGCTTATGCCGTGCACGCCGGCGTCGAAGGTGGCCTGTTCGCCCACTTCGCGGATCTGCACCTCAAGTTCCTGCTCGCATTTGTGCACCACGTCCTCGATGCGTGCGGGATGAATGCGGCCGTCCTGAATGAGACGTTCCAGCGCCATGCGCGCCACCTGACGACGGATGGGGCTGTAGGCGGAAAGAATGACGGTTTCCGGCGTGTCGTCGATGATGAGATCCACGCCCGTGGCGGCTTCCAGAGCACGGATGTTGCGGCCTTCGCGGCCGATGATGCGGCCCTTCATGTCCTCGCTCGGCAGCGTGACGGCCGTCACCGTCTGCTCGCCCACATAGTCGCCGGCATAGCGCTGGATGGCGCAGGCCAGAATCTCCTTGGCCTTGCGGTCGGCCGTCTCGCGGGCCTCGGTTTCGATGACGCGCATCATCTTGGCCGCCTCGTGGCGGGTGCGGGCCTCTATTTCTTCAAACAGACGGGTCTTGGCCTCTTCGGCCGTCAGACCGGAAACTTCCTGAAGACGGCGTTCCTGCTCGTCGAGCTTGGCCTCGACCTGACTTTCCTTTTCGGCGATCACGCGCTCGCGCTGCGTCTGTTCCTTCTCCTGGGCAAGGATGTCGTGCTCCTTCTGCGTGATGCGCTCCATCTTCTCTTCCATGCGGTCGCTGATGTCCTGGAGCTTCTTCTCACGGTTCTTGAGGGCCCGTTCCTGATCCTTGCACTCCATTTCGAAGGAATGTTTCTGGCTGAAGATCTCGTTCTGTCCCTGAAGCAGGATCTCCTTTTTCTGCGCCTGCGCTTCCTTGCGGGCTTCTTCCACAATGCGGTTGGCAAGATCGTTGGCTTCACCTATGCGCTTGCTGGTCACATGCCGCTGTATGAACACGCCGATGAGCGCTCCGGCCACGAGACTGACCAGCGCAAAGGCGTAAATGATGATGTCATCCATGATAATTCCTGTAATATGCTGACGGGCAAAGCCCGATAGTTCGGAACGGCCGCAGGGCACGCCGAATCATCGCGGACAGGCCGCGTCCCGAAAGGGAAAGTCTGGAAACTCCGTCCCGCGGACGGACAAGAAGATCAGAGGAAGGAAAAAGAACCCGGGATGCCGTGAAAAGCTGCTGGCACGAGACCTTGTGGTCTCCAAGTGGGCGCCTGTCCGAAACTTCAGGCTGCCCGCATGACGCGGGTATGCACACCATTTCGGAGACTGGCTCCCTGCTAACGCTAGTGAGGCCGGCGCAAGCCAGCTTCCCACGCACACCCCAGGGAATATGGGTACCGGAAAAGCTTTCGGAGTCTGAACGGCTACTCCTCGGCGCTGTTCTCCGGTGTGTTCTCCTTCAAGTTCTGCAGAAGTTCGTCCAGCCGCGTATTCATGCGGCTTTTCTGCTCCTGCAGTTCCAGCAGGTCGTCCGCCATGCCGATGAGAAGCATGACCAGCAACCTGTCTCTGCCGAACTGACCGCCCTGCGCCTTTACCTTGCCGTATCTTTCCTCGACGTACTGTCTGGCCTTTTCCACACGCTCCGGATCAGCCTCGGTACGAAACGCGACCTGAAGATCGCAAAGGTCAAGATGGTAGCTGTGCATGGCGGCTGCCTGCCATTAACCGTTCTGCTGCGGTTCGGCGGCAGGCAAGGTATCCTGGATACGGCTGATCAGCGCATCAACCCTGTTGCAGGCCTCGTCGCGGACGCTGCGTTCACGATTGAGCTGCTCCTGAAGCTCTTCGGAAGCCATCTGTCCGAGCTCCAGATCCTCACGAAGGCGCTTGCCTTCCTCGCGGAGCTGATGGTTCTCTTCCCGAAGTCGGTCCAATTCCTGAATGAGACTATCAATACGCTGAGCCAGCAGTTCCAACTTTTCCATAACTCGTCTATCTCCTTGAGAACCGGCGGGACGATGTCAGCGCCGGCTCCGAACATTTTTGTACATGCCGGGCGGATTTTCCCGGCCATCAGACAGCGCACAGAGAACATGATTATGACGGCAATGTTTCTTCTTGCGCTCTTTCCTTATTGATAAGCTATGGCGGCCGGATGAGCAAGTACATAGAGCGCCCATTATTGGCAAAGTTCGCAGAAAAAACAAAAAAGACGGCTCACGGCCGGTCCGTCGGGAATTTTTGCCGCCGGAAGCGCTCTGCAATCCCCCTGAAACAGGAAAACTTCTTCCTTGAGCCTCGCTTCACGAGTCAAAATCATATCCCGGACTCATCTCTCATGAAGCGGAATTCCCAGAATGCCTGATTTTCCTGAAATCATTCAGCAATCACGTCATTCTGACGCAGACAGGCACCTTTTCGGAACATATTCGGAAGGCCGTGGAACGACAACGTTCTTCCGGAATCTGCCCAAGGCGGGAGCTTTTCCCCCGTCCTTTCCCTCCTCACCGCCAGAAGAGCGCAGTTCCGCCGCTGCGGCTTCCGGAAATCCTCCGCAGTCTCATCGGTCCGCGTCAAACAGGGGAAAAGCGGCAAAAGGAACCTGCCGGACGGCTTTGCAGTCCAGGCCTTCCCGCAGTTGCCGTGGCCTGTGTCCGGCAGTTCTGTGCGGCTCACCTCTGCCCCACCCCGATGCGGGCTTCACAAACTCGTTTCTCCCCGTCCCGGCTCCACACGACAACGCCGACATCCCGGGGAACCAGCCGGGTCAGCTCGAAGCAGGACGAAAACGCGGACGAGTTTTTCCTACAGGAAGAACGGAGCGTACGCGGAACGACGGAGGAGACGGCCGGACGAAAAAGCCCGCCGAAACAACGTTCGGCGGGCTTGAAAAACGGGGCTGAAAAAGACTCAGCGCTGCTTCGTGGAGATGTTGAACGTCAAAGAGTAGATCTGATGGAAGAAGTTGACGTATTCCACGAACACGTGATCCGGCACGGTGATGCGGGCGGCGGAGTAGTTCAGAATACCCTTGATGCCGGCGTCCACAAGCTGCGTGGCCGCACGCTGGGCGCGTTCCGGGGGCACGGTGATGATGCCGATCTCAATGCCGAGTTCAGGCACCTTCTCCATAAGGGTCTTGGTGCAGTAGACTTCCAGCCCGTAGAGCTTTTCACCGATCTTGAAGGGGTCGCAGTCGAAGGCGCCCACGATGGTGAAGCCGTGGCGGCGAAATTCCTGATAGTTGAGCAGGGCCCGGCCCATGTTGCCCACACCCACGAGGGCGGCGCGCCACTCGCGGTTGGCGTTGAGGCAGGCCTTGATGACTTCCAGAAGATACGACACGTAGTAACCTACACCGCGGACGCCAAATTCGCCGAAGTAGGCGAGATCCTTACGAACCTGTGAGGCGTTGACGTCGCAAGCACGGGACAGGGGTTCGGAGGAGATGACCTGGACGCCGTCCTTGTCCATGGCTTCAAGAACCTGGAGATAGGTGGCGAGCCGCTGAATAGTAGCGCGAGGAATGTGTTCGTATTTAGGAGTCTGGTTCATTGTCTTGGCTGGCCGGTTAAAAGAATAGGGGCGGAAAGGAATATATCCTCCCCGCCCGATAAATGCAACTACATCTTCACGAAGAGCAGGATGAGCGCCACGAGAAGGGCATAGATGACGAGGGATTCGATGAAGGCGAGGCCCAGGATGAGGGACTGGGAGATCTTGCCGGAAGCGTCGGGATTGCGGGCAATGCCTTCGCAGGCGGCCTTGATGGCAGCACCCTGGCCGCAGGCGCCGCCGGTGGCGGCGAGGCCGATGCCGAGAGCGATGCCGGCAGCGGCGAGACCGAAGCCGCTGGTGACGCCGCCGTCAGCGGCGAAGGCCACGGCAGCCATGGAAACGAGCATGAGGGTGGTCAGGGTCGTAAGAACGATCTTGCGCATGGTAAAACTCCATTACAATTATGAGTGTTGAGGCCGTAAGGCCATTCCCCCGAAGTAAGGTCGGCTTAGTGGGCGTGTTCCACGGAGCCCTGGATGTAGATCATGGACAGGATGAACAGGATGAAGGCCTGCAGCACCTTGCCCAGGAGGAACAGGAAGTACATGGGCACCGTGCCGAGCAGCACGCCGACGTAGATGCTGGCGCCGAAGCCGAAAAAGATGATGAGCGTCATTTCTTCCGCGAAGATGTTGCCGAAAAGACGGAGCGACATGGACAGCGGACGGGCCAGATGAGAGATGATTTCAATGGGGAACATGAGGGGAATCAGCGGCTTGCTGGAGCCGGTGAAGTGATGGATGTATCCGAATCCCCAGGTGCGGATACCCACGTAATTGTAATAGATGAACACGCACAGCGCGATGGAGATCGTGGTGTTCAGATTGGCGGTAGGAGCGTCGCAGCCGGGCACGAGACCCAGCAGGTTCATGGTGAGGACGTAGATGAAGATGGAGGCGAGCAGGGGCACGAAACGGCGGCCCTTTTCTTCGCCGAGGTTGTTCAGCACGAACTTTTCCAGCCCGTCCACGAGGGCTTCGAAGAAGATCTGGAACTTGCCGGGCACGAGGCTGAGCCTCTTGCGCAGCACAAGTCCGGTGATGAGCAGGATGGCCATGCCGAGCCAGGTAAAGAACACATACTTGGTTTCAATGGTCATGCCCGCGACCGTGATCTGATCCATGTGGAAAATGGTCGACAAGAGAAGCGGGTGCGCCAGTCCAGATGCTGCCATGGAAAACCTCCTGTATGTGCCCCAGGCTTTCAACCCCGGAAAATCAGAGAGACCGGAATGATTATCATCGCCGTGGAAAGACCGGCCGCAAGAGCCGCCGGACTCGCCTGAAAAAAGACTAATGCTATATACACGAAAATTCCGGTAATGAAAAGCCTCAATTGCGATCTGATGAGCAAACCTTTTTTCACAATGCGGGCGCGGGAAAGGCCGTTCTTGTCGTCACCGGGTATGGAAGCGGGGAGAACCTGCTGGATAAAAAGGGCAAGAGTATAAAAATTCCAGAATGATAGCACTGACATGACCGCGCACCAGAGCACGGCTCCGCACCACGGAAGAAGGACGAGTCCCGCCGCAAAAAGAATCACGGAAAAAAGAAAAAGGTTCCTCGCCGCCCGACGCAGAGGCGCGTGAATGAATCCGCTTCTCCACAGACGGCGGTCCACTTGTTCAATTATGCTCATGCTCGTCCTTTTTCCCCTCTTCCTCGTATTCCCGAAGTTCCCGGCGCAGGGCCTCAAGCGACTCGCCGAGCCTGTCGAGATCACGTTCCGAAGGATCCGCCGTTCCCGCGAGTATGGAGGCCGTCAAATCGTCCTTGCGCGCATCATCGCCTTCCTGCGAGGTGACGGACGAAGCGCTGTCCGGCACGAGGGCGGCCCGCGCTCCGTCCGGTGCAGAAGCTTTGCGCGTCCTGTCCCCTTCCTTTCTTTGCGCCTCTCTTCTGGCCTTTTCCGCCGCGTCGCGCTCGGCGTTGCTCCTTGCCAGATAGCGGGCGTCTATCCACACGTTGCGGAAGCCCGCGGCAAGGCCGAGCAGCAGCCCCACGGCCGCGCCCACGGGCCACGAGCCGAGCCACTTGTCCACCAGCCAGCCGAGCACGCCGCCGACGATGGGACCGGAAACCATGTGAAGCCCCATGGTGCTGGCCGTGCCGAGCAGACTTATCTGCCCCTTCGGTTCACTCTCTTTTTTCTCCTGACTCACTGCGGGCCTCCATCCATTAAATGCGCTTGGAGTTGGACGCTGTCTGTGTTAGGTATCGTCCTGTGCCGATGCCGTCAATCAGAAAGGCCGCAGCCCTTCCGCCACAGTCCTCTGCGGCAAAGACGGTTTCGTGCCGCCCTTTTTCCTTCAACACTCTTCCACAGAGGTTCTCATGCCCATTAAAACCGGCGACACTGTTTCTGTCCATTATGTTGGCACTCTGAACGACGGTTCCGAGTTCGACCGCTCCCGCGAGGGCAGCCCCCTGCGCTTCAAGGTCGGCTCGGGCCAGGTGATTTCCGGCTTCGACAAGGCCGTGACCGGTCATGAAGTCGGCGACAAGTTCTCCGTGACCATTCCCGCAGCGGAAGCCTACGGTGAAAGACAGCAGCAGCTTCTCTTCTCCGTTCCTCTGGATAAGGTGCCGCCCTCCATCAAGCCGCAGGTGGGCATGATGCTCCACGTTTCCACCGATCAGGGGGAACTGGAAGTCGCCGTCCATGAAGTGACCGACAAGCATATCGTGCTCGACGCCAACCATCCCATGGCGGGCAAGGACCTCACCTTTGCGCTGGAAATCGTTTCCATAGACTGATCATCGGGGCATGAGCCCCTTTCTGACGACACAGGGCCCGCATGACGGGCCGATTATCTTTCTTTCAAGGAGTTCGCATGAGTTCTGCCAACGCCAGCCGCAGTCATGCCGTTCTTTCCGTTGCCACCAGGCGTCATGACGCGGAATTCATCGCGGGCGGCCACACTTCGGCAACCGACGCCCACACCGACCCCACCGAATATTACGGCTGCAACGTCTTTGACGACAAGGCCATGCGGCGCTATCTGCCCAAGGCCGTGTACAAGTCGCTGCGCACCACCATCGACCTCGGCAGACGCCTCGATCCCGCCGTGGCCGACGTGGTGGCCAACGCCATGAAGTCCTGGGCCATGGAACGCGGCGCAGATCACTACACCCACGTCTTCTATCCCCTCACCGGCCTCACCGCGGAAAAGCACGACAGCTTCCTCGATCCCGACGGCAAGGGCGGCGCCCTCGCCCAGTTCAGCGGCAGCGCCCTCGTCCAGGGCGAAGCCGACGGTTCAAGCTTCCCCTCCGGCGGACTCCGCTCCACCTTCGAGGCGCGCGGCTACACGGCCTGGGACGTGACGAGCCCCGCCTATCTCATGGAAAGCCCCGCGGGCATGGTGCTGTGCATTCCCACGGTGTTCCTCTCCTGGACGGGCATAGCCCTCGACAAGAAGACCCCCGTCCTGCGCGCAAGCCAGGCCCTGAATCAGCAGGCCGCCCGCGTGCTGCGCCTGTTCGGCATGAATCCCACCATGCCCATCACCTCCAACGGCGGCCTTGAGCAGGAATACTTCCTCATCGACGGCACCTTCGTATCCGCCAGACCCGACCTTCTCATCGCCGGACGGGCCCTCTACGGCGCGCGTCCTCCCAAGGGACAGGAATTCGAGGACCAGTACTACGGCGTCATTCCGAGCCGCGTGCTCGGCTTCATGGCCGATGTCGAGCGCCAGCTCTACCGTCTCGGCATCCCGGTGAAGACCCGTCACAACGAAGTGGCTCCGAGTCAGTACGAGATCGCCCCCACCTTCGAGTCCGGCAACCTGGCCTGCGACCACAACCAGCTCATCATGACGGTGCTGCGCAAGACCGCCCGCCGTCACGGCATGTCCTGCCTTCTGCACGAAAAGCCCTTCGACTGCATCAACGGCTCGGGCAAGCATCTCAACTACTCCATCGGCAGCCCCGAGGTGGGCAATCTCTTCGCCCCGGGCGACAATCCTCATGAAAACGCCCAGTTCCTCGTATTCCTGTGCGCCGTCATCCGCGGTCTGCACCGTCATGCGGGCTTTTTGCGTGCCGTGGTGGCCTCGGCGTCCAACGACAGGCGTCTCGGCGCCAATGAAGCGCCGCCCGCCATCATGTCCCTGTTCCTCGGCGATCAGCTCACCGACGTGCTCGAGCAGTTCCGCGTGGGACAGGTGGTCGGCTCCGCCCACAAGCGCATGATGAACGTGGGCGTGGACACCCTGCCCCCGCTGCCCGCCGATCCCGGCGACCGCAACCGCACGAGCCCCTTCGCCTTCGTGGGCAACCGCTTCGAGTTCCGCGCCCTCGGCTCCTCCATGTCCGCCGCCGACTCCCTCGTGGTGCTCAACACCATGATGGCCGAATCCCTGGACTACGCCGCGACCTTCCTTGAAAACGCCATGCACGGCGAGCATCTCACCCTCGGCGAAGCCGTGCAGAAGCTCATCGAGAACGTGATGGAGGAAGACAGCGCCGTCATCTTCAACGGCAACGGCTATTCCGAGATCTGGCAGAAAGAGGCCGAGCGCCGCGGACTGCCCAACTACCCCGCCACGCCCGACGCCGTGCCCGTGTTCTCCTCGCCGGAAGTGGTGGGCCTGTGCGAGCGCTACCAGGTCTTCTCCCGTCAGGAACTCAAGGCCCGCGAGGACATCCAGCTCGAGCAGTACATCAAGACCGTGCACACCGAGTGCAGCCTTGCCATACGCATGGCCCGCACGCAGATATACCCCGCAGCCGTGCGTTATCGTCAGGAACTCGCCTCGTCCCTCGCTTCCTGCACGGCCCTCGGCGTGCCCGCCTCCCCCGATTCTCTGAAGGAGCTTGCCGACGTCATCGCCGGATTCGAATCTTCGCTGCACATGCTTGAGGAAAGAGCCGGAGAGCTCAACTGGACGCCTGAAGAGGAGCAGCTTCTGTCCGTGGCCCGGACCTGCCAGCACGTCGTGCTTCCCGCCATGGAAGAGCTCCGTCACTGGGCGGACAGGCTGGAAACCATGGTAGCCGACGACCTCTGGCCGCTGCCCAGCTACCAGGAAATGCTGTTCATGAAATAAGGAAGGTTCCCCATGCGCATACTCATCATAGGCTCCGGCGGGCGTGAACACGCCCTGGCCTGGAAACTCAGCCTGCGTCCGGACGTGACCGAACTGTTCGTCGCCCCCGGCAACGGCGGCACGGCCGGCATAGCCACCAACGTGGACATCAAGGACAACGACATTCCCGCCCTTGTGGCCTTTGCCAGGGAAAAGGCCGTGGATCTCGTGGTTCCCGGCCCCGAGCTTCCCCTCACGCTCGGCGTCGTGGACGCCATGAAGGAAGCGGGCATTCCCTGCTTCGGTCCCGTGGCCGCCTGCGCCAGACTCGAGGGCAGCAAGGCCTTCGCCAAGGAAGTCATGCATGCGGCGGGCGTACCCACCGCGGCGGCGGGCGTGTTCACGAACCGCGCCGATGCCGAAGCCTTCGTGGCCTCTCACGGCGCTCCGCTCGTCATCAAGGCCGACGGTCTGGCCGCCGGCAAGGGCGTCATCGTGGCCATGACGGACGAGGAAGTGAAGGCGGCGCTCGATCTCATGTTCGAAAAGAGCGCCTTCGGCGACGCGGGCAGCACCGTGCTCATCGAGGAATTCCTCAAGGGCGAAGAAGTCTCTCTCCTGTGCTTCTGCGACGGCAAAACCGCCCTTCCTCTGCCCTCCGCCCAGGATCACAAGGCCGTGTTCGACGGCGACAAGGGCCCCAACACCGGCGGCATGGGCGCCTACAGCCCTGCGCCCGTTCTGCCCGACGAAAAGCTCGACGCCATGGCCGACATCGTGACCCGTCCCATTCTTGCCGAAATGACTCGCCGCGGCACGCCCTTCACCGGCATCCTGTACGCCGGACTCATGATGACCGCCGACGGTCCCAAGGTGCTCGAATACAACGTGCGCTTCGGCGATCCCGAATGTCAGCCGCTGCTCATGCGCCTCAAGAACGATCTTGCCGACGTCATGACGGCGTGCATCGAAGGCCGCCTCGACTCCATCAAGCTGGACATTGAGGACCGCTCCGCCCTCGGCGTGGTGCTCACCTCGGCGGGCTATCCCGGCTCCTATCCCAAGGGCATGCCCATTTCGGGCATCGAAGAGGCCGAGGCCATGGACGATGTCAAGGTCTTCCAGGCCGGAACCCGCAGGGACGGCGACCGCATCCTGGCAAACGGCGGCCGCGTTCTGTGCGTCACCGCACTCGGCCGGGACCTCAAGGAAGCTCAGAAGCGCGCCTACGAAGGCCTCGATCACCTTACCATGGAACACAGCCAGTTCCGCAGCGACATCGGCCGGAAGGGCCTCCGGCATCTCAATCTCGCCTGATTTTCCCTTTCACCCTGCACAGGAAGAGCCGACGGCTCTTCCTGTGCGGCGGGCCTTCGCCCGTCATGCATCAAGGATTCTCCCATGACTCAAGTTGCCATTTTCATCGGCTCCGCCTCCGACGACGCCGTCGTGAGCCCCTGCGCCGACGTGCTTAAAAAGCTCGGCATTTCCTACCGCTACACCATCACCTCGGCCCACCGCACTCCCGAGCGCACCGAAGAGCTCATGAAGGAGCTCGAAGCCGACGGCTGTCAGGTCTACATCTGCGCCGCAGGCATGGCCGCGCATCTGGCCGGAGCCGTGGCCGCCCGTACCATAAAGCCCGTCATCGGCATTCCGGTGGCAGGCTCGACCATCGGCGGCCTCGACGCCCTCTACGCCACGGTGCAGATGCCTTCCGGCTTCCCCGTGGCCACGGTGGCCCTGAACGGCGCAAAGAACGCCGCCTGGCTTGCCGCCCAGATCATCGCCCTGCACGACGAGCGCGTGGCCGGTCTCATCCGCGCCGAAAGAGAAGGCTACAAGGCCTCCGTCAGCAAGGCTGCCGCCGAGCTCGAAGCCAGACACGGCGCGTAATTCCGTTTCGCCCTCTTCCGTTCCGGCCGCGCCTTCGGACTGTCCGGAACCGCACATCCTTTTACCGTACAGGAGAGATGACCATGGACGCATCCATCAAACAGCTTGCCCGTGAACGCATGAAGGGCCACTGCCGCGTCTGCCCGCAGTGCGACGGCCGCGCCTGCTCCGGCGAAGTGCCCGGCATGGGCGGCCTCGGCACCGGTTCCTCCTTCCGCGCCAATGTGGAAGCTCTGGCCAGAGTGAAGCTCGCCATGCGCTGCCTCCACACCGCGGCCCAGCCCGACACCTCCACCGAGATACTCGGACTCAAGCTTGCCCTGCCCCTTCTTGCCGCCCCCATCGGCGGCGTAGCCTTCAACATGGGCGACGCCTCCCAGAATCCCGTGGATGAAGCCGCCTATGCCGAAGCCGTGATCTGCGGCTCCAAAAAGGCGGGCATCATCGGCTGCGGCGGCGACGGCGTGGGCTCTCTCATCCCCGACTGCGCCTTTGCCGCCGTCCGCAAGGCCGAAGGCTGGGGCATTCCCTTCATCAAGCCCTGGGAAGGCGATTTTCTGTGGAACAGACTGGACGCCGCCACGGCCACGGGCTGCCCCGTGGTGGGCATGGACGTGGACGCCGCAGGCCTTGTGACCCTGCGTCTGCAGGGCCGTCCCGTGGCCCCCAAGAGCGCGGAGGAACTGACCGAAATCGCCAAGTTCGTGCATGAACGCGGCGCGAAGTTCATGATCAAGGGCGTGATGACCGTGGCCGATGCCCGCATCGCCATCGACGCCGGCGTGGACGCCATCGTGGTCTCCAACCACGGCGGCCGCGTGCTCGACGGCACGCCCGGCGGCGCCGACGTGCTGCCCGGCATTGCCGCGGCCGTGGGCGACCGCATCCCCGTCCTGGCCGACGGCGGCGTACGCTCCGGCACCGACGTGCTCAAGCTCCTGGCTCTCGGCGCGAAGGCCGTGCTCATCGGCCGTCCCTTCTCCGTGGCCGCCATCGGCGGACAGACCGACGGCGTGGCCGCCTACGTGGCGGAAATCAAGGGACAGCTCACCTCGGCCATGGCCCTCACCGGCTGTGCCGACATCGCGTCCGTAAGCTCCGACATCCTGGCCTGATTCTCCGGGCCGGTCCGAAAAAACGGACCGGCCCCGTCAATCATGCCCTTCCGCCGCGGTCTGCCTCAACGCAGACCTCCCGCCTTCCGGCAGAACAGGACGAAAGAACACCATCTCATCTCGGCACATGATACAAGGCACAGGATTCGACCTCGCGGCCCTGCCGCGCATCAGAACGCTGCTTGAGCGCTACGGCGAGCGCTTCGTCCGCCGCGTGCTCACGGACAGAGAACGCGAAAAGCTCCCTTCCGCCCCTTCGGGCCGCACGGCCTATGTGGCCGGGCGCTTCGCCGCCAAGGAGGCGGCCGTGAAGGCTCTCGGCACCGGTTTCTCCCAGGGCATCGGCATGCACGACGTGGAGATTCTCTCCTCTGATTCCGGCAGACCGCATCTTCTTCTTCACGGCGAAGCCGCGGCACAGGCCGGACGCCTGGGCATAACGGCCCTGCACGTGTCCATTTCCCACGAGCGCGACGTGGCCGGAGCCGTGGTCATTCTGGAATCCTGAACGAAATTTCCGCCCTCCGACGGAAGGCAGGCCGTCCGACGGCCGCATTTTCTTTCTTTGCATGCGCGGCATGACCGTTTCCGCCTGCCGCACAGGAGGAACATCATGTTCGTACCCGTTACCGCCCCGGAAGAAATGGCCCGGTGGGACGCCGCGGCCATAAGCTCGGGGATCTCTGAAGAAACTCTCATGGAAAATGCGGCCCGCGCCGCCATGGACTCCCTGCGCGGACAGGCCGCGAAACGCGGCGTCTCTCTCTCCGGCTCTTCCGTGCTTCTTCTGGCAGGCGGCGGCAACAACGGCGGCGACGCCTTCTGCATGGCCCGTCATCTTCTGGATGCCGGCGCAAAGCCCGTGCTCATATGCACCCGTGACGCGGAGCAGTACCGCGGCGCGGCCTCCCACTGGCTGCGCACGGCCCAGAATCTCGGCGTGCCCGTCTTTTCCGCCGACGCCTGGGAAAAAGGAGAAGCCGACGTGCCGGCAAGACCGGACATCGTGGTGGACGGTCTTCTCGGCACGGGCTTTCACGGCGACCTTCGCGAGAAGGAAAAAAGGCTTGTGGAAAGACTGAACGGCCTCGACGCCCGTCTCGTGCTTGCCGTCGATATTCCTTCGGGACTCTCCGCCCGCACGGGCCGCCCCTCGCCCGTGGCCGTGCGCGCTCACGTCACCGTCACCTTTCAGGCCGCCAAGCCCGGCCTGCTCCTGCCCGAAGCCCACGAGTTCACCGGAGAGCTCGAAGTTCGTCCCATAGGCATGCCGAGACGCGTGCAGGAGGAAAATCCTCCCTCGTTCCGCACCTGGCTCACCACGCACCCGAACAAATTCGACCGTGGCGCTCCCTATGTTCTGGAATACGGCGTCTGCCCGCGCATCAAAGCGCTTTTCGACGCCCCGCTCCTTCCTTCCTCCGCAGGCCCGGCCCACAAGGGCGCGGCGGGAAGGGTCCTCGTGGCCGGAGGAAGCGCCGCCTACACGGGCGCTCCCTGTCTTGCGGCCTGGGCTGCGCTCCGCGCGGGAGCGGGACTCGTCACGCTGGCAGGCCCGAAAAACGTGCTCGACGCCGCCTCCCTTTCCATGCCGGCGCTGACGCTGCGCGCGCTCTCCGGCAAGGCTCAGGACGAAGACTGGTGCGCAGAAGACGCCAGAGTTCTTGCCGAGGTCCTTCCCACCTACGGCGCTCTCGTGTTCGGCCCGGGCCTCGGACGCAGCCGGGGCGCCTTTGAATTTACCCGCGCGCTCATGTGCCTTCCCCACAGGCCGCCCATGGTGCTCGATGCCGACGCCCTGTTCGCTCTGGCCGGGGAGCCCGAGCTTCTCGCGCAGCTGCGCCCCTGCGACGTGCTGACGCCGCACCCGGGCGAGGCGGCCACGCTTCTCGGCATGAGCGTGCGCGACGTGCAGGCCGACCGCTTCGCCGCGCTTTCGGCCCTCTCCGCCCTGGCTCCCGCCGTATGGGTGCTCAAGGGAGAAGGCACGCTCATCGCCTCCCCGGGAGAACCTTCCGTCATTTCTCCCTGGATGGTCCCTCAGCTCGCCGTGGCCGGTTCCGGCGACGTGCTTGCAGGCATCACGGGAGCGCTTCTGGCCCGCGGCCGCAAGGCTCCGCTTGCCGCCACGCTCGGCGTGTGGCTCCACGCCCTTGCGGGAATGCATCTCTCACGCGAATTTCCCATGCGCGGCAACGGCCCGCATGACATAGCCAACACCCTGCCCGCCGTGCTCGGTCTGGCAGGCGACCCGGGGGAATCATGCCCATCCTTCTGAAAAGTCCCGAGGACACCATGGAGCTCGGCGCGCTGCTTGCGCAGGCCATGACGGACTCCTCCCTCCGCACGCTCTATCTTTTCGCGGATCTCGGCGGAGGCAAGACCACCTTCACGCGAGGCTTCGTTTCCGCCCTTCAGGGCGGAGAAAACGCCGAAGTGGCAAGCCCGAGCTTTACGCTGTGCAACGTCTATCCCACAAGCCCCGAAGTGCTGCACGCCGACCTCTACCGACTCTCCGAGGGCGCGACGCTCCCTGAAGAAATGGAGGAAATGCTGGAGGAAGGCGATCCCTTTCTCATCCTTGAATGGCCGCAGTATCTGGCCGCCGACCGCTACGCTCCAGAAAGGCTCGACATTCATCTTGCTCCCGTACAGGGAAACGAGGCGAAAGCTCTGGACAAGACTGAAGAATCATGCAAAACTTTTCGGCTGGCAACGATTGAAGCCCGCGGCGAAGCGGCCGAAAAGCTTCTGAGCGAACTCGTGGACCGGCTCGAAAAGCGTTTTCTGCCCGTCAACGAGGCTTAACCGTTCCTTATCTCCTTTTTTCAGGATGTCCTATGCGTATTCTTGTGCAGAAATTCGGAGGTTCCTCCGTCGCCGACCTGGAGTGCATGAAAAAGGTGCGCACCAAGGTGCTTGCCGCGCTTGAGGAAGGCTACAAGGTAGTGGTGGTTCTCTCCGCCCGCTACGGCCAGACCAACAGCCTGCTGGAAAGAGCCTATCAGTGGTCGGACGAACCCGATCCCGCAGAACTCGACGTTCTGCTCACCACCGGCGAACAGGAATCGGTGGCGCTTTTTTCCATGCTCCTGCGTGATTCCGGCGTGAAGGCCCGTTCCTTCCTGGGCTTCCAGCTGCCCGTCATCACCGATGACGCCTACGGCAACGCCCGCATCGACACCATCGATGCCGACACCATCAGGGAAGCCTTCAAGACCTATGACGTGGTCGTCATGGCCGGTTTCCAGGGACGCACGCCCGACATGCGTCTCACCACGCTCGGCCGCGGCGGTTCGGACACCTCCGCCGTCGCCGTGGCAGCCGCTCTCGGCGACGAGACCCGCTGCGACATCTATACCGACGTGGACGGCGTCTACACCACCGATCCGCGCATGTGCAAGGACGCCCACAAGATGGAGCGCATCAGCTACGACGAGATGCTGGAAATGGCTTCCATGGGCGCCAAGGTCCTGCAGATACGTTCCGTAGAAATTGCTGAAAAATATAATGTTCCCGTCCGGGTGCGTTCCACCTTCTCGAACGATCCGGGCACGCTGGTCACCAAGGAGGACATCATGATGGAGTCCGTGCTCGTTTCGGGCATCGCTTTTGATAAGGATCAAGCCAGAGTCACGCTCCGCGACGTGCACGACAGACCCGGCTCTGCGGCCAGCATCTTCAGTCCTCTGGGCAAGGCGGGCATCGTGGTGGACATGATCATCCAGACCGCCAGCCGCGACGGCGTCACCGACATGGCCTTCACCGTGTCCCGCAAGGATCTGAAGCGCACGCTCGACGTGCTGGAAAAGGCCGCTCCCGCCTGCAGCAGCATCGAACACTCCTCCAACATCGCCAAGGTCTCCGTGGTGGGCGTGGGCATGCGCAATCACAGCGGCGCCGCCAGCCGGGCCTTCGACGCTCTCTACAAGGCCGGCATCAACCTGATCATGATCAGCACCTCGGAAGTGAAGATTTCCTGCCTGGTGGACGAGGCCGACCTCGAACTTGCCGTCAACGTTCTTCACAAGGAATTCGACCTGTAGTCGTCCGGGCTTCGGCCCGGCCATGCCATATCAACGTAAGGGGAGCATGCTCCCCTTTCTTTTTCCATCTGCCGCAAGGTTACGGCGAGGCCGCCATGACTCTCCATCTGCCCGTTCCCGTCATCACCGTCCTTCTGCTCATCGGCTCCAACATCTTCATGACCTATGCCTGGTACGGCCATCTGCGTCATCAGTCCCTCACCTTTGTGGGAGCCATCCTTGTAAGCTGGGGCATAGCCTTCTTTGAATACTGCCTTCAGGTGCCCGCCAACCGCGTGGGCTACGGCTATTTTTCCGCCGCCGAGCTCAAGACCATCCAGGAAGTCATTTCCCTGACCATCTTCGGCATATTCTCAACGCTCTATCTCGGCGAGAGCCTGACCTGGAACCATGCCGTGGGCTTTGCGCTCATCGTGGCCGGAGCCTTCTTCGTGTTCAAGGGATAGAGGTCTGGACGGGGCGGAAGGCAGCTCCGTCATCCCGGCAATGCCCCGCATGCACGCAGAAAAACTCTAGGATGGCCGCCTGTTGCGGCATCCGCCGCACGCCTTCTCCCGGAACGTCTTTCGAACACGGATCTGAACAGGACAGGAAATGATCTGCCATGTCGCCCTCTGCACGCCGCCCTATGCCACGCTGAGCTATCTCACGCCCGGAGAATTCCCCGATTTTCCGTGGCGGGTCGGTCTGCGCGTGGCCGTGCCGCTCGGCAACGGCGCCATACGTGCAGGCGTCGTGACGGCCGTGTTCGACGATGACGACGACAATGCCCTGAAGGAATCCTCCGCCGGTCAGCACAGCATGAAAAAGGGCGGAGACATTGTCCTGCGGCCCATTACCTGGCCGCTGGAACTCGTTCCTCTTCTGCCGCTCGACTACATGGAGACGGTGGAGCAGCTTGCCGCGCGTCAGTATTCCTCGCCGGGACGGGTACTCGGCAACCTTCTGCCCCAGGGGCTGAGGGTCACGGCGCGCATACGCGTGCGTCAGTACCTGTCCGATCTTGACGGAAAAGGCCGC
This sequence comes from uncultured Mailhella sp., assembly GCA_905192935.1. Classification (GTDB taxonomy): domain Bacteria; phylum Desulfobacterota; class Desulfovibrionia; order Desulfovibrionales; family Desulfovibrionaceae; genus Mailhella. The sequence continues at coordinate 49,048 of CAJJMX010000001.1, forward strand.
AAGCCCCGTCTTTTCGCCCTGCGCGACATTCCTGCCATGCCCGACACGGAACGCGCCGCTCTGGCCCGGGACTTCATGCAGGGCCGGGCGGAACTTCTTATGCTGGCCGAGGATGCCGCCGACGGCGAGCTGTGCGCCCTGGCCTGCGACCCGCCGTGGCCGGTGCGTCCCAACGCCGTGAAGCAGCGGGAAATGCTCGACTGGCTGCTGACAAACGGCGTGGTGTCCCGCAGGCGTCTGCGCGAGGCTCTCCCCGACAGCTCCCAGACGCTGACGGCGCTCATAAAGAACAAGCTTGTGGAGCTGCGGCCCGCCGCTCCGGAAGAGGATGAAGCGGAAATCGGCGAGGAGCTGCTGCCCCCTCCGGAACCGCCTTTCCAGCTGACGCAGGAGCAGCAGGCGGCTCTCGACGAATACTGCGAAGACATGGACGCCCTCGCACGGGGAGAAAAGCAGCCCTTTGCCCGTCTTCTTTTCGGCATCACGGGAAGCGGCAAGACTGCGGTGTATCTGGAACTCGCCCATGCCTGCCTCAAAAGAGGCCGTTCCGCGCTCATTCTCGCCCCGGAAGTGGCCATAGCCCTCAAACTGCGCAGAGACGCCGAGCAGCGCTTTCCCGGCGCCCCCATCTTCTTCTATCACGGTTATCAGAGCCAGCAGCAACGGGAGCGGACCTTCCGACGCCTTGCCGCGCGCAGCGAGCCCTGCCTCATCATAGGCACGCGCTCCGCGCTGTTTCTGCCCGTGCCGCCTCTCGGTGCCATTGTTCTGGACGAAGAGCACGACGGCTCCTTCAAGCAGGAGGACCGTCTGCCCTATCAGGCCAAGGAAGTGGCCTGGGAGCGGGCCCGCAGGCACAGGGCTCTTCTCATACTCGGTTCGGCCACCCCGGACATCAAGACCTTTCACGCCGCTAAGGAAGGGCTCTTTCCCATCTCAAGGCTGACGCACCGCACGGGCGGCGGCACGCTTCCGGCCATAGAGCTCGTGGACATCAAGGATCAGCCCGCCTCGAAGCTTCTTTCCCCGCGGGCCGTGGAAGCGCTCAGAGAGACCGTGCAGAAAGGCGAACAGGCCGTGGTGCTTCTCAACCGCAGGGGCTATGCGCCGCTCATGTACTGCCTGAACTGCGGCACCGTGGCCAAATGTCCCAACTGCGACATAGCCCTCACCTACCACAAGAAGCGTGAACAGCTCGTCTGCCACTACTGCGGGCACACGCGCCCCTTCCCTTCGCCCTGCGAAAAATGCGGCGGCCTGAACTTCCTGCCCATGGGGGAAGGCACGGAAAAGCTGGAGGAAAGTCTTGCCGGAGAAGAACTTGCCGGAGCCCTGCCTCCGGGCGGCCGCGTGCTCAGGCTCGACCGCGACAGCACGAGCCGTCCCGGACGCATGGAAGAGATACTCGCCGCCTTTGCAAGGCAGGAAGCGCAAGTGCTCGTGGGAACACAGATGCTCTCCAAGGGACATCATTTCCCCAATGTCACGCTGGCCGTGGTGGCCGACGGCGACATGGGCCTCAACATGCCGGACTACCGCTCGGCGGAACGTACGTTTCAGCTTCTCGTGCAGTCGTCGGGACGCGCCGGACGCGGAGAAAAACCGGGACGCGTCCTCATCCAGACGAGGGACATCCACCACTACTGCTGGGAATTCGTGAAGACGGGCGACTACGAAGGCTTTTACGAGCACGAGATCGCCCTGCGAAAACAGCGTCGCTACCCGCCCTTCGTCAAGCTGGCCCTTGTCCGCCTCTCCTATCCCTGGGACTGGAAGGACGGCCAGAGCCGTGTGAACGCCTTTGCCGCGTCCCTGCGCGCCCACGGCCGTTCTCTCGGACTGACCGTGCTCGGTCCGGCTCCCGCGCCGCTCGCCCGCATCCAGGGCCGCATGCGCTTCCAGTGCCTCATGAAGGCGGGCACCTGGCCGCAGGTGCGTCAGACCTATGCGCTCGCGCTGAAGGACCTCGGCAACATACCGCACGAGCTCAGGATCTCCCTCGATCTCGACCCCGTGAACATGCTCTAGTCCGGCAAACGATGCCGACGGCGCGCCGGACGCTCAGGCCGCCTTGCCCCCGGTGCCGGAAGGCATGAAAAAAGGCCGGGCCTCCCGCATCGCGGAACGGCGCCGGCCGTCATGGCCAATGATGAAGCCGATCAGAACTTATACACGTCCAGAGAAATGGCGGAAGCGGGCTGACCGTCATCGCCGGGGAACACGCGGGCGCGGATCTTGTCGCCCTTCTTGAGGTCGGCAATGCCCTTCTTGGTTTCCCAGGTGAAGATGTCGGCGTACACGTTTTCCACGAGCGTGTTGTCGGTCACCTTGATGGTGGAAACCTCTCCCTGCTTGTCCTTGATGGTGAAGGTGCCGTTCTTGACGTCAACGCTCTCCACCACGCCGCGTTCCACGACGAAGAGCGGGAAGGTGACCACGATCTCCTCGCTGGGAGCCACGATGACGAAGGGAGTATCGGCCACGGTCTGCTTCGCCGCCTTGGGCGCAGGAGCGGAATCGGCGGCAAGGGCCATCGCGGGAGCCAGAAGGATACCACAGCAAAAACCGGTGAACAGAGTCTTGATGCGCATAAGTTCCTCACTTGTTGATCATTCGAGGAACGGCACGCCTCCGGTCACAAGAGCGTCATGCAGCAGATGGCGCAGCCTGTCCGCCATGGGACCGGGACGGCCGTCGCCTACAGGCTTGCCGTTGTAGTGCGTGACCGCCACGCACTCGCATGTAGTACCAAGTACCAGAATCTCGGAAGCCTGTTCCACTATTTCTTCAGTGATATCAGTGATAACTACGGGCATGAAGGCTTTTGCTATCTCCATGGCGCGTATGGCCGTGGTCCCAGGAAGGGCATGACGGAACCTGGGCATGAGCATGCGTCCCTCAGGGTCCACCAGAGCCACGTTGGCAATGGCCGCTTCTGCCAGGAAGCCGTCCTCGTCGAAGGAAAAGGTGAGGTCCACGCCCTTTTCCCGGGCCTCCTTCGCCATGAGCGCATTGGCGAGGTAATTGGTGGACTTTATCTGCGCAAGCCATTCCTGCTTGGCCGGAACGGCGCTTCGCGCGGCCGTGAGGCCCTTCTGCCAGAAGGACTCGGGAAGAGCCCTTCCTCTGGTCGCCACGATGTACAGGCTGCTCTCAGGACATTCCGCGGGATCCACGCCGAGTCCTCCGCAGCCGCGGCCGAGCAGCACCTTGAGGCCGCCGTACGGTTCCCCGCCGACTTTTGCCACCTCTATCATGAGGGCCCTCACTTCCTCCCAGGGACAGGGAGGAACCAGCGACAGCGTGGAGGCGGAATGCTTCATGCGCTCAAGATGAGCGTCGAGCTGCACGATGCGGCCTTCAAGAAAGGTAAGACTCTCAAAGATGGCGTCGCCGCGGTGCACCATGTGATCATCCAGCGGCACAAGCAGAAGACGGGCATCCCGGCAGATCGCTCCCATGCGATGTTCGTAAAAGGCCGTGACACTGGCCGCGCCCCTGCGCGGCAGCTCCATGAGCTTCGCCGTCCATCCGGCGGCGTCAAGTACGGGAACAGACATGACACACTCTCCATAACTGGCACAAGCCAGGATTTCCGCGCCGGTACGGCACAATTTCGGCAGACGCGACGCCGAACCTTCCGGCAGTTTCGTGTGCCGCTCTCAAAGAAGCGGCACGGCGGCGCCCGGAAGAGGACGACGCACAGAACAGCAGCAACAACTGCTCTAGCTCAAAAAAAGGCGGGAGTACAGGCATGCGGCCCTCTTTCGGGCACGAAAAAAGGCCTGCCGAAGCAGGCCCTTCTTGCATGGGACACCGCCCGAAACTACGCCTCTTCGCCGCCGTTGAGTTCCATGCGGAACTTGCGGGAGAGACGGAACACCACCACCTTGCGAGGAGGCAGGGTGATGGATTCATCAGTCTGCGGGTTGCGTCCCTTGCGGGCGTTTTTGTCATAGGCTTCAAACTTGCCGAATCCGCTGATGAGAAGAGCGTCATCCTTCTTGATGGCCTGCTTCATCAGAGCAAGCAGGTTTTCAACGATATTCTTCACTTCCGCACGGTTGCGGCCGAGATTCTTGTCATTGTACACCGCTTCCACAATGTCAGCCTTGGTCAGAGCCTTGTTCATGTTTTTCCTCCTGCCATTCCTTCCTGATACGGATTTAATGCTCCAGGCACGAAGCCACTTTCGCGGCCATGGCCTGCATGGCTTCGGCGTCGGAATAATTCCCCTGCTCCCACACGCCGAGCCCATCCCCGTCGAAACGGGGAATGATGTGCCAATGGATATGAAACATGGTCTGTCCTGCGGACAATCCGTTATTCTGCATGACGTTGAACCCCGTAGCTCCGGTAGCCTTCATGACGGCGGCCCCCAGCTTCTTCAGCGCGGAAAACACCGCAGGCGCGATGTCGCAGGACACTTCAAGCATGTCCTTGTAGTGCTTCTTGGGAATGACCAGCGTATGGCCGGGATGCACGGGAGAAAGATCAAGAAACGCCAGAACGGTGTCATCCTCGTATACCTTCGCGCAGGGGATATCCCCGTTGGCGATGAGGCAGAAAATGCATTTTTCTTCAGACATGACAGTACAGACCTCCAGAGACCCGCGTTTTTGACGCGGGGAAGACCTTGTCATCCTAAGCGCAACCGATTAGAACATCAAGAGCTTTTCTCCCAAGGAAAAAAAATGTCATCGCTTTCGCCATCTTACGCTCATGCCATGCCTGACCGGATCTTTTTCAAAACAGGGACAAGACAGCGCAGAGCTGATCGCATCATTCCGGTATTCTTGCCTTTTCTCGGCTGTCCCGGACACTGCGTGTACTGCGCGCAGGACAGGCAGACAGGAGCGGGGCATTCGGAAAATATTCGCGCCATTCTCGAAAAAGCCCGGACCGCAACATCGCAGCTGCCCCCATGCGGTCCCGGAGAGACAAGAGAACTCGCCTTTTACGGCGGAACCTTCACGGCGCTTCCCCCCGCCGACCGCCGCGCGTGCCTCGACCTTCTGCACACGCTTCAGGATCAGGGACGCATCACGCATGCGCGCTGCTCCACAAGACCGGACACGCTCCCGGCGTCCGTTCTGGACGAGCTGCTCCGAAACGGCGTGGACCTTGTGGAGCTCGGCATACAGAGCTTCGACGACAGGGCGCTTTCCCTCTCCCGCCGGGGCTACTCGGGCAAGGATGCCGAAGAGGGCTGCCGAAAGGTGCGGGAAGCCGGTCTGGAACTCGGCGTGCAGCTTCTTCCCGGCATGCCGGGAAGCTCTCCCGAGGTCTTTCTTGCCGATGCAAAAAAGACCCTTACCCTTTTTCCCGCCTGCCTGCGCTTCTATCCCTGCCTTGTTCCCGAAGGCACGGTGCTTGCGCGCTGGTACAGGGAGGGACGCTACCGCCCGTGGAGCCTGAAGGAAACCACGGAGACCCTGGGCAGAGCTCTGTCTCTTGCCTGGCAGGCGGACGTTGCCGTCATCCGGCTTTCCGTGGCTCCGGAACCCGCCTTCGACGCCGCCCTCGTCGCCGGACCGAGACATCCGGCCCTCGGAGCGCTCATTCAGGCCGAAGCGCTGCTTCTCTCCGCCGAGGACGCCGTAAAAAGACTCGGTCACGCTCCCGTCCGGCTCACGCTGCCGCGTTTCTGTCAGGGCTTCATGTACGGCGACAGAGGATCGCTGAAGGCGCGCTGGCGTGCTCTCGGCCTGAGAGCGGAAAACATCGTCTTTGATGACGACGCTGCGGGAGCGACCCTCTGCTGACCTCTCCCGGGCCGTCGGACACGCCTTCAGCGCCTAGATTCCTTGCAGGAGCAGGAGAAATACGTCATTTGTGCCGTCCGGGACTTGACGCTCCCCCCTTTTAACGTATGTTCCTTGACGACGGAGGCTCAACCTCCCTTTGAAATTCCTACTTGTGAGCGAGCTATGGGCAAGGATCTGATTATCGTGGAGTCACCGGCCAAGGTGAAGACCATCAAGAAATTTCTGGGAAACAAATACATGGTGCAGGCCAGCGTCGGGCATATCCGCGACCTGCCCACCAGAGAAATCGGCGTGGACGAGGCCCACGACTTTGCCCCTCACTATGAAATCATCAAGGGCAAGGAAAAGGTGGTCCGGGATCTTCAGGACGCGGCCTCCAAGGCCGATACCGTCTATCTTGCGCCCGACCCCGACCGCGAGGGAGAAGCCATCGCCTGGCACATCGCCGAGGTCATCAAGAACAAGGCGAAGAACATCAAGCGCATCCAGTTCAACGAAATCACCTCGCGCGCCGTGAAGAACGCGCTGGAGCATCCGCACGACATCAACCCCAATCTCTTCGACGCGCAGCAGGCCCGCCGCGTGCTCGACCGCCTCGTGGGCTACAAGATCTCTCCGCTCCTGTGGAAGACCGTGAAGCGCGGCATTTCCGCCGGTCGCGTGCAGTCCGTGGCGCTCCGGCTCATCGTGGAGCGCGAGGAGGAACGCCTCGCCTTCGTGCCCGAAGAATTCTGGACCTTCCGCGCCCTGCTTGCCGGAGCCACGCCCCCGCCCTTCAAGGCGGAACTCGTCAAAATAGAAACGGGCTTCGCCAAAAAGCTGAAGGAACTTTCCGGCAGCGACGACGCGAAGGACAAGGAAAAGAGCGCGCGCAAGATCCTCATAGCCAGCAAGGCCGCGGCCGACGCCATGGAACAGGCCATGGCCGGTCAGCCCTTCGTGGTGTCGCAGGTCGAGGAAAAGGAACGCTCCCGCAATCCTCTGCCGCCCTTCACCACCTCCACGCTGCAGCAGACGGCCAACCAGCGCATAGGCTTCACCTCCAAGCGCACCATGGCCACGGCCCAGCGGCTCTACGAAGGCATAGAGCTCGGCGAGAGGGGCACCACGGCCCTCATTACCTACATGCGTACCGACTCCGTGCGCATCGCCGACGAAGCCAAGAAAAGCGCCGCCGAGTACATTGAACAGCGCTTCGGCAAGGACTACATGGCTCCCGGCGGAAAAGGCCGCTCCTTCAAGGGCAAGACCTCCGCGCAGGACGCCCACGAAGCCGTGCGTCCCGTCGACATCACGCTGACGCCTCAGGACGTGAAGGAATTCCTCACGCCCGACCAGTACCGCCTCTATAATCTCATCTGGTGCCGCTTCGTGGCCTCGCAGATGGCCGCCGCCACCTATCACGACACGTCCGTCACCCTGACCTGCGGACCCGGCCTGTGGAAGGCCAAGGGCGAGCGACTGCTCTTCCCCGGCTTTCTCGCCGTCATGCCCCGCTCCGCGGATGAAGAGGAAGCCGCGCTTCCCGCCCTGCACGAAGGCGAAGTGGTCACCCTGCAGAAGCTGGAAAAGGAACAGAAGTTCACGCAGCCTGCGCCGCGCTATACCGAAGCCTCCCTCGTCAGGGAACTGGAAGAGCGCGGCATAGGCCGTCCTTCCACCTACGCCACCATCATTTCCACCATCGAAGACCGCGAATACGTGCGCCTCGAAGAGAAGCACTTCGTGCCCACCGATCTCGGCAAGGTGGTCTGCTCACAGCTGCGCGATCACTTCGCAAGACTCATGGACGTGGGCTTCACCGCCGAGATGGAAAACAATCTCGACAAGGTGGCCGACGGCGAGCTCGGCTGGGTGGACCTCATGAAGAGCTTCACCAAGGACTTCAATCCCACGCTGGAAGCCGCCGCCAAAAACATGGCTCCGGTCAAGGGCGGTCTCACCACCGACGTACCCTGCCCCGAATGCGGCAGGCCTCTCGTGGTGAAGTTCGGCAAGAGCGGCGAATTTCTGGCCTGCACGGGCTACCCCGAATGCCGCTACACCACCAACTTCACCCGCGATGAAAAAGGCAAGATCATTCCCCAGGAGCGCCCGAAGGAAGAACATCAGAAAATGGGCACCTGTCCCAAGTGCGGCGGCGACGTCATTCTCAAGCAGTCCCGCACGGGAAGCCGCTTCCTGAGCTGCTCCCGCTATCCCGACTGCGACTACGCCGCCCCCTTCTCCACGGGCGTAACCTGCCCCAAGTGCGGCAAGGGAACCCTGGTGGAAAAAAGCTCACGCAAGGGCAAGCTGTTCTATTCCTGCTCCCGCTATCCCGAATGCGACTACGCCGTATGGGACTGGCCCGTGGCCGAAACCTGCCCAGAATGTCACTCGCCCGTTCTGGTCATCAAGACCACACGCGCACGCGGCCGCCACATAGCCTGTCCCAATCCCAAGTGCCGCTACACAAGAGAGCTCGACGAGGGACAGAACTGAATGATGAACACGGCCCGGGAACACGTTCCCGGGCCGTTTCGTTTCCGCTTTTCACGCCGGCTCCGCGGACGCGGATCGTCCCGGACGACGGCCGAAGCTTCCGGACTCAGGGCCGCCTTGAAGCAACCCGCTTTTCCCCTCCATATCCGTACAAAAAAGACCGTTCTTTCTCACTTCGATACGGCACAAAAAATCCTTCGGCACGGCTTTGCCGTGAATCATGCGGTCGCGGGAATGGACAAAGTCCCGTAAATCTTTAATCTCAGAAGCACGCATGAACACCACCATCAAGCGGGCGGCCGCGTGCGGAGCTTTGTGCCCTGCTTTCCGTTCCGCGTCCCGGAGCAGCAGCCATGAAAAAAAACTACTGTGCCACCATTTCCCAAAGCACCAACCCTCTGGCCACGCACGGCATGGTGACTTCCCCCCATCATCTGGCTACGCAGGCCGGACTCGACATCCTGCGCCGCGGCGGCAACGCCGTGGACGCCGCCATAGCTACCGCCGTCACGCTGACCGTGGTCTATCCGCAGATGTGCACGCCGGGCGGCGACAATTTCTGGCTCATCTACAACGCCGGGACAGGGGAACTCAAAGGACTGAACGCCAGCGGCCGCGCAGGCTCGAAGGCCACCATGGACTTCTACGCCTCCAAGGGCCTGAAACACATCCCCTCGCGCGGCCCTCTTGCGGCCAACACCGTCCCCGGCGCCGTTTCAGGCTGGGACGAGGCCTACCGCTACAGCCGCTCCGCCCTCAAAACGACCATGTCATGGAAGGACCTTTTCTCCTCTGCCGTCTCCTACGCCGAAGAGGGCTGTCCGGTGAGCACATCTCTCGCCTTCTGGAGCGCCGTGAACGCCAATCCCAACGACAAGGTATTCCGGGCCCTGCAAAGATTCCCGGAATTCGCCCGCGTGTTCATGAAGGACGGCAGGCCGCTCGTCACGGGCGACCTGTTCCGGCAGCCGGATCTTGCCGCCACGTTGCGCATCATTGCCGAAAAAGGTGCCGAAGAATTCTACAAGGGCAGCATAGCCCAGAAGATCGCAGCCGATCTGGAAAAGAACGGCGGACTGCTCACGCTTGAGGACTTTGCCTCGCACAAGGCCGACTGGGTAAGCCCCATACGCGTGAACTACCGGGGACTGACGGCCTGCAATCTGCCGCCGAACACGCAGGGCATGGCCTCCCTTGAAATTCTGAACATCCTGAACAACTTCGACGTGAAGGCCATGGGAGAAGGCAGCGCCGACTACTGTCACGCCATCATCGAGGCCACCAAGGAAGCCTTCATCGACCGCGACCGCTATCTTTCCGATCCAAATTTCGTGTCCATTCCTCTGGACGACCTGCTTTCGGAAGAACACGGCAGGAAGCAGGCCGCGCGCATCGACATGACAAGAGCCGCCGCTTCCAGAGCTCCTCTCGATCCCAAGGGAGACACCATCTGGCTCGGCGTGGTGGACAGGGACGGCAACGCCGTCTCCCTCATCCAGAGCATCTATCACGACTTCGGCTCCGGCATCGTGGCCGAAGGCACGGGCGTGCTCCTTCAGAACCGCGGAAGCTTCTTCTCCCTCGATCCGAACCATGTGAACCGTCTTGAACCCGGAAAACGCACCATGCACACGCTGAATCCGGCCATGCTTCTCAAGAACGGCAAACCCTATCTGGTGTACGGCACCATGGGCGGCGAAGGACAGCCGCAGACGCAGGCCGCCATCGTGACCCGCGTGGTGGACTTCGGCATGACGCCACAGGAGGCCGTCACCGCTCCCCGCTGGCTCTACGGCCGCACCTGGGGCGCGGCATCCAACGACGTGAAAATCGAAGGCCGCATCCCCGCAGCCGTGGTCGAGGAGCTGGCAAAACGCGGTCATCCGGTCAAGGTGGTGAAGGACTTCACCGACACCATGGGCCATGCCGGGGCCATTCTCGTGCATGACAACGGCGTGCTTCAGGGCGCGACCGATCCCAGAGGCGACGGCCTTGCCGCAGGCTTCTGATTCTTCCGCCTGCCGCTCATAAAAAAACGCCTTTTTCCCCTTCGCCCTGCCGAGGAAGCCTTCCCGGCAGCAAACGGGCAAAGACGCCTTCCTGCGACACGACGCGGGACGGATTCCGACAGAGAACCCGTCCCGCATTCGTCAAGCTCAGGAGTGCGGAAGCTACAGTTCCACGCTCCCGTCCCGGCGGGGCGAACTTTCCGGCGCGCTCTTCGGCTTCAGGCCTTCCACGGCGTCGCCGAGTTCCCGCATGGCCCGGCCCATCTGGCGGCCGAGACTCTCTCCGAGTGCCGCCGCACCGTCGCGGGCATCGTCCCAGGCGCGCGACACGCGATCACGGGTGCGATCCTCTTGAAGATTGTCGAGCGTGCGGGGCCCGAGACCGTGAAGCTGCCTGCCGAGCGTCTCCAGACGCTCCCGCGTCACCCTGCCGTCCGCAAAGGCCTCCCGGAGAAGCGGCAGGACCTTGTCCTTGTAGTCCGCGGCGGAATACAGATCGCGCAGAGACAGGAGTCCGCCGTATTCGGCCGGAGTGATTTCCGCCTCCCGCCAGGCCTTCCGTTCCAGATATTCGTTGACGCCGAGACCGGCACAAGCTGCCGCCAGCACGACAATGATGATGTTTCTGAACATGGTCCACCTCCTCGGCAGATGATGAACGGAGCACTCCGTACCGTGTCGCCTGTTCCTGAAAAGAGCGTTCCCTGACTCACGACTCCCGATACGCAAGCATACCGCCGTAATGGATACCGTCCTCTCTTACGTGCACAACCGTGGGATACACTTCCACCCCGGCATGCACGGCAAGACGCAGCGCTTCGGCATAGTCGGGATCAATATAGTCGGCCGCCTGGAAGCATCGGCCGTCAGGCCGCTGAATGACGTACAGCATGGCGGCCCGGCGTCCTTCCGCCGCAAGACGCATGAGCGTGTGAAGATGCTTTGCTCCCCGGGTCGTGACCGCATCGGGAAACGCGGCCACACCGTCTTCCACCAGCGTCACGTTCTTGCACTCCACCCAGAGCTCAGGAAGATCAGGTCCCGTGAAAAGACCGTCGAGACGGCTCTCGCCGTTCACGGCCTCGCGCCTGAGTGCGTCATAACCTTCGGCCCAGGCGAACAGGCCTTTCCGAAACATGGCTTCAAGCAGCCGGTTGGGCATGGAGGTGTTCACGCCCACCCAGAAGAAGCCGCTTCCGTCGGGCTGTCCCAGAGCCTCCACCGTCCATTTCAGCTTTCGCGCAGGATTCTGCGCCGGAGAAAGAAGAACCGGACAGCCCGGCCGGAGAAGTCCGAGCATGGTGCCGGTATTGTTGGTGTGCGCCGTCACCTCGCATCCGTCCAGTTCCGCGATCACGAAAAAGCGCTTTTCCCGGCGGATGAAACGACCGACACGACAGCCTTCGGGATATGTCAGAAGCAGCGTTTCCATGACCTTTCCTTCCTTTTGCCGCAAGTCTCGATGCTGCGCGGCCGGAAAAAGGCCTCCCGGAGCACAAATGCCGCACAACAGGCCGCCGCAAGGCCTTTCATATGCCAAACATCAATTTACAGGCCGCATTGAAGTTGATAGAGTTTAGCGTGACCGTCAGGCCTTTTATTGCTCATATCAACCAGGAAACGCAACCATGAACTTTGCCGATAGAATGAAAAAGATCAAGCCCTCCGCCACCCTTGCCATCAATGCCAAGGCCCTCGAAATGAAGGCGAAGGGAATAGCCGTCACCAGCCTTGCCGTGGGCGAGCCCGACGCCCCCACCCCGCTTCACATCTGCGAAGCCGCAAAGAAGGCCATCGACGAAAACTTCACCAAGTATACCCCCGTCAACGGCATTCTGGAAGCACGCAACGCGGTGTGCCATTATTTTCAGCGCCAGTACCAGGTCTCGGCCCGGCCGGAAAACGTCATCCTCACCACCGGAGGCAAGCAGTCCCTGGCCAACACGCTTATGGTCATGCTCAACGACGGCGACGACGTGCTTCTTCCCTGCCCTTACTGGACGAGCTATCCCGACCTCATCCGCATTGCCGGAGGCAATCCCGTGCTCGTCAAGGCGGACTCCTCCCGCGGCTTCCGCATCGACCCGTCCGATCTTGAAAAGGCCCTCACGCCCAAAACCCGCATGCTGATCCTGAACTCGCCCTCCAACCCCACGGGCGTCGCCTATACGCAGGAAGAACTGGACGCTCTCGTCAGCTGGTGCTTCGAACACGACGTTTTCGTGCTCGCCGACGAAATGTACGAACAGCTCGTCTACGACGGCAAACCCGTGAGCGCCTCGCGCTGGTGGGAAAAATATCCTGAGAAGATCGCCATCCTGAACGGCCTGTCCAAGGCCTTCTCCATGCCCGGCTGGCGCGTGGGATACACGCTCGGACACGAGGATCTCATCAAGCAGTGCTCCAAGCTGCAGGGTCAGATGACCTCCCATATGTGCTCCATCGCCCAGAAGGCCGCCGTGGCCGCGCTCGACGGCCCCTACGACTGCGTGGAAGAAATGCGTCTCTCCTTCCTGCGCCGCCGCGATCTCGCCATGGCTGAAATTTCTACCTGGCCCGGCGTGGTGTGCCATCGTCCCGGTGGAGCCTTCTATCTCTTCCCGGACGTAAGCGCTCTGTTCACTCCCGAAATGCCCAGCGGCGAAGCCGTCTGCACCCTCCTTCTGGAGAAGGCCCGCGTGGCCTGCGTGCCCGGCGAGGCCTTCGGCGATCCGCACTGCATCCGTCTTTCCTACGCCGTTGCCGACGACGTTCTCATGGATGCCCTGCAGCGCATAAAGAAAGCCCTGTACGACTGATGAAGACCGTTCCCTGCCCCGAAAGGGACAGGGAACGGCCGAACCTGTCGGAACTTCATACTTGAAGATACGTTGCTCAAAACCTCTTTCCCGGATGGTACGTTTATGACTCAGGCGAAACTTGATTGGGCTCATGCTTGGCTCGGCGGCGTTGCCGACCGTCCTTCCGACGACACCCGCTTCATCGAGAAGCTGAAGCAGGAACTGCCGGTACTTCCCTTCCTGGCGCTTCCCTTTGCGGAAGACCTCATTCATCAGCTTGAAATCCATGAAGAATTTCTGAGAAGCTTCAAGCATATGCTGCTGCTCGGCATCGGCGGCTCGGCGCTCGGTCCCCGCGCGCTCCAGCGTGCCTTCGCCCCCGGGCAGGACCGTCCCAACCATGACGGCCCGAGTCTCTGGATCGCCGACAACGTGCATCCCGAATGGCTCCAGGAACATCTGGACAAGCTCGTGCCCGAGGATACGCTGGTGGTCGTGGTCAGCAAGTCCGGCGGTACCATCGAGACCATCGCGCAGTATCTCATCGTTCTGCCCTGGCTGCAGGCAAAGCTCCCCGGAACCTGGCAGGAACATCTTTTCGTGGTGACCGACGCCAACAAGGGCTTTTTGCGCGACGAGGTGGACAAGTACGCCCTGCGCTCCCTGCCCGTGCCCGACAACCTCGGCGGCCGCTACTCCGTACTTTCCGCCGTAGGCATGGTTCCTGCGGTGTTCCTCGGCATGGACTGGAAGGGACTCATTCAGGGCGCCATTTCCGTGGGCCGTCCGCTGGCGGAAAACCCCGACACGCTCCTTGACCACCCCGCATGGAAACTCGCCCGCTGGGCATGGCAGATGTCCGAGGCCGGCAAGAGTCAGATCATCTACTTCTGCTACATCCCCGCCTGGTCCACCTTCGGCCCCTGGTTCTGCCAGCTCTGGGCCGAGAGCCTCGGCAAGGACGGCAAGGGCACCATGCCCATTCCCGCCACCGGCGTGACCGATCAGCACTCCCTGCTGCAGATGTTCCTCGACGGCCCCAAGGACAAGATCTGCCTTTTCGTCAGCACGCCCGCCAACAAGACGCTTCTGCCCATGCCCACCAAGCTGCCCGAGCAGTGGCAGTATCTGAAGGGCCATACCTTCGGCGACATCCTCGACGCCGAAACCCTGGCCACGCGCGCCACGCTGGCCCAGAAGGACGTTCCCGTCGTGCATCTCGACATGCCCGACGAAAGCGCCTTCTCCGCAGGCAAGATGATGATGCTGCTTGAGGCCGCCACCATCTTCACCGGCTGGCTCATGGGCATCAACCCCGTGGATCAGCCCGCCGTGGAAAACGGAAAGAAGCTGGCCCGTGCCCGTCTCGGCATGCCCGGCTCCGAGGAAGATGCGGCCAGACTGGCCCTGTTCACCGCCATTCCGTCGCAGACCATGGACTTCTAGCCCGAACCGGGGCGGCGGCCGCATGACCGTCCCCGCCCCATGACAAACCATGGTCTTCTTCTCTCAGGCAGGAAGACACCGCGACCCGATTCCAGGAGGGGGAGGCTCTACCTCCCCCTCCTTCCATCAGTAACATCCTGTCGATATTCATATTTTTGAAGGAATTTCCATGGATGACGCAAGTCAGAACAGCGCAGAAAACAAGCTGCCGTTCAATCTGGCCAAGTTCTTTTCCTATATCTCGCTGGTGCTGATACTCATTTCCAGCGTCATCCTCACGCTTTTTATCGGCAGCACCATGAACCGCTCCATGCTGGAAAGCCAGGAGGAGTACGCCCTGCTGCTTGCGGACAACATCAACCGCCAGATCTTCCGCAAGTTCACGCTGCCCGTCACCTATGCCTCGGGCCGTGTGGCGCTTTCCAACCCTGCCCAGTACAAGCTGCTCGACGAAGTCATACAGTCTCAGCTGCACGGACTTCAGCTGGAAAGCGTACGCCTTTTCGACGACCACTATACCATCCTCTATTCCACGGATCCCAAGGAAGTGCGTCGCACCGACATGTATACGGCGGGCATACCGCTGGTGTTCGAGGGCAAGCCCCATCACTTCGACGTGATCTCGGCCATTCCCTACGCGCAGGCGCTCATCACGCCGCATCTGGAAAAGGGAACCTTTCTGCTGCGCACCATATTTCCGCTCACCGTGGACGCCGACTTTCAGGGTCTCAGGCTGCACGGACAGCCCGTGCCCGTTCTCGGCGTGCTGGAAATCGTGCAGGACATGACCCCTCAGTACCGGGGCACCATACGCTCGCAGTGGCTCATCATCACGGGCTTTCTCATTTCCACGCTCATACTCTTTTTCCTGCTGCACTTCGTGGCCCGCAAGGCCGAGTACACCCTGAGCCGCCGCATGGCCATGAACCGTCAGCTGGAAGCCCAGCTTCATCAGGCGGAAAAGCTGGCCAGCATGGGCCGCATGGTGGCTTCCATCGCCCATGAGATCAGGAATCCTCTGGGCATCATCCGTTCAAGCTCGGAGTTTCTCATCCGACGTCACAAAACCGAAGACGCCACCACACAGGCCATGCTGTCCGCCATTTACGACGAATCCTGCCGTCTCGGCACCACCGTGAACGACTTTCTGGACTACGCCCGTCCGCGTCAGCCGAGACAGGATTCGGTCAATCTTCAGGACATCATCAACAAGGCCATGGCCTTCCTCGGCGGAGAATTTCAACGTCAGGGCGTGGAGGTGCACATCAACATCGCGCCCGGCACCGTCGTTCTCGGCGACGCCGACCTTCTTTACCGCGCCTTCTACAACATTCTCGCCAACGCGCAGCAGGCCATGCAGGGCAAGGGAGAAATATTCATCGACAGCGTACAGCTTGCCGACGGACGGACCGGTCTTACCTTCAGGGATACGGGCCCCGGCTTCAGCGAAGACTCGCTTTCCAAGGCCATGGACCCGTTCTTCACCACCAAGGACAACGGCACCGGTCTCGGTCTGCCCATCGTGCAGGCCATCATCGACTCCCACGGCGGCAGCATGAAGCTGGCCAACGCCCCGCAGGGCGGCGCCCTCATAACCATAAGCTTCCCCACGCGACAGCCGACGGAAGAACAAGGAAAAAACCATGAGTGACATATCCCATATTCTCGTCATCGACGATGAGAAGAACTATCTCATCGTCATGGAAGCTCTGCTCAAGGACGCCGGATACGAGGTGACGGCCCTCAACGATCCGGAAATGGCACTGCACTTCCTGGATGAATCCGAAGTCGACGTGGTCATCACCGACATGAAGATGCCGAAGCTCTCCGGCAAGGAGGTGCTCCAGCGCATCAAGAAATCCTGGCCCGACCTGCCCGTGCTCATCATGACGGCCTTCGGCAGCATCGAAAACGCCGTGGAAGCCATGCGCTACGGCGCCTTCGACTACATCACCAAGCCCTTTGCCAACGACGAGCTGCTGCTCTCCGTACACAACGCCGTGGAGCTTTCCAAGGCCCACCGTCAGTACAAGCTGCTCCAGGAATCTCTGGAGGAGCGCTACCGTACCCATCACATCATCGGCAAGTCCAAGGCCATCAGAAATACGCTCTCCATCGTGGACAGAGTGGCCGTCAGCCGTTCCACGGTGCTCATCACCGGCGAATCCGGCACGGGCAAGGAGCTCGTGGCCAGAGCCATCCATTTCAGCTCTCCGCGCAAGGAAGGCCCCTTCGTTTCGGTCAACTGCATGGCCTTCAACTCCGGCGTGCTGGAAAGCGAGCTCTTCGGTCATGAGAAAGGATCCTTCACCGGAGCCGTGGCCACGCGCCGCGGCCGCTTCGAACAGGCGGATCACGGCACGCTTTTTCTGGACGAAGTGGGCGAACTCAGCATGGATCTTCAGGTCAAGCTGCTGCGCGTGCTTCAGGAACGCGTGTTCGAGCGCGTAGGCGGCACCGAACCCATCAGCGTGGATATCCGCGTAGTGGCCGCCACGAACCGGGACCTTTCCAAGATGGTGGAGGAAGGCACCTTCCGCGAAGACCTGTTCTACCGTCTCAACGTGGTGCAGATCCACATTCCGCCGCTGCGCGAGCGCAGAGAGGACATTCCCCTGCTCATCGCCCACTTCACGGAAAAGATCGCCGAAGACAACGGCATTCCCACCAAGAGCTTCAGCCCCGAGGCTCAGAACTACCTTACCGGCTACGACTGGCCCGGCAACATCCGCCAGCTTCAGAACGTGCTCGAGGGCTGCATGGTCATGGTCCCCGGTCCCGTCATCGGCGTGGAAGACCTGCCGCCGGAAATACGCGGCGAGGAATCGCAGTTCAAGAGCGCCGTGGACCTGCTGCCCGTGGAGCTCAACCTGGCCGATACTCTGGACAAGATAGAAGCCGCGCTCATCAAGCGCGCCCTCGTGCGTGCCGACTTCGTGCAGGCCCATGCCGCGGAACTGCTCGGCATATCCCGCAGCCTCATGCAGTACAAGCTGAAAAAGTACAACATTACCGGACATTGATGCAGAAACGACAAGGAGAGGAACAGACTTCGGGCCGTCCGTGCCGGGACGGCATGTTTCTCTCCTGAACGCCACATCTCACAGGGAGCGGACCGCGTGTCCGCTCCTTTTTTTGCGTCCTCGCCCTCCCGCCTCCTGCCGCAGAGCGAAGCGAGCTTCCAGCCGCAAGGCACCGGAAGCCATGCCTCCTTCCGAGAGGCGGCAAAGCCGTCGCCGCAGGCACCGGACGAAAAGACTTTCCGTCCATGATGCCTTCCGGGACCGCTCCGCGCGCATGATGAAGTCTCGAGCAACGGAACCGGGAAGGGGTTCATAAACATGGAGCTCTGCGCGCATGCTGAAGTCTCTCCTCAAGGCCCTCATGCCGCGACGCCGACTTTGCGCAGGGAACGCGGTTGCCGGCTCGAGTTCGCCGCCTTGCGACATATGCAGCAGTATGCCTCCCGGAGGCTGTACTCTCGAGCGCGCCACAAAAAAAATAATGATTTCAGACTGAACTTCGTTCCTGCGCAAAAAAGAGCCCCTGCCGGTCTCGGCGCTGAAGAGTGTTTCACGTGAAACACTGCCGAATCTCCGCTCCTGTTGTTTCACGTGAAACACTCCTTGCATTTACCCATGCCAGCGTTTATGTAAAAAAAGAATTCGGGAAAGGAGCTTGAACCTTGGCAAGAATCATTGCTGTTGCCAACCAGAAGGGCGGCGTGGGAAAAACAACCACCTCCGTCAATCTTTCCGCCTCTCTGGCCATCATGGAAAATCGTGTATTACTGGTCGATTGCGACCCTCAGGCGAACTCCACGAGCTCGCTCGGCTTCGATCAGCAGAATCTTTCGCGCAATCTCTACACGGCGCTCTGCGGCACATCCTCTCTGGAAGAAACGCTGCTTCCCACGGCAACGCCCTATCTCACCCTGCTGCCTTCCTCCACGGACCTCGTGGGCATTGAAATAGAGCTCGTGGACAAAATGGCCAGGGAATTCTATCTCGCCGATCTTCTCGGACAGGTGGCCGACAACTACGACTACATCATCATCGACTGCCCGCCCTCTCTCGGCCTCATCACCATCAACACCCTGTGCGCCGCCCACGAGATTCTTATTCCTCTTCAATGCGAATTCTTCGCCCTGGAAGGCATCGTCAAACTGCTGCATACCTATGAGCAGGTACGCAAGCGCCTCAACAAGGAACTCAAGATCCTGGGCGTTCTGCTCACCATGTACGATTCGCGCAACAAGCTGGCCCGTCAGGTGAAGGCGGAAGCGGAACGCTGCTTTCCCAAGCACATGTTCCAGATCGTCATTCCCCGCAACGTGCGGCTGTCCGAAGCCCCCAGCTACGGCAAGTCCATCCTTCACTACGACATCAAGTCCAAGGGCGCGGAAGCCTATCTTGCACTGGCACGCGAGGTCGTGCACAAGACCGCTCAGCCGTAGGGCGGCAGGCGGTCCACACCGCTCGCCCGTCTCCGGGCGTCTGAAAAGACGGCATAGAGCCGGCGGCGAACGGTATTTTCAGGAAAACGCTCCTTCGTATTAAAACTCTTTTTCCGTCCTCCGCAGGCCGGCACAAAACACCTGCGATGCATGGAGGTTGCATGAATATCCCTGAAC
Organism: uncultured Mailhella sp.; assembly: GCA_905192935.1. Taxonomy (GTDB): domain Bacteria; phylum Desulfobacterota; class Desulfovibrionia; order Desulfovibrionales; family Desulfovibrionaceae; genus Mailhella. The sequence continues at coordinate 68,168 of CAJJMX010000001.1, forward strand.
GCGGACTCGGACGCGGACTCAGCTCTCTGCTCAGCTCCGCCGCAGAAAGCAGCAGTGAGGAACCCAGAAAACTGGCCCTCACGCAGCTTGTTCCCGGCAAGCATCAGCCCCGGAAGGTCTTTGACGGCAACGCTCTCAGCGAACTTGCGGTATCCATAAAAAATCAGGGCGTCATTCAGCCTTTGCTGGTCCGTCTTCTTCCCGGAATGCCCCAGAGATACGAAATCGTGGCCGGAGAAAGACGCTGGCGTGCGGCCCGCATGGCAGGGCTGACGGAAGTTCCCGTCATCGTCACGGAATATACCGACAAGGAAGCCATGACCGTGGCGCTCGTGGAAAATCTCCAGCGCGAGGACCTCAATCCCATGGAAGAGGCCGAGGCCCTGCAGGCCCTCAAGGAAGCCCATGGGCTGAGTCAGGAAGCTCTTGCGGAGCAGCTCGGCAAAAGCCGGTCCGCCGTCGCCAATGCGCTTCGCCTGCTCCAGCTCTCAGCCGCCATGCAGGACTCTCTGGCCCGCGGCGACATCAGCGCAGGTCATGCCCGCGCCCTGCTCTCCGTCAGCGACGAAAAGCTCCGTGAAAAGCTTCATGCCGCCGTCATGCAGCATCATCTTTCCGTCCGCGAGACCGAATCCGCCGCCGATACCTGCAAGCGTACCGGCAGGCTTCCGGAAAAGCTTCTGCCCGCAGCGCACTCCTCTCCCCGCCCCGCAAGGACGGCCAAGCCGCAGATGATAAAGGACCTGCAGGCCCTTCTGCGCAAAAACAGCGGCACAAAAGCCACCATCAGCGGCAACGAAAAACAGGGACGCATACAGATCCCCTACACAAGCTCCGAGGAACTCGCCAGAATCCTTACACTTCTCGGCCTGGGTGGAGACAACGTCCCCAAAGACTGAGGACAGGATCGCAGCATCTCAGGAAGCGCTCGGGCAAGCGCCCCCTTCGGCGCTCCTGCCCATGAAAAAGGCCGCGAGTCCATCGCGGCCTGAATAATTCCCGTACCCTCCAAGAAAGCCGTGCCGCTTTCCGGAAGCCCCTCCCCGTCCGCGAAGGACGACTCAGCCCTCCTTTCGGAGAACGGCCAGAAACAGCGCATCCTGCCCCGGAAACAGAGGAAGAAAACTCCTCTGCTCCTCAAGACGGCAGACGCCGCCCTTTTTCTCCAGAAAACGGGAAATCTGTCCCTCATTTTCCTCACGGTTCAGAGCGCACGTCACATAGAACAGCGCCCCTCCGGGCAAAAGATTCTCCCAGGCGTGTTCCAGAATATCGGCCTGAACACGCACGGCTTCGTCGAGACGCTCCGGAGAGAGACGCAGACGAAGCTCGGCATTTCTGGCCAGCGTTCCTGTGCCGCTGCATGGAACATCCAATAATATCAATGGGAAAGATTCCTTTATATCCTGAGCGGGACCGCAGTGCAGCCTGGGCCACGGCAGTCCGAGGCGCAAAAGAGAGCCTTTGAGCTCCTCCAGCCGAAAATCGGCCGGTTCACCGGCAAGCTCCACGTGCACACCCTTTTCAAGAAGCGCCGCTGTCTTGCCGCCGCGGCCGCAGCAGGCGTCCCACAAAGGTGCTTCGGCAAGCGACGGCCTCTCCTGAATCCATGAGGCCAGAAACTCGGCGACAAGCTGAGAGGACGCGCCCTGGCGCGTCAGATTGCCCTGCTTTTCAAAGGTCTCCAGCAGTTTCTGCTCCTTTGCCGCTTCAGGCCGGCGTCTGTCCAGTCCCTGCGCGGAAAAGCCTCCCCTGCCCACGGGGGCGTATCCGCGCTCCAGCCAGTGCTGAACAAGCATCTCACCCCAGACTCTGGAAAGATTCGCCCGCCAGCACGGCGCAGGGTGCGCCAGAGTATCGGCCGCCAGAGCACAGGCTTTTTCCCGGCCGTACTGCCCTTCCCACATGGCGGTCAGCCAAAGAGGCAGCGAGGCGGCCAGCGCCATGCCCCCGGCGTCGAGAGAGGCGCTTCTCAGCTGCCCTTCCCGTTCACAGAGTTCGGCAAGAAGCCTGTCATGCTCCCTGTCGACGGCACGAAGCACGCCGTTCACCAGTCCGCCCAGCCCCTGTCCGAAGCGCCGTCTTGCCAGATTGACCAGTTCGTTCACCGTGGCCCGGGCAGGGATGCCGTCCATGAACAGGATCTCATACGCCCCGAGACGAAGGAGCATGCGCACCTGAAAGGAAAGCGCCTCCGGCTTTTTCAGAAAACCCGCAAGAGCCGCATCCAGCGCGGCATGGCGGCGCAGCACCCCGTACACAAGTTCGGAAAGCAGCGCGGCGTCCCGCCCTTCCATGGACGAAGACTGCACGAGCCTGGCAAGCAGGACCGGCAACGGCGTCGAATCCTCCGGATGCCGGAAAAGCTGATGCAGAATATCCAGAGCTCCCTTCCGGGCGCCGGAGACGGTTTTATTCTGAGGCGTTTTTTTTTCTTTTTCGACCATTGATTCATGCTTCGGCACTTTCGCGCCTTAAAAAGGATTCTGGAGCGTTTTCCCGTTTTTTTGGGAAAGACATTCCGTCACTGCGGAGTCGGAAAACAGTTTTTTCCTTCACGCAGATCTTTCCTGGCCGACGGCTAGGCGTTCCTGCCGCGCAGCACGCCCCACGGCTCGGGCAGACCGCGCAACCGTCCGTTGCGGAAGTCCGTCGCGCTCATGGTGGCCTTGCCTGCCGGACGAAGATGCGTGATGCGGTAGGCGCCGGAACCGCAGGCCACGAGAAGCGCATCGCCGTCCATGCCCACGAGCGTGCCTGGAGCCGCATCCTGCGCGGCTTCCACGGGCTCGCCGGGCTCGATGCGTATCATGACGGGGTCGCGGCCTTCCATGTGGAGCACGCTCTTGGCCCCCGGTGCAGGCGTAAGCCCCCGGATGATGTTGTGGATGCTCCTGGAATCCATGGACCAGTCGATGTACTCCTCGTCCACGGTGATCTTGGCCGCATGGGTGACGAGCTCCTCATTCTGGGGAACAAAGGCCGCCCTGCCCTCGGCTATCATGCCGAGCGCGCCGACCATGAGCTTTGCTCCGTGTTCGGCCAGAGTGTCGAACAGAATGCCCGCCGTGTCGTCAGGCTCTATGCTCACCGCCTGCTGCAGAAGTATGGGACCGGAATCCAGACCGGCCTCCATCTTCATGATGGTCACGCCGGAAATGGCATCGCCGTTCATGACGGCGCGCTGTATGGGCGCGGCGCCCCGGTACTGAGGCAGAAGGGAGCCGTGCACGTTGTACGGTCCAAGCGTGGGAATATCGAGCACGCGCTGCGGCAAAAGCAGGCCGTAGGCCGCCACCACGAGCACGTCGGGCCTGAGGCCCGCCAGCGTCTCGACGTCGGCATCGTCCCTGAAATTGCGCGGCTGATACACGGGCAGCCCGAGTTCAAGGGCCAGCTCCTTGGTGGCGGAAGCCTTCAGCTTTTTCCCCCGGCCGGCAGGACGGTCGGGCTGAGTGTAGACCGCCACGACCTCGCCGCCGTCCCAGGCGACCACGGACTTCAGAATGACCGCCGCAAAGTCCGGCGTTCCCATGAACACAATGCGCAGTTTCGACATGATTTCTCCTGAAAGAAAGGACTGTACTTTCCTGATGCCACAAACATTTCCGCTTCGAACAAAGCCAAAGCGGCCCTCTGCATTCGCGCAAACGGTCGTCACACTGTACGGCCTAAGCTCTCCCCCGTCCAGACTCCGCTCCCTTTCACGACGCCGCGCACGAAAAAGCCCGGGCTTGATGCCCGGGCCTGTCTGAACGATGCGGCAGCGCAGCCTTCCGGCTACTTTCTGCCCTTTCTGATCTTCTTGTCGTAGAGAGAGCGCTTCAGATAGCTCAGATAGTCGATGAAGAGCTTGCCGTCGAGATGATCGGTCTCGTGCTGCATGCAGGCTCCGTAGTAGCCTTCGCCTTCGATGTGCACGGGCTTGCCGTCAAGATCAAGGGCGTCGAGAGCCACGCGGCGGGGACGCTTCACCTTGGCCCGCAGATCGGGCACGGAAAGGCAGCCTTCGTTTTCCTCATGACCTTTCGGATCGAGCACGGTGACCACAGGATTGATGAAGACCCGGAAATCCTGAGGCAGATCGGGGTCGTTCTTTTCCTGGGACACGTCGATGATGACCACGCGCTTGAGCACGCCTATCTGAGGCGCGGCAATGCCCACGCCGCCCACGGTGGTGAGGGTGTCGAGCAGATCCTGTGCAAGGGCACGGATCTCGTCGTTTATCTCGGTCACAGGTTCGCTCACCTTGGCGAGCGTGGGATCGGGGTACTGAAGAACGGGACGAAGCATGATTTACTCCGCGGAATTGCTGGGAGCGGGAGCCGCCTTTTCACGCAGTCGGATGCCCAGTTCACGCAACTGCTTGTTGTCCACGGGGGACGGGGCTTCGGTAAGCAGGCAGGCGGCCTTCTGGTTCTTGGGGAACGCGATGACGTCGCGGATGGAAGACGCACCCGTCAGCAGCATGGCCACGCGGTCGAGGCCGAAGGCTATGCCGCCGTGAGGCGGAGTGCCGTAGTCCAGAGCCTGGATGAAATAGCCGAACTGCGCCTTGGCGGATTCTTCGGTGAAGCCGAGGCCTTCGAACATGCGGGTCTGGTCTGCGGGATTGTGGATACGGATGGAGCCGCCGCCGATTTCGTTGCCGTTCAGCACCATGTCGTAGGCGCGGGCCTTGGCGCGGGCGGGATCGGTGAGCATGATGTCGTAGCTCTCGTCCTGCGCGGCGGTGAAGGGATGATGGCAGGCCACCCAGCGATGTTCCTCCTCGCTGTATTCAAAGAGCGGGAAGTCCGTCACCCAGAGCAGATTCCAGGTATTTTCAGGAATGAGCCCGAGCTTGTTGCCGAGCTTCACGCGCAGGCTGCCGAGAGCGTTGTTCACCAGACCGGGTTCGCCCGCCTGGAAGAACACGATATCGCCCACTTCAAGGCCGCAGGCTTCCGCAATGCCCGCTCTTTCCTTGTCGGAAAGGAACTTGGCGATGGGAGACTGCCACTCGTTCTCATGGATCTTGATCCAGGCCAGCCCCTGAGCGCCGAAGCCCTTCACGAAATCGGTAAGTTCGTCGATTTCCTTGCGGGTCATGGTGACGCCGCCGGGCACGCGCAGGGCCTTCACCAGCCTGGCGCCGGCAAAGAGCTTGAAGGCGGAACCGTGCACGATCTCGGTCACGTCCTTGAGCTTGAGATCGAAACGGGTGTCGGGCTTGTCGGAGCCGTAGTCACGCATGGCTTCGTCGTAGGGCATGCGCTTGAGGGGCAGTTCAATGTCGATGCCGAGAGCTTCCTTGAACACGCGGGCAATGAGGCCTTCGGCCATGCTCATCACCTGATCTTCGTTCACGAAGCTCATTTCGATGTCCACCTGCGTGAACTCGGGCTGACGGTCGGCACGCAGATCCTCGTCGCGGAAGCAGCGGGCCACCTGATAGTAGCGGTCCACACCGCTCATCATGAGCATCTGCTTGAACTGCTGAGGAGACTGGGGCAGCGCATAGAATTCACCGGGAGACAGGCGGCTCGGCACAAGGAAGTCGCGCGCGCCCTCGGGGGTGGACTTGGTGAGATACGGCGTTTCGACTTCAAGGAAGTCGAGATCGTTCAGATAGTTGCGGCAGGCCTTCACGATGTTGTGACGCACGCGCAGGTTATGCGCCATGACGGGACGGCGAAGGTCGAGATAGCGATACTGCAGACGCACGGATTCGGAGCAGTCGGTACGATCTTCCACCTGGAAGGGCGGCGTCTTGGCGGTGTTGAGCAGCTTCCACTCGAGCACCACCACTTCGATCTCGCCGGTGTGCAGATTGGGATTGGTCATGCCTTCGGGACGGGGACGGACGCGACCCTTGATGGCGATGACGTATTCGCTGCGCAGAATGTGGGCGTCACGATGGGCCTCGGGGGCCACTTCGGGGCTGAACACCACCTGAGTGAGGCCGTCGCGGTCGCGCAGGTCCACGAAGATGAGGCCGCCGTGATCGCGGCGGTACTGCACCCAGCCCATGAGGCAGACGGTCTTACCGTTGTCGGCAATGGTCAGGTCGTTGCAGTGATGGGTGCGCTGCCAGTCGCCCAGCGGCTTGATGTATCGGGCGTGTTCCTTCTGGACGTCCACGACGGTCTTTTCGTTGTCTTCAAACTGGCTCATGACCATTCCTCTTTATTGTTCGGCGTTCAGGCTGGCGGCCACATCGGCGCAGGGCACCTCACGCTGCTCGCCAGACTCCATGTTTTTGATGATGACGCTGCCGGAGGCCAGTTCGTTGGTCCCCATGATGAGCGTGAAGCGCGCACCGGACTTGCCGGCCTGGCGCATGGTGGACTTCATGCTGCGGCTCTCATAGCTCATGGTGCCGGAAAAGCCTTCGCGGCGCAGATCCTGTGCCAGAGCAAAGGCGGCGTCGCGGCAGGAGTCGTCGAGCACGGCCACATAAAAATCGGGATGGATCTCGGGAAGTTCCCGGCCTTCCAGCAGAAGGGCCAGGCGTTCCATGCCGCAGGCAAAGCCTATGCCGGGAACGGAAGGACCGCCGAGCTGCTCCACCAGTCCGTCGTAGCGGCCGCCGCCGGCCACGGAGCCCTGAGAGCCGATTTCGTTGGAAACCACTTCCCAGGTGGTGCGGGTGTAGTAGTCCAGACCGCGCACCAGACGATGATTGATCTCGTAGGGAACCTTTTCCGCATCGAGATGACGCAGCACGGCCTCGAAATGGGCGCGGCAGTCGGGGCACTCGTTTTCCAGGATCACGGGAGCGTCGGCCGTAAGAGCCTTGCAGTCGGGCACCTTGCAGTCCAGCACGCGCAGGGGGTTGGTTTCCATGCGGCGACGGCAGTCCTCGCAGAGCTTCGACTGATCGAGGGAGGCCAGCCAGTCGTGAAGCTTCTGACGATACGTGGGACGGCAGGAGGAACAGCCGAGGGAATTGATCTGAAGCGTCAGATTCTTCAGTCCGAGCCTGCCGAGAAATTCCATCATCATGCAGATGATTTCCGCGTCGGCCTCGGGCTCTCTCGGGCCGAGACATTCGCAGTTGATCTGATGGAACTGACGCATGCGGCCCTTCTGGGGACGTTCATGCCGGAACATCGGGCCGATGGTGAAAAATCTGCTCACGGATTCGCGGGCATAGATGCCGCTTTCAATGTAGGCGCGCATGACGCCGGCCGTGGCTTCGGGACGCAGGGACATGGAACGTCCCTTGCTGTCGGGAATGCAGTACATCTCCTTCTGCACCACGTCGGTTTCCGTACCGATGCCGCGGCAGAAAAGATCGGTGTACTCCATGAGCGGAGTACGAAGTTCGCCAAAGCCGTAGCGGGGAAACACCTCGCGGGCGGTGGCCTCCATCATCTCAAAAAGACGGCTCTGCGCCGGAAACTGGTCGGCAAAGCCCTTGATAGCCTGAATCTGTGCCATGAACGGACTCCAGCAAAGTAGAAATAACGCATGAGGATAGGGCCTTTTCTCCTCATTGTCAAAGACTCTGCCCCAGCCGAAAAAGGAAGGCCGGCTCCGTCAGGAACCGGCCCTCGCGTCAGAAGTTCATGCGGGAATTAGAACTTGAACTGCAGACCGACCATGATCTGGTTGTTGTCGTAGTTCTCTCTCTTTTCCAGGCCGTAGCGGGCGAACATCTCGAAGTTGTCGCCTATGCCCGTGCTCACGCCGGCGGTGACGCGCAGAGCGTCGCGGCCCACGTCGACGCCGTGGGCGGACAGTCTGGTGGCCGTGCCGTAGCTCGTGCGGGCCACGGGATCGAAGTCGCTCAGATCGCGCGCGTAGGCGACGCCGATTTCAGGAGTGACCGTGAAGTTGTCACCGGTGAAGGTATGCTTCAAGGTCACGCCGACAGGCAGGGTCACCACGTCGTCGTGGAGGCTGTCCACATGGCGGTCGAGAGCGCCGTGCTCGGTGTAGCCGTCCTGATGGGCATAGAAGTATTCCAGACCCAGATAGGGAACGAGCGTGGTCGCACCGTCATTGAAGCTCAGATGATAGCTGGCCAGCGCGGACGCCATGAAGGAATCCGTATCATAGGATGCGGAATTGCTTCCGACCATGCCGGGCAGGCTGATCCGGCTCACGATGTCGTTGCTGGTGCGGCCGTAGGCCACGTTCAGATCCAGGAAGAACGGCGTGAAGTCGATGGTGGAATACACACCGGCAAGGAAGGTGTTGCCGTCGTTCTTGCTCTGCGCATCGTTGGTCTGAGCCTTGCTGTGCACGCCGCCGATGGCCGCGCCGAGACGCACCCTGTCACCGAGCTGTCTGTCGTAACCGGCGACCACGCCGCCGGCGCTGATGTCGAAGCCCTGGATGCCCTTGCTGCCGTTCACGTTGGCCCAGTTGCCGATGCCGTTCACCCACAGTCTGTTGCCGTGGTCGAGATCAAGCTTGTTCAGGCCGGTGCCGAGCGTGCTGCCCGCCGCATTGAGCTGACCGCGGAACATGTCCATGGTGTTGCGTGCGGCGTACATGGCGGTGAGCGCGTTTTCGTTGGCTATCTGACGGAGAGAGTCGACGATTTCCTGCGGTTCATTGGAATTGAACACCAGGCCCAGGGGCGCAGCGACAGAGCTCGCCGAATCAAGCGCAAGCGCACGGAAGCTCTGCGCGTTGTCGAGGATGTTGCGGTTGCCGGTAAGGGCGGCCAGCGCGGTCCTCGTATCCTTGACGTTCAGGGACAGTCTGGCAGCGGTGTCGCCGATCTTGTTGATGTTGTAGGAATAGAACACGTTGTCGCCGGAAACGTCACCCATGTTCACGCTGCCGGCCGCAGATTCCACAAAGCCTTCAGCCACGTAGGTCCCGGCATCCAGAAGGGCCGCATCCTCGAAGGAGAACTTCGTGCCGCTGCCGATGGTGATGTCGGTGCCGTCTATGGTGTTGTAGATGCCGCCGATGTTGCTGCCCACGGCAAGCGCCGTGCCGGACGCGGGCTGCGTCACGGCAAAGTTGAGGGCCGCGTTGTCGATGTTGATGGCGCCGGTGGCGGTGACGTAGGGAGAATATTCCAGACTGTCGCCCTTGATGGCGCCGATGTAGGAGCGCTCACCCACATTGATGGTGCCGCCGGTGATGTTGAGGGTGCCGGTATTGCTGGTAAGGGCGCTGTCGCCTTCCATGGTCACCGTGCCGCCTTCAATGTCCACGACGGTGGCGTAGGTCTGGGCGTTGTACAGGTTGAGCGCACCGCTCTTCATGACCAGAGGCAGCGTCCACATGGAGGCGCTGTCGAGGCCGTTGCGGTTGATGGCGTCGCTCGTGATGATGTTCAGCGTACCGCCGTCGATGACGCTGTTCATGCTGCCGGAGGTCAGCGTGGAGCGGTACTGACCGTCGAGCGTCAGGGTGCCGCTGTTCAGATACAGCGTGCCGGGCGCGGCCTTGGCCGTGGACGAGGCAAAGCCGATCATGCCTTCGCTGTAATAGATCTCAGGACCGGCCGTGCCCTTCTCGCCGATGATGATGTCGCCGTCGGTCTTGAAGTTCAGATACTTGCCGAGCGTCCAGCGGTCACGGTTGAGACGTCCGCGATTGTCGTACTGCAGCGCGGAGGGACCGTCTTCCGTGTAGCCGATGCTTCTGATGGTACCGCTCTTGATGATGATGCCTTCCTTGCCTTCCAGCGTGGTGGCTCCTCCGCCGCCCTGGGCGATGAGCGTACCGCCGTCCCAGTTCAGGGTGCCCTGAGCACTCATGGAAGACTGGTTCGACGTATTGAAATCAAAGGTGCCGCCGGTCACATTGAGGTCACCCGCCGCAGAAAAGTCCCAGGCCTTCTGGTTCACGGCCACCTTGATGTTCTCGGCGGCATGCAGGGCCGTGAGCACTTCTTCCTTGGTGGGCAGATAGTCGGGATCGTGGGCGGGGGCAAAGGCTTCCTTGATCTTGGCCTCGTCTCCGGTAGCGAAGACGGCTTCCACACTCTCGTCGGTGTGGAGCTGATACACCCCGTTCACCTCGTTGTTCGCGTCGTACAGACGGATGTTGTCGTCACGGGCGATTTCCACGCCGGCAGCGTAGTTGACGGGATTTTCCGTGCGGAACGTTCCGCCGGAGATGTTGATGTCGCCGGAGGTGTCGGCCGTCACGCCGGTCTGACCGGAAGAAGCGAAGGACGCGGTGACGGAATTGACGCCGTCGGCCTTGCGCACGAAGTCGCCGCCGCTGATGTTCAGCGCGTAGGAGCCGCCGAAGGACACCTTTTCCTGCTTGCTGTCGTCGTATTTGTCGAAGTTGAAGGTGCCGCCGTTGATGTCGAGGCTGGTCTTGTTGTAGTTGTCGTTGTCCAGATAGGCAGCTTCGGTGATGACGGAAGCCTGACCGTTGCCAAAGAAATTGAAGGTGCCGCCGTTCACCGTGACGGAAGCGCCGTCGGTATTGCGGCCGCCGAAGTAGCCGCCGTTCACCATGTTGTAGGTACCGCCGTTGATGGTGAGACCGGCCTTGTTGTTGCCGAAGTTGGCCAAGCTGTACATCGTGAAGGTACCGCCGTTGAACACGGCCTCCTTGCCTTCAAGATTGATGTAGTTGGCGCTGGCATAAGGACTGTCGGCACTGCCCAGCACAAAGTTGCCGCCGTTCACCTCCACTTCGCTTTCACTGAGGTCAAGGGAGGCGAACACGCCGCGCTTGTCCTGCTTATTGGCCGCTTCGTCTCTGACGACGGTCTGACCGTTCACCTTGTCGAAGGTCTGCCAGCCCGCGTAGGGGCTGTAGTTCTGAATATTGAAATTGCCGTCATTGATGACGACCTTGCCCTCTTCCGAGCCCATGTGCACGCGGGCCGTGAGAATGTCGAAGTCGCCGCCGTTCACGACAACGTTCTTCTTGCCCTGGAAGCTGGCCAGAGAAGGCGCGTCGTAGTTGCTGCGCACGGGGTTGCCCACGGGCTGCCCTTCAAAGGTATACTGACCGCCCGTGACCGTGAGCGTGCCCTCGGAGTCGAAGCGCAGGGCCGCCTTGGCCTCGTTCTTGATGGGGAAGGCGATGCCCGCCGCACGGAAATCGCCGTCGGCAATGGTCATGTCGCTGCCGCTTCTGAAATCGAGACGCGATCCTTCCCAGCTCTTTTCAATATCGGCCTGCGCAGGACCGTCCGCACCGTAGCGGGGCGCACCCACATTGACGGCCACGTCGTTGATGGTCATGGAGCCGCCGGCGCTCACGGTCTGAACGCCGGGCACAAGGTCAGGATTGTCGTCGGGAATGAAGGTATTCTTGGTCCCGGGCACGACTTCAGGAACACGGGAGTTCTCCTGCGTCATCTTCAGCGCGCCGCTTATCTTGGTGCCGCTTGCAAGCACGGATATGTCGCCGCCGTCAATGGTCACGTCACCGGTGCTGGAAATAGTCGCGGACGTATCGTTCAGGCTGCCGAGCACCAGATCACCGGAATCAAAAACCAGGTTCTTGTCCGAAGCATAGGTGCCCTCTTCCAGCGTTCCTCCGCTGATGACCACGCTGCTGCCCGAATCCTCGACGGTAAGCGCCGCGTGCGCCGTGCCGGCAAACAGAGAGACGGCGACAGCGCAGGCAACCGCCGGAACGGCGCTCCGCATGTTAAGGGTGAAACACTTTTTCAGTACCGCTCTGTACCTGTTCAACAGGTTCCCCATGGCGCCCTGAGTCTGTGTCATACTCTCCTCCTCTTCTCAGCCAAATGTTTAATTTTTCCCAAACCTTCCTCAGGGCAATAACACACCGGTAAATTATATGCAACAAACCTAAAAAAAATTTTTCTTACCCCATTACTACATAAAAATATTTTTCTCTTTTTATTTTGATACATGTTTTTTTTATTTATTTACAAAATTATTATATTATTTTAGTTTTTAAAAATATCATTATATAAATATTTTTTATGTTTATATAATGACATTTAAAAACATTTGTTTTCTTTATAAGCTGTTTTTAAATATTTATAACTTTTTGTTTACAAAAAAATTTATATTTTTTTATTGTAAAATAACAAAATTATTCTTTACTTAGTTATTTTTTTCACACATATATCCCATAAAAACACGTCCATTCATACAGAGGAGACCTCCCGCCTCTGCAAAATCCGCAGATATCAGCAGACCGCCATGCAGATCGCACAGGCCGGAGCATGCGCATCATGATTTTTTTCCGATACCGTCTGGGAATAAGCAATACATGCCTCTCCTGACGTGCGGCTCATTCAGAAAACACTCCTCTGTAGAGAACTCCTGAACAAAACGTATCACAGGACGCTCAAATTTGTGAAAAAAAGATAAATGGAACGCCCCCCGTCAACAATGCCGCTTCGCACCTCTCCGACCATCTGTTCCAGAAAAACAGACCCCGCACTGGATATTCCAGTCAGCCTCGGTCGCTGTTCGACATGGCAGGTCTTCGGCACAAAAATTGCCCGTATCTCTCAGCAGCCCCGCCGCGGAAACAGCCTTGCAGGGCATCGCTTTTTCCATGACGTTGCCGCTCCACAGCCCATACCGGCATTCTCAGCCCCTGAAAAGGCGATGCAGAACATGAGTCTTTTCCCGATTCATATCAGACGGGCTTGCCGCTCCTCGCCTCCACGCAGGAGCAGTCCGCTCTTCCGTTCGGGACGACCAGAAATGTCGCAGAACCGCAGCCGCCCATGTCCATGAATCCGTCCGCAGATCAAGGCCCGGCTTTGTCCGCCGCTTCTCCGTCGTGCCCGGTAAAGGTCGCGGCCTCTTCTTCATACGGGCAGAGACTGTGCATATTTTCTGCAAGGGAGTCTTTCCCCTCGCAGCCCCCCCACGGACAGGCCTTTCACAAGGTCAGCCTGATAAGAAAGAATGTTCCTTAAAAACACATGTGACGGAAAAAGGACGGCTATTGTCGTGCCGCAGCCTGCCCAGACCCCGGATAGGCGGCCAGAAGATAATCCCAGAATGTCCTCTCGACAGCGGAGAGATGCGCCGCCCGCACGGCATGGACGGGCGCCACCTTCTCCACTCCTGGAAACGGAATGTCCTTTTCCACCAGGGCGCCCACCTGCACGAGACGGCAGCAGCGAAGCGTCTGCGCGGGAAGTATGACCACGGCTTCGTTGCGTATGGCAAGAGAAAGCACGTCCTCAATGTCCGCAAGACGGTACTCTCCGGCGAAATAGGACGTATAGTGCCTCGATATATGATTCAACCCGCCGGAATAGTAGGCTATGTACTCGTTCTTCAGGTCCTCGGGCGTGAGTTTTTCCTTGGCGGCAAGAGGATGTCCGGCGCCGAGAAACATCTTTCTCGTGACCGTGCCGAGAAAGACCGCCTCGCAGCCGAGTCCCCGCACGCGCTCGATCACGCGGCCTTCTCTTCCGTCCAGAACGACGGAAATTCTGGAGCCGTGCCTGAACGCCTCCACCACATCGCCGATGTACACCGGCCGCAGCCGCACGCCCATGTCGGGATGAATCTCCCTGAACGGATTGACGACGGTTTCTTTAAGATACTGGAGCATGGACACCTGCGTATCCACGCAGAAAGAAACCGGCTCCTTGCCGGAACGCATCTGCTCGATGAGCTCCATGACCTGCTGGGCCATGTCGAGCACCCGCTCTCCTTCCGGAGTCAGCGTCACTCCGGCCCGACCCTTGAGAAAAAGCTCCTGACCGACATCCTGCTCAAGCTTTTTAAGCGCGGTCGAGACCGCCGGACGCGTCACTCCCAGCCGTTCCGCCGCGGCGCTGATGGAGCCGGAGTCTGCTGTTGTGATAAAATATTCAAGCCAATCCAAACGCATATAGTGCTTCCTTTTAGCAGGTTAGTACTACGAATGGCGTCTTCGGGCAACCGGAGATTGTGAAACCTCTAACGTAAACAAAACCATTCAGATGGCCATAGAAAATTAATATTTCCCTTTTTGCGCGGCAAAGCGCATAGCATTGTATCGGATATCAGCAAGATACCCTCGCAGGAGAGTACTGCGCCCATAGACCGGCTTGTGATTTTAATGCCTTTTCTCAAGCCGGCGGTACTCACCGACGAAAGCATGAAAACACTGACATGTGTCATTCGGTACAAGGGTAGACGGAACACATCACAGTCACTTCAGCAGGTGAAGAACGCCGCGGATTCTTCCTCTGCTGAGGACTCAACCTTCAACTACACTCTGGGGAGTCCGGGCATGCTGAAACAACTGAGCAAAAACAGCCCATGGTATTACCTTCATACTGTAGTCGCGCTGCTGATCATCTTCTGCTTCTTCAACTTCGTTCCCGCGGTGGAGCCGCTGACTCCGCTGGGCATAAGGGTGCTCGGCATCTTCATAGCCGTTCTCTACGGCTGGGTGTTCTGCGACGTCGTTTGGCCCAGCCTCATGGGTCTCATCATGCTCGGCATGTGCGGCTACGGCAGCATGACGAAGGTCTTTGCAGCCTCCATGGGCAACAGCACCGTCATCATGCTGATCCTGTTCTGCGCCGTGACGGCCATCCTGAGCTCCGCAGGCATCGCGGAATACATCTCCGCCAAAATGGTCGGTCTCAAAATAGTACGCGGCCGTCCCTACATGCTGACCTTCATGCTCATGCTGGTCATGGTGGCCTTCAACCTTCTCGTGAGCGCCACCGCCGCCATCATGATGTTCTATCCTCTGGTCAAGGAAGTAAGCAAGCAGTTCGGCTTCAAGGCCGGCGACAAGTGGCCCATATTCGTCATTCTTTCCGGCTCCTACATCGGCTGCCGCGCCTATCAGCTGCTGCCCTTCAAGTCCGGCCCCGCCGTGGTGTACGGCTCCTACACCCAGTTCTTCGGCGTCAACGACATCAACTACGCCGCCCACATGGCCTGCGCCTTCATCATTCTGGCCGCCAGCATAGGCATCGTCATGTTCCTGTGCCGCTTCGTGTTCAAGCCCGACGTCACGCCCATCATCAACGGCTCCGCCTCTCTCGCCGGCGCCGACGTCGAACTTACCGGACATCAGAAGTACGTGCTCATTTCCTTCCTCGTTCTGCTCGTCATGCTGCTCTGGCCCAACGTGGCTCCCAAGGACTGGGCCATCACCAAGTTCCTGAACGCCATGACCACCAACGGCATTCTCATGGCTTACATCGCCATCTATGTCTTCATCCACTTCCGTGACGGCATCGGCTTCAAGGAAATCCTCTGCAAGGAAATGTCCTGGCCCGCTCTTTATGTGACCATGACCTCCCTCACCATGGCCGCCGTCTTCCAGGCCGACAGCACCGGCATCATGACCTGGATCAAGGAAGGCATGGAGCCCTTCATGGCCGGCAAGAGCGCCCTGGTGTTCGTGGCCATCATCACCTTCCTCTGCATGATCGTCACCAACGTGGCCAACAACCTCGCCTGCCTCGCCATGTTCTCGCCTCTCGCCTGCACCATCGGCCTGACCCTCGGCGGCGACGTGCAGATGCCGGCCATTCTCTTCAGCATTCTCATGATCGGTTCCCTGGGCATCATCACTCCTCCCGCCTCCACGCTCACCGCATACCTCTACGGCGAAAAGGAATGGCTCCCCGGCAACTGCGTCATGACCTATGGCATCCTCTACAGCCTCATCAACTGGGTGGTTGTCATGGTGCTCGGCTACGGTCTCGGTTCCTTCCTGTTCTAATCCTTTCATTGTTCCACTAAAAAGAAGAGAGTTCCATTCATGATTCCCGCTTACATCAAAAAGTATCCCAAACTGTTTGAACCGCTGACCATCCGCCGCGGCAGAACCGAGTTCGTGTTCAACAACCGCGTCATGATGTCCCCCGTGGGCATCTGCGCCACCGGCGGCGGCGCCGACAACGGCCGCATCAACATCTTCGGCGTGGACTACTGGACCGGCATCATCCGCGGCGGCTTCTCCTCCGTGTGCCTGCCCATGGAAATCCCCTCCAACGGCAGTCATGAAGGCGTGTTCGATCTGAACCCCAAGAAGTGCAACTACATGAACATGCACCTGCTGCAGCGCTCGGTCCATGCCTACAACGGCAAGACCTTCGCCGAACTCATCCACGGCGGCCGCTGCATGACCCGTCCCGACGTGCCGCTCATCGGCGCGAGCGACTCCGAATATCAGGGCCGTCACGTGAAGGGCATGGACGCCAAGGACATGCAGGACATCATCGACATGTGCGTGGACTTCGCCCATCAGGCCCGCCGCGCCGGCTTCGACGGCATCATGATCCACTTCGCCCACGGCTGGCTGTTCCACGACTTCCTCTCCCCGCTCACCAACCACCGCACCGACGAGTTCGGCGGCTCCGTGGAAAACCGCTGCCGCTTCCCCATCATGGTGCTGAAGGCCGTGCGTGACGTCATCGGCGACGATCTTCTCATCGAACTGCGCCTCACCGGCAACGACGAAATGGAAGGCGGCATCACTCCTGAAGACGCCGCCCAGCAGGTTCTGCTGCTCCAGGACTATGTGGACATGATCCACATCAGCTGCGGCACCCGCATCGACGTGACCAGCCGTCCGCGCATGACCCCCACGAGCTTCTTCCCCACCGAACACAACGCCTACGCCAGCGAAATCGTGAAGAAGACCCCCGGCGTGCGCATCCCGATCGGCACCGTGGGCGCCATCGGCAACCCTGAACGCGCCGAAAAGCTGCTCGAAGAGGGCAAGGCCGACTACGTGCTCATCGCCCGCGCGGCCATCGCCGACAACGAATGGGTGAAGAAGATCAAGGAAGGAAGAGAAGACGACATCCGTCCCTGCCTGCGCTGCAACATGTGCCTCGATCACGGCCGCAGAAAGTCCAAGATCCAGGGCAAGGAACTCGTCATGGCCTCCGAAGTGAGCTTCGACCGCATGTGCGCCGTGAACCCCCTGTCCATGCAGGCCGCTTCCAAGAAGATGTTCCCCGCTCCCGAGCGCCGCAAGAAGGTCGTCGTGGTCGGCGGCGGCGTGGCCGGCATGAACGCCGCTCTGAGCGCCGCCAACCGCGGCCACGAAGTCACCCTGTACGAAAAGTCCGACAAGCTCGGCGGTCAGGCGCTTCTTTCCGACGGCATGTGGTTCAAGAAGGAAATGAAGGCCTACCACGAATGGCTGGAACGTCAGGTCCGCAAGAACCCCAACATCTTCGTGGTGCTCAACACCGAAGCCACTCCCGAGATGGTGTCCGACATCAACCCCGACGCCACCATCGTGGCCGTGGGCGCCAAGCAGATCGTTCCTCCCATCCCCGGCATTGAAAAGGCCACCATGGCCTTCGACGTGTTCGGCAACGAAGACAAGGTGGGCAAGAAGGTCGTCATCATCGGCGGCGGCGACATCGGCTGCGAGCTCTCCATCCATCTGAGCGAGCGCGGCCATGACTGCACCGTGGTGGAACTCACCCACTTCCAGGCCGGCAACGCCGAACTGAGCATCCGCATGTCCATCCTCCAGTTCATGGAAAAGGACAACGTGACCACCCTGCTCGACACCAAGGCCACGGAAATCACCGACGAAGGCGTGTGGGTGGAGAACGAGGAAGGCAGAAAGCTCATTCCTGCCGACACCGTCATCGTCTGCGTGGGCACCACGCCTCTGCGCGAGGAACGCGACAGCTTCAGGAACGTTTCCTTCGATGTCATCAACATCGGCGACTGCAAGAAGGCCTCCAACATGCAGCACGCCATTGAAACCGGTTTTGACGCGGGCCTCATCCTGTAACCGGCACTCCCCCAATGTCCCCATGCCCGTCCGCCGAAAGGCGGACGGGCGCAGGCCCCACGCAGCAGGCCTGCATTCCCTAACGTACAGGAAGGCCCGCGCCTCAAAAGGAGTTTCTCCATGAAGCCTATTTACAAGGAAAAATATCCGCACCTTTTTGAACCCATGTACGTGGGCAAGAACAAGGTCCGTTTCAACAACCGTGTTCTGGTCGGTCCCATGGGTTCCGGCGCCACCGGCGGCGGTGAAGACAGCGACGGCCGCATCAACACCTTCGGCATCGACTTCTGGATGCGCTACATCCAGGGCGGCTTCTCTTCCGTGGCCCTGCCCATGGAAGTGCCCATCGACGGCAGCCATGAACACATGTTCAACCTGAACCCCAAGACCTGCAACCAGATGAACTTCCAGCGCCTGCAGCGCGCCGTGCACGCCTTCAACGGCAAGACCTTCGTGGAATTCATGCACGGCGGCCCCTACATGCGTGCGGGCTTCAAGAAAATCGCCGCCGACGATGAACCGCATCTGGGCGCCGTTGCCGCCACCAAGGGCGAACTGGAAGAAATCGCCGCCATGTTCGGCGAATACGCTCACTGGGCGCAGATCGCCAACTTCGACGGCATCATGCTGCATTACGGCCACGGCTGGCTGTTCAACTACTTCCTCTCTCCGCTCACCAACCATCGTACCGACGAATTCGGCGGTTCCATCGAAAACCGCTGCCGCTTCCCGCTCATGGTCATCAAGGCCATCCGCGCCACCGTGGGCGACAGCATGCTCATCGAACTGCGCATGAACGGCAACGATGAGGCCGAAGGCGGCATCACTCCTGAAGAATGCGCCGAAGAAGTCAAGATCTTCCAGGATTACGTGGACATGGTGCACATCACCTGCGGTCACCGCGTGGACGCCATGACCCGTCCCAAGCAGTGCCCCACCGGCTTTGACCGCACGGCCCACAACGCCTACGCGAGCGAGATCGTGAAGAAGTCCGGCGTCAAGATCCCCGTGGGCACCATCGGCGGCATCTACTCTCCCGAAGTCGCCGAAGAAGTGCTGGCCAAGGGTCAGGCCGACTACGTGCTCATGAGCCGCTCCGCCATGGCCGATCCTGAAATCATCAAGAAGGCCAAGGAAGGCAGAGAGGACGACATCCGTCCCTGCCTGCGCTGCAACTACTGCATGGACCACGGCCGCCGCGTGGCCATTTCCAAGGATCTGCACCTGCTCGCCTATCCGAGCTACGACCGTCAGTGCATGGTCAACCCCCTGCAGTTCCAGAGCGCCCAGAAGCTGCGCATTCCGCCGGCTGAACGTCAGAAGAAGGTCGCCGTCATCGGCGGCGGCGTGGCCGGCATGGAAGCGGCCCTGAGCTGCGAGAGAAGAGGCCACACCGTGGTGCTCTATGAAAAGACCGACCGTCTCGGCGGACAGGCCCTGCTCTCCGATCCCATGTGGTTCAAGAAGGAAATGAAGCTGTTCCACGAATATCTGGAACGCCAGATCAAGAAGCGTCCGGCCATCACCGTGGTGTACAACACCGAAGCCACGCCCGAGATCATCGACGAGAACGACTTCGACGCCGTCATCGTGGCCGTGGGCGCGGAACAGATCGTGCCCCGCATCCCCGGCGTGGAGAAGGCCACGATGTCCTTCGACGTGTTCGGCCATGAAGACAAGGTCGGCAAGAAGGTCGTCATCATCGGCGGCGGCGCCATCGGCGTGGAACTCGGCATCCATCTGAACGGCCTCGGCCATGAATGCACCGTGGTGGAAATGGGCGAATTCATTGCCGCCAAGGCCCAGCTCACCGAGCGCACCGCCTATCTGAACGCCATCAAGAAGTACAACGTGAAGACCATGGTGAACGCCCGCTGCACCGAGATCACCGACAAGGGCGCGACCGTGGAGACTCCCGAGGGCACGCAGCTGCTCGAAGCCGACACCGTCATCATCGCCGTGGGCACCAAGCCTCTCGTTGCTGAACGCGACAAGTTCATCGACACCGCCTTCGACGTCATCAACGTCGGCGACTGCGTCGAGGCTTCCAGCATCGTGCACGCCGTGCATACGGGCTTCGACGCCGGCCTCACCCTCTAGTCGCTCTTCCTGACCGCGCATCCATTGCATGCGGCCGGGAAACATGACAGAATAACAGACTCCGTGAACGGACAACGTTCACGGAGTCTATTTTTTTTCGAAAGAGATCTGCCCATGGAAGACATGATACTTCGCGAGATCGTCGTTCTCTTCATCCTCTCCATCATCGTTGTCCTTGTCTGTCTGCGCTTCCGCCTGCCTTCCATCGTGGGATTTCTGCTCACCGGCGTGCTGTGCGGTCCCTCGGCCCTCGGTCTCATCCCGAGTCCCGAAGCCGTGGACACCATGGCCGACGTAGGCGTCGCCTTCCTCATGTTCTCCATCGGCATGGAGCTTTCCGGCAAGGAACTCGTGAGGCTCAAAAAACCGCTTTTTCTGGGCGGTTCCTCCCAGGTTCTGCTCACCATGGCCTTCGTTTTCCTGCTCACCTTCTGGTGGAGCGGACCGAGACTCGGCATCGTGTACGGCTGCATGGTCACGCTTTCCTCCACGGCCATAGTGCTCAGCATCCTGCAGCAGAAGGCGCTTACGGAATCGCCGCAGGGACAGGTCTGTCTTGCCGTGCTCATCTTCCAGGATCTCGCCATCGTGCCCATGGTGCTCATCTTCCCCCTGCTCGCCGGAGGACTCGAGCTCGACACGAACTCCATGATCTTCGCCGTGGGCAAGGGCATCCTCGTCATCGGCGCCATCCTTCTCTTCGGCAAGTATCTGCTGCACCGTCTCATGTTCAGCGTGGTGAGCACGCGCAGCCGCGAACTCATGCTCATGACCACGCTCGGACTGTGCCTTGCCGTCGCGCTCATCACCTCGTGGCTCGGCCTTTCCCTCGCGCTCGGCGCCTTCCTCGCGGGCCTCATGATGGCGGAGTCGGAATACAGCCTGAACACGCTTGAGAGCATCATGCCCTTCAAGGAGGTGTTCTCCAGCATCTTCTTCATCTCCGTGGGCATGCTGCTCGACATACGGTTCTTCCTCACGCATCTGCCCGTCATCTCGCTGTGCGCCGCGGCCATCATCATCGCAAAGATCCTCATGGTCGTTCCCGCCGTGCGCATCCTCAAGTATTCCATGCGCACCGCCCTGCTTGCCGCCTTCAGCCTTGCCCAGGTGGGAGAATTCTCCTTCGTTCTCGCCAAGTCCGCCCTCGGTCTCGAGCTCATCGGCAACGACGCCTATCAGGTGTTTCTGGCCTCCAGCATCCTGACCATGGTGCTTACGCCTCTGCTCATCGGCGTCGCCCCGAAGGTGACGGCAAAAATTCTGAAGCGGCCAGACATGCAGACCGCGGAAGCCGCCACGGACGACGGCGAGCACGACGACGAAGAGACTTCCGGCGGCATCATCCGCGACGGAAGGCTTCTCAAGGATCATCTCATCATCATAGGCTTCGGCATCGGCGGTCAGATCATGGCCCACGGCGCAAAGCGCTGCGGCATTCCCTACATCATTTCGGAAATGAACCCCACCACCGTGGAAAAATACCGTGCCACCGAGCCCATACGCCACGGCGACGCCTCCTTCCCGCTGGTGCTCGAACATCTCGGCGCAGCCACGGCCCGGACCCTTGCCATCCTCACTTCCGATCCCGCCGGCAGCCGGGCCATCATCGCCAACGCCCGCGCCATGAATCCTTCTCTGCACATCATCGTGCGCACGCGCTTTCTCGGCAATCTGAACTCCTACAAGGAAGTGGGCGCCAACGAAGTCATTCCTGAAGAGTTCGAAACCTCGCTGGAAGTGTTCGCCCGCGTGCTGAACCATTATCTCGTGCCGCGCCAGACCATAGACCAATACGTCTCCGCCATCCGCCGCGAAAACTACGGCATGCAGCGCCGTCTGGGCATGGGCGGCTCCATCATGGACAGTCTGCCCGATCTTCAGCTTGTGGCCTATGCCGTGGAAGAAGGTTCCCCCCTCGCGGGCAAGACCATAGCCGAGGCCGCGCTGCGCAAGGAGCACGGCGTCACGGCGGCGGGCGTGCGCCGGGGAGATGTCATCAACAACAATCCCGATGCACAGACGCAGCTTCTGGCCGGGGACATCGTCTATCTGCTGGCTACGCAGGAATCGCTCACCAGGGCCGCACGGCTCTTCCATACCGAAGGCGGGAGCGCGGCCTGACATGGCAGACGGAAACGTTTCCGACACCGCTCTGGCCGCTCTCGATGAGGACGGACGCCGGGAATACTGGGCGGCGCTGGCCCTGCGGCATACCGCCGGTCTCGGCGCGCGGAGCACATGCCTGCTTCTTTCGCATTTCGGCTCGGCCTACGAGGCCGTGATGAACGTTCCGCAGTGGCCGGAAGCGGGCGTACCGGTGCAGAAGGCCGACGGCTACCTGAACAACGCCTGGAGACTCAAGGCCCGCCCCGAATGGGAGGCCTCGCGTACCCTTCGGGCCTCCATCATTCTGTGGACCGACAGACGCTACCCTTCCCTGCTCAGGGAACTGCCCGACGCTCCCGCCCTTCTCTACGCCGCGGGCGACACCGCGCTCCTCGGCGCTCCCTGCGTGGCGGTGGTCGGATCCAGAAACTGCTCCGCCGCAGCCCTCGACTTCACCTCGGCCGTATCGGAAGAGCTGTCTCAGGCCGGGATCACCGTGGTTTCGGGCCTGGCCTTCGGCGCGGACGGCTGCGCTCACAGGGCGGCTCTGCACGGCCCCGGCCGTTCCATCGCCGTGCTGCCCGGAGGCGTGGACAAGGCCTTTCCCGCCGGACACAGGGCGCTTTATGAAAGCCTGGCCGGACAGGGGCTTCTCGTCAGCGAAATGCCGCCCGGCTGGGTACCCGGCCCCGGGGCCTTCCCCGTGCGCAACCGCATCATAAGCGGGCTTTCTCTCGGAGTTCTGGTCACGGAGGCCGTGCACGCGCGAAGCGGCAGCCTCATCACCGCCCACCTTGCGGCCGAACAGGGCAGAAACGTCTATGTCCCTTCGCCGGACGCGCTGCGCGCCCCCTGCCGGGAAGGCACGAAGAAACTTCTTCTGGAAGGCGCACGGCCCGTTTTCTGTGCCGAAGACATTCTGGCCGACCTTCTTCCGCATCTCATGGGCTCCGCAGGACCGTTCACAGCCCCGGGGCGTGAGTCCGCCGCAGAGAAAGACGACGTTTCCGAAAGCCTCGCGGCCGAGGCACTCCGTCCGTCGCCTTCCGCTCCGAAGCGGCAGGCGAACCTGTCCCCCCGCACCCCGAAAAAGCCGGATTCCTCATACCCCGAAGCATCCGGGGAAAGGGCGGACGTTACCGACGAAAAACACGCAGACGCCCGCACCGGAACGGAGGAAGAACACGTTCCGGACATGGCGGCTCCGAATAAAATCAAGAAACAGCCGCAGAGTGTGCCGCCGTCCGCTCCTCCGCTCACCGAAGAGGAGGAAACCATTCTTTCCCTGCTGAAAAAGGGACCTCTTACGCAAGATGAACTTCTCTACGCGGCTCAGGAAAAAAATCCTTCCTGGTCGAGCGCTTCGGTGAGCGCCGTGCTCATGATCCTGGAAGTGAAGAGACTCGCGCGCCGCCTCACCGATACCCGCTACGAGGCCAGAACATGAGCCGTCTTGCCGACATCACCGCGTCCCTGCCCGTTCCCGCAGCAACCTTCCTCGCCTGGATGGAATTTCAGAAGGGCGCGTCCGAGGCCACGGTGGAAGCCTACGCCGTGGACATCCTGGAATTCGAAACCTATCTGCACGGCATGGGAGCCTCTCTGGAGAGGCCTTCCGAGATCACGCGGCAGATGGTGCAGGGCTTTTCCGCCTCGCTCTTCAGGCAGGGCATGGCCCGCTCGTCCATGGCGCGCAAGCTCTCGGCCCTTCGCTCGCTGTTCCGGCATCTTCTGCGTCTGCACAAGATAGAGACGGACCCCTGCGCAGGCGTGCGCAATCCCAAGCAGGATCAGCGGCACCCCGCCATGCTCAACGTGGATCAGGTCTTCAGCCTTCTGGACGAGACCGCAGAGGAAAAACATGCCGCCGCCTCGGAGACTCCGGACGCCAGCGAAATATTTCATCTCAGGGACATGGCACTTCTGGAGCTGCTCTACGGCTCGGGCCTGCGCATCTCCGAGGCGCTGGGGCTGGACGTGAACGACATCCGCCCCGAAAGCGGACACGTACAGGTCATGGGCAAGGGCGGCAAGGAACGCATCGTGCCGCTCAGCGACACCTGCATGGCGGCGCTCACCCGCTGGCTTGCCGTCAGAAACGACGTCCCCCCCGTGCACGGCGAGAGAGCCGCCTTTCTGGGACGCCGCGGCAAAAGACTCGACCGCCGTCAGGCCGCGCGCATCCTGGAAGAAAGAGCGGAAGAAGCAGGCATTCCGCAGCACATATCCCCGCATGATCTGCGCCACTCCTTTGCCACGCATCTTCTGGAAGGCGGCGCGGATCTGCGCGCCGTGCAGGAGCTGCTCGGCCACAGCCGCATATCCACCACGCAGCGCTACACGCATCTCAACCTCGACGCCCTCACGCGCATCTACGACGCCGCCCATCCGCTGGCCGGTAAAAACGAAAAAAAATCCTGACCGGCGGCTTCCATCCCCGCCCGCCGGTAAAACTTACGGCTCGCCCTCCGGTAGGGCCGCCTCCGCGTCCCGAAAAGCCGCCCCTTTTACCCATTGCGCGCGGGACAAAGAAAGGGTAAACTCTCTTGTCTTTTCTTTTCACGGGTGGTGCATGCATGTCTGAACATCTCATTCTTGCCGACATCGGCAATACCTGCATCAAGATAGTCTTCGCCCGCCCAGACGCCCTGGAGGCTTCCTACTCCCTGCCCACCAGGGCGCAGCACACGGCGGACAGTCTCGGTCTCTCCCTGCTCCAGCTTCTGGCTCTGCGCGGCCTTGCGGCGAAAGACATAACCGCCTGTCTCGTCTGCTCCGTGGTGCCTGATGTGAGCACGCTCCTTCACGAAGCCCTGCAGAAATATCTCGGCAAGGAGCCGCTCACCTTTCCCGGCGACTTTTCCCTCGACCTCGTGAACGGCTACGACCAGCCCCAGGAAGTGGGAGCGGACAGGCTTCTCGCCGCCTTTGCAGCCAGAAAGCTCTTTGCCGACGCGCCGTCCATCATTTCCGTGGACTTCGGGACCGCCACCACCTTCGACTGCGTATCCGGCAACACCTACCTGGGCGGCCTCATCTGTCCCGGTCTTTTTTCCTCGCGCAACGCGCTTGCCTCGGGCACGGCCAAGCTTCCGCGCATTTCCCTGGAAATGACGGAATCCTCCGTGCGCATAGGAAAAAACACCATAACGAGCATGAACCACGGCTTTCTCTTCGGCTTCGCCGCCATGACGGCAGGCCTTTGTGAACGCCTCAAGGCTCAGCCGCCCGGCCCCACGCTCGTGGTGGGCACGGGCGGAGCGGCGCACGACCTTTCCAGAATATGCCGCGCCTTTGACATCGTAAGACCCGATCTTATTCTTGAAGGACTCCGGCTTCTCTGGAACCAAAACGGCGCCCGCGCCCTATCCTAGCATTCTGTTCTCTTACCCGGACCTTGTCCGGCATATTCCAAGGAGTTTCCTCAATGAACAACAGCACCATCACTTCCGTATGGGCCCGCGAGATCCTCGACTCCCGCGGCAATCCTACCGTTGAAGTGGAAGTCGGTCTGGAGTCCGGCCACGTCGGCCGCGCCGCCGTTCCTTCCGGCGCCTCCACCGGCAGCCGCGAAGCCCTCGAACTGCGCGACGGCGACAAGGGCCGCTACAAGGGCAAGGGCGTGACCCGCGCCGTGGAACATGTGAACGGTGAAATCGCCGAAGCCGTGGTCGGCCTCGACGCCCTGCGCCAGGTGCAGGTGGACAACACCCTCATCGATCTCGACGGCACCGAAAACAAGTCCCGCCTCGGCGCCAACGCCATGCTCGGTGTCTCTCTCGCCACGGCCCGCGCCGCTGCCGAATACCTCGGCCTGCCCCTGTACCAGTATCTCGGCGGCGTGAACGCCAAGATCATGCCCTCCCCCATGATGAACGTCATCAACGGCGGCGCGCATGCTCCCAACAACCTGGACATTCAGGAATTCATGATCATGCCCGTGGGCGCCAAGACCTTTGCCGACGCCCTGCGCATCGGCGCCGAAGTCTTCCACACCCTCAAGGGCATCCTCGCCAAGGACGGCCATGTGACCTCCGTCGGCGACGAGGGCGGCTTCGCCCCCAACCTGAAGAGCCACGACGAAGCCTTCAGCTACCTCATCAAGGCCATTGAGGCCGCCGGCTACATCCCCGGTGCGGAAGTGGCCCTCGGCATCGACGCCGCCTCCTCCGAATTCTACAAGGACGGCAAGTACGTCATCGCCGGCGAAGGCCTCGAGCTCACCAGCGAACAGATGGTGGACTGGCTCGAAGACTTCACCAAGCGCTATCCTCTCATCTCCATCGAAGACGGCATGGCCGAAGACGACCGCGAAGGCTGGAAGCTGCTCACCGACCGCCTCGGCGACCACATCCAGCTCGTCGGCGACGACCTGTTCGTGACCAACCCCGACATCCTGGCCGAAGGCATTGAAGACGGCCTCGCCAACGCCGTGCTCATCAAGGTGAACCAGATCGGCACCCTGACCGAGACCCTCGACACCATCGAGATCGCCAAGAACGCCGGTTATGCCACCATCGTGTCTCACCGCTCCGGCGAAACCGAAGACACCTTCATCGCCGATCTCGCCGTGGGCACCAACTCCGGCCAGATCAAGACCGGCTCCGCCAGCCGTTCCGACCGTATCGCCAAGTACAACCAGCTCCTCCGCATCGAGGAAGAACTCGGCGACGTCAGCTTCTTCTTCGGCCCCATCCTTGCCGACAACTACGGACTCACCCAGTCCGACGACGACGCTGAATAAGCATTCCGCGGGGAGGGTTTCCTCCCCGCGCCCTTCTCCGGCCCGGCTTTTTCCGGGCCTTTTTCAGCCGCTTCCGCGGCCCCTTCCGCCGTCTGCGCTTCTCACGGACGGCATGAGGATCATTGTCATGAGCAGACTGCTGCGTATCCTGTTCTGTGCCCTTCTCGCCCTCGGCCTTTTCGCTCAGGAATCCTCCGCCGCCGACGTTTCCGCCGCGGTGAACAAGATGCAGACCGCCTACGCCGGCATGCAGAGCTTCCGCGCCAACTTCACGCAGCAGCTTCTGCAGAGGGAAAGCGGCGTCGTGGAAAAAAGAAACGGCGTGCTTCTCTTCAAGAAGCCCCTCTTCGTACGCTGGGAAACCGCCGCGCCCCATGCCGAACTTCTCATGGTCACGGACAAGGAGATCTGGAACTATCTTCCCGACGAAGAGCTGGCCTACCGCTATTCCCGCGCCCTGGCCGAAGATTCCCGCTCCCTCATCCAGGTCATCACCGGCCAGAGCGCCCTTTCCCGCGACTTCGACGTGGAATCCGCACAGGATCCGTCGGACGGCGATCTCATTCATCTTCTGCTCTATCCCAAGGAACCCACCACGGAACTCACCGAGGCACAGCTCTGGCTCGACCCCTCCACGTTTCTCATCCGCCGCGCCATGGTCATGGACTTCTACGGCAACACCAACACCATCGAGCTTCAGAACCTCACGCCCAATGCTTCGACCTCGGAAAAGGACTTTCAGTTCACGCCGCCCAGGGGCACGGAAGTGGAAGACCATGTGGAGGCCCAGCATCCCGTATCGAGGCCTCTTCTGAACTAGCCTCCGCCTGCTACGGGCAAAAAATTCCTGAAGCCCCGGCTCAGGAGTACTTCCCCGCGCGCTGCCGCCGCGTCTTCCGGCGGAAAGGCTTCGTAAAAAGGGAGAAAGAACGTCTTTTTCCCCCAAAAGGGCCGCGACCCATTTTTTCAATAATTTCAAGGAAGAGTCCCCGGCCTTCCCATAGAGCCGGCTCGTCTTTTCAGGACTGGACTATCCCGATAATTAAAGGTACATAGACTTTTCGCATGGAACAGCAGCACGGCATACTGGTACTGGACAAACCCAAGGGACTCAGCTCCGCACAGGCCATCTCCCGCATCAAAAGACTCGGGCAGAAAAAAATCGGCCATGCGGGCACCCTCGACCCCATGGCGACCGGCGTGCTGCTCGTGCTGCTCGGCAACGCCACCAAGCTCTCCGGCTATCTTCTGGAAGGCGGGGTGAAGACCTACGGCGGCACGCTGCGTCTCGGCGTGACCACCGACACGTGGGACGCCGAAGGTACCGTGATTTCCGAGACGGCCCTGAGCGAAGAAGACCTTGCTCCGGGCTCCGAACTTGAACAGGCCGCACGACGTGAAGTGACGGCCTGGCTGGATGTGACGGAACAGCCCGTTCCGCCCTATTCCGCCGCAAAGCACCAGGGCCAGCCTCTGTACAAGCTGGCCCGAGCCGGCATGGAAGTGCCGGTCAAGGTGAAAAGCATACATGTTTCGCACGCCTCTGTTCAATGGGTGAACATGCCGGACGTGCGATTCCGGGTAACGTGCAGTTCCGGTTCCTACATACGGTCCCTGGCCCACAGCTTGGGGATTCGACTCGGGTGCGGAGCCATGCTCACGGAACTGACCCGGGAATACAGCCACCCGTTTGGCCTGGAAGTCGCCCACACGCTGGACGAAATCCTTGCCGAGCCCGAAAGGCTGCCGGAATGGATCATGCCCATCAGCGCCGCTCTGCCTGGCTGGAAAAACATTTCCGTCGACAAAAGGCAGGAAGCGCATCTGAAAAACGGCATGCCCGTTCCCCATCTTCCGGAATTCGGAACCTTCGAATCCGGAGAACGCGCCCTCATACTGGCGCAGGATGGCTCGCCTCTGGCTCTGGCAGAAGCCCGCATGGACAGGGATCGCCCTGTCTGGGCAGTGCTCCGGGGGCTTTTTACCCACTAACCTCTGGCAGATGCCAGAGAGGAGGATACCGCTGTGGCTATGGATTCCGCTCAGAAGCAGGCCGTTATCGCCCAGTTCGCCAAGCACGAAGGCGACACCGGCTCCGCTGAAGTTCAGATCGCCCTTCTTACCGCCCGCATCAACGGCCTCGCCGGCCACTTCAAGGCCAACAAGAAGGACTTCCACTCCCGTACCGGCCTGCTCAAGCTGGTCGGCCAGCGTCGCAAGATGCTGAACTACCTGAAGAAGACCGACATTCAGAGCTACCGTGCCCTGATCGAAAAGCTCGGTCTGCGCAAGTAGTCGGAAACGATCCGGAAACAAGGGGGAGCGGGAGAGATTCCGCTCCCCCATCCTGCATGAAAGGGGATTTTCCCCTCAACCTCAACGCGAGGAAGGAGCATCCGCGAACAGAGGCGAATACTTCGTCTTTCTTCACGGAGTCTCCTTCCAGGAGTAACCATATGGGTCTGCTCAACAGCACTCGTGTGTCCGCCACCGTGGGCGGCAAGGAAATCATTCTGGAGACGGGCCGCGTAGCCCGTCAGGCCAACGGCGCCATCTGGATCCAGTGCGGCGGCACCGTGGCTCTCGTCACCGTGTGTGAAGCCCAGCTCGAAACGCCCAAGGACTTCTTCCCCCTCACCGTGGAATATGCCGAGCGCATGTACGCCGCCGGCCGCATTCCCGGCAACTTCTTCCGCCGCGAAATAGGCCGCCCGAGCGATCATGAAACCCTCGTGGCCCGCCTCATCGACCGCCCCATCCGTCCGCTCTTCCCCAAGGGCTACGGCAATGAGGTGCAGGTCCTCGCCACCGTCATTTCCGCCGACGGCGAAAACGATCCCGACGTGCTCTGCATCACCGCCGCTTCCGCCGCCACCTGCATTTCCAACATCCCCTTCGCGGGCCCCGTGGCCGGCGCGCGCCTCGGCCGCGTGGACGGCCAGTTCGTGCTGAACCCCACCAATGAGGAGCTCAAGCGCTCCGACATGGACATCGTGCTCGCCGCTTCCCGCGACGCCGTGGTCATGGTGGAAGGCGAAGCCAAGCTCGTCAAGGAACAGGACCTCATCGACGGTCTGAACTGGGCCCACAAGGCCATTCAGCCCCTCATCGACGCCCAGGAAGAGCTCGTGAAGCTGGCCGGCAAGCCCAAGACCGAATTCATTCCCAAGCAGGACGATCCCGAACTCTTCGCCTATGTGGAAGATCTCGCCATCAAGTCCGGCATGGAAGACGCCCTGCGCACGCCTGACAAGCTTCTCAGAAAGGATGCCCGCAAGGCCGTCAAGGACAAGGTGAAGGCCCTCATGGCCACCGACGAGCGCTATGCCGACGATCCCGTCGCCCAGGCCGCCATCGGTGAAGTGCTCGAGCATCTCGAAAAGAAGCTCGTGCGTCAGAGAGTCATCAACGAAGGCACCCGCATCGACAACCGCGACACCAAGACCGTGCGTCCCATCGAAATCGAGACCTCGGTCCTGCCCCGCGCCCACGGTTCCGTCATCTTTGCCCGCGGCGAGACCAAGACCATCGCCGTCACCACGCTCGGCAGCACCTCCGACGAACAGAAGGTCGACACCCTGAACGGCGACGAAACCAAGCGCTTCATGCTGCACTACAACTTCCCGCCCTTCACCGTGGGCGAAGTGAAGTCCGTGCGCGTGTCCCGCCGCGAAATCGGCCACGGTCACCTTGCCGAGCGCGCCCTCAAGGCCGTTCTGCCTTCTCCTGAAAGCTTCCCCTACACCATCCGCGTGGTGTCCGATACCGTGGAATCCAACGGTTCCTCCTCCATGGCCGCCGTGTGCGGCGGCTGCCTGTCCCTCATGGACGCCGGCGTGCCGATCAGCGCTCCCGTGGCCGGCGTGGCCATGGGCCTCATCAAGGACGGCGACACCTACACCGTTCTTACCGACATCCTCGGTGACGAGGACGCCCTCGGCGACATGGACTTCAAGATCGCCGGCACGGCCGAAGGCATCAGCGCCATCCAGATGGACATCAAGATCAACGGCCTGCCCACCGAAGTCATGGCCCGCGCCATGGAACAGGCCCGCGTGGCCCGTCTGCACATTCTCGACGTCATGGCCAAGGCCATGCCCGCCGTGCGCGAACTTTCCCCCTACGCTCCCCAGCATGAGGAAGTGTTCGTGAATCCCGAGATCATCCGCATGATCATCGGCCCCGGCGGCAAGAACATCAAGGCCATCACCAGCGCCACCGGCGCCGCCATCGACATCGAGGATTCCGGCCGCATCACCATCTTCGCGCCCACGCAGAAGTCCATGCAGGCCGCCAAGGAAATGGTGCTCTACTACGATCAGCACGCCGAACTCGGCAAGAACTACAACGCCAAGGTCAAGCGCATCCTTGAAATCGGCGCCATCGTGGAGATCCTGCCCAACCTCGAAGCCCTGGTGCACATCTCCCAGCTCGACATCAACCGTGTGGAAAAGACCGAAGACGTGGCTCACCTCGGTGAGGACATGGTGGTCAAGGTCATCGAAATCAACGGCGACCGCATCCGCGCCAGCCGCAAGGCCGTACTGCTCGAAGAACAGGGCATCGAATGGAAGCCCGAAGACACGGCCCGCCCCGCCCGCCGTGAACGCAGCGACGGTGAACGTCGCGAACGCCGCGGCGACCGTCGCGGTGAACATCGTGAACATCGTGAGCGTCGCGAACACAAGGAAGACTAAGCGCATGAGGGAGAAAGACTCTCCCGACGCGTTTTCATGATTCAAAAAGCCGCCGTTCTTTTGAGAACGGCGGCTTTTTGTCGGAAAGAATCCCCGGGAGCTCTTCTTTCCTGCCGGACAAGACAATGTCTCACGGATGGCAAACACATCCCCTCGGCCGTCAGGCCGGACGCCGACGCGATTTCCTCAACTCTGGAACATCGGCAAAGACGGTTCCCGCATCGGCCTGTCCCACAGGCATGACCTCAAGATAGCTGACGTTCATGTTCGGAGGACAGTGCACGATCCACCATATCGCTCCGGCAATGTCCCCGGCCGAAAGAGGCTGACTGCCGCTGTATTCCTTCTCGGCCTTCTCAGCGTCTCCCGCGTTGTGCACCAGGGAAAACTCCGTGCGGGTACGCCCCGGAGCAAGGCAGGTGACCCGTATGGGCGTGCCCAGAAGATCGGAACGCATGTTGTCCGAAAGATGCCGCACAAAGGCCTTGCTTGCGCCGTACACGTTTCCCATGGCACAGGCCCTGCTGCCCACCACCGAGCCCATGTTGACGATATGTCCGCGGCCCCGCTCCAGCATTCCGGGCAGAACAAGTCTCGTGCAGTACAGCAAACCGAGGATATTGGTGGAAACCATGGTTTCCCAGGCCTCCAGGTCGCCGTCCTGCATGCGCCCTTCTCCGGCAAAAAGACCGGCGTTGTTCAAAAGAACGTCTATTGCGGCAAATTCCCGGGGAATCTGCGAGAGCGCCTTCTGCGTTTCTTCACGGCTGCGTATGTCGAAGCACAGCCCCAAGAAACGGCTTCCCAGCCTTTCGCCCATGGCGTTCAGCCTCTCACGCCTCCGTCCCGTTCCGACGACCTTCCAGCCCTTTCGGATGAAAAGCTCGGCGGAAGCCTGTCCCAGTCCCGATGTCGCTCCGGTAATGCAGATGATGCCCACGGCACTTCTCCATGCAAAACCGCCCGCAGATTTCTGCGTGCGGGTGAACGGGTTACATGAATCGCGTCAGGAAAAGCGATACTTCAGGCACGTAGGTGACAATGAGGATCATGACGAGCATGGCCAGCAGAAGCGGCAGGGCCGCCAGGGCAATCCTCTCCGTCCTTTCATCGGAAATGGCCGCAGCCACGAACAGGCTCTGGCCTATGGGCGGCGTAATGAAGCCGATGGCCAGGTTGCACACCATGATCACGCCGAAGTGCACCGGATCCACACCGAGACGAACCATCATGGGCATGAGTATGGGAGCCAGAATGAGCGTGGCCGACGCGGATTCCATGAGCGCGCCCACGACAAGCAGAAGCAGGTTCACGATGAGCAGCATGATGATCTTGTTCGAAGTGAGCGTGAGCATCCATTCGGAAATGAGATCGGGAATCTGCTCGATGGCCATGACGTAACCGAACACGCTGGCCATGGCCACCAGGAACAGTACCGTCGCGGCCGTGACGGAGCTGTCCACAAGCACCTCGACAACGTTCTCGCGCGTAATGCCGTGCAGAACGAACACGCCCACGAGAAAGCCGTACAGCGCGGCCACGCCTGCGGCTTCCGTAGGCGTCATGATGCCGCCGTAAATGCCGCCGAGAATGATGACCGGCACCATGAGCGCCCAGCGGGCGGCCCAGAGAGCCCGACCTATTTCACCCCAGGAATATTCCCTGTCCTCGCCCTTCCAGCCGTTCTTCCTGGAAATGTACCAGGCAACGACCATGAGCAGAGCCGCCGTGATGATGCCGGGCAGAATGCCGCCCACAAAAAGCTTGCCTATGGAGACGTTGGTGATGACGCCGTAGAGCACGAAGGGATTGCTCGGGGGGATCATGACGCCGATGGCGCTGGAGCAGGCAACGATGGCCGCCGAAAAGGCCTTGGAATAGCCGCGCTCCACCATGGCGGGAATGGTAATCATGCCGATGGCCGCGCAGGTGGCTATGCCGGAACCGGATATGGCGCCGAAGAAGGTGCAGGCCACGACGGTGGCCATGGCAAGACCGCCCGTGCGACGACCGAGCATCATGTCGGCCAGACCGATGAGCTGACCGGAAAGACCGCCCTTGCCCATGAATATGCCGGCGAGAACAAAGAAGAACACGGCAAGCATGGGGAAGGAGTCCAGAGAATTGTAGGCCGTCTGGGCGATGATGTTCATCTGCAGGAAGCCGGAAGCATGAATGGCCAGCGCTCCCGCTATGCCGAGCACGACGGCAATGGGAATGCCCAAGACCATGCCGCCGAACAGCGTGACGAGCAGCACGAATGTAGGACTGTGCTCCACAACAATGAGCGGAGCCGCAAGAACGGCCGCAAGAACGACGGCCAGCAGGAACTGAACCACGCCGGTTTCACGAATCAGCTTCACGCTGTCCTGTACGACGCGGATGCACTGAAAAAAGAAACCGAAGAACAGAATGGAATAAGGGATCCAGTAGGGAATACGCAGAGTGGGCGTTTCCTGAGGGAACTGGAACTGCAGGCGGATGAGCCTCACGGAAAGATAGACAATGATGCTCGTAAGGGCAAACGTGGCAACGTTGTTGAATAAAAGCACGAAGTTGTGATATTTCTGCGGGACAAGCCAGTCTATAAATGCCGTCATGCGTATGTTTTCACGACGCTTGATGACGAGAGGAACGGCAAAATAGGTGCCCCAGATGAGGGCAAACAGCGCCAGCTCTTCAACAGCCGACGTATCCACATTCATTTTGAACCAGCTGCCGAGAAAATAACGGGTAAAAACCTGATAGGGAATGAGCAGGCAGGCAACCACGCAGGCAATGACAATGACGGGCTTTTCCGCATTTTCATCCAGCCAGTGCAGAACTTTCTGAAACGTTGTCATGAATGAGGCTCCCGAAAATTTTACAAAAAAGGGGCAGAAGAAACGACATCTTCCGCCCCGCACGAATGCTACTTCTGGGCTTCCTGAATCAGGCGTACGAACTCAGGGTCTATCTGGGGCAGATACTCATCATAGAGCGGCTTGAGATTCTTCTTGATCTCCGCCTTTTCCGCATCCGTGAGCTCGATGATCTTGATATTGTGCTGCTTGCAGTATTCAAGGCCGTTGGCTTCGAATTTCTCACTCATGTCCCACTCTTCTCGCTGGGACTTGCGCCCGGCGTCGAGAATCATCTTCTGCTGTTCGGGGCTGAGAGCGTTGAACTTCGCCCGGTTCATGACGACGAAGTTCTTCGCCATGTTGTGCTTGGTGACAAGAAAACGGTCTTCGATCTCGGCACGATTGAAGGAGGCGAAGGTACCGAAGTTGATGATTTCACCGTCCACGGTCCCCTGCTGAATGGCCGTATATACTTCCGTCCAGCCCACAGGACAGGGATTCATGCCGAGAGCGTTGACGAAGCCCTTTTCAACAGGAGACATGGTCACACGGGCCTTCACGCCGCGGGCCGTGGCCAGATTCTCCACACCGGAACGGGGAGTAAAGGCATAGCTGCGGAAAGGCGTATCAAGGGTCATGACGAGCTTCAGACCGGCCTTGGCGGCCTCGCCGTCGAGGTACTTATAAAGCGCGCCGTCATAGGGATCAAAGGCCTCAAGGAACTGACGGTTCTTTGAAGCATCCACCATGTAGGGCAGATCCATGGCCAGAAGAGGCTTGATGAACAGATTCAGCTGACTCTGGCCCACCAGATTGAAGTCCAGCGAGCCCTGCTGCGTCATTTCCGTGGTCACGCGGTCGTTGCCGAGAACGCCGTTGCTCATGACCCGGACTTCAAATTCTCCCTTGGAAATTTCCTTCAGATTCTTGGCAAACTGATTGCATCCATAGGTGTAGTCGTCGTTGGGACCGCCGGTGTTGGCCATGCGGAAGACGGTTTTGGCATCGGAAGACAGCGGGGACAGAGCAAGACCGATGGCGGCGAAAAACACGAAAAGAACGGAACGCAACTTCATGGAAACTCCTTCCAGCCGGAGGAACGGCGTTTCTCCGCCGTTCCTCCCTAAGATTGTTCATACCGGACTACAGGCTCGCAGCAGCATCCCACCCCGATTCTATGGCGGTCCGGATGGTGCCTACGCTGTCGCAGTCACCGACATTGATGACATCAAACGCCG
Source organism: uncultured Mailhella sp. (assembly GCA_905192935.1). GTDB lineage: Bacteria > Desulfobacterota > Desulfovibrionia > Desulfovibrionales > Desulfovibrionaceae > Mailhella. The sequence goes on from CAJJMX010000001.1 coordinate 103,536, forward strand.
TGTTGGCAAAGACATCTCTCTCGGCGACGAGTGAACGGGAACCGGCACTTACGATGACGGTGTCGGCATCGATATGCGTCTGCTGACCATTGTTGTCCTGCACCGTCACGCCGGCTGCGTCAATGCCCACGCAGGCTTTCTCCGTCAGTGCCTGAACATGGTTGAGTTCCATGTGCTCTTCCAGGCTCATGCGCTCGGAGATCTGCGAATTCGCGGCCAGCCAGCGGGTCATTTCCACAACCGTGACCTCATGCCCCATGCCGGCTAGCTGGATGGACAGCTCGCAGCCCACGGAACCGCCGCCCACGATGACGACCTTTTTGCCCACCTTGTCTTCATGGCCGAAGACATCCCAGGCCAGCATGGCATTTTCAATACCGGGAATGGGCGGAACCTTCTGCGTCGCGCCGACGGCCACGATGCAGGCATCGAAGTCGGCTTCCTCAATGAGCTTGGGCGTCGCTTCCGTATTCAGCAGAACGGTGACGCTGCTCTTGTGAAGCTGCGTGATGAAGTACTCGCGAAGGGCGCGCACATGATCCTTGAACCACAGATGATCGGGATAAAGCGCCAGCTGACCGCCGAGTCTGTCGCTCTTTTCAAAGAGCGTCACATCATGCCCGCGCTCGGCCGCCTTGAGCGCCGCCTGCATGCCGGCCACGCCGCCGCCGACAACGGCCACGCGTCTCGGCTTCGTTTCGCGCAGCATGTATTCCTTGTACTGACCCTGGCGATAGAGCGGGTTGACGGAACAGTGACCGTCAAAGGTCGCGGTATCGGAAATGTTGACCTCCGTGGTAAGGGCTCCGCGACGGCCGCCGTCCAGACAGTAGTCGCAGCGGATGCAGGGACGGATGTCTTCCTCACGGCCTTCGCGAACCTTGTTGAACCAGTACGGATCAGCCACGGACTGACGTCCCACGAGGACATAGTCGCACTTGCCCTCGGCAATCAGCTTTTCCGCTGTTGCCGCGCTGCCGATGGCTCCTACCACGCCCACAGGGACCTTGACGCCCGCCTTCTTCAGCGTGTGGGCCGCCTCGGCATTGTGAGCCTCAGGCACGAAGCAGGTCGGATGCATTTTCGGACGGGCATGGGCGTCAAGCCGCGTACCGCAGGAAACATGAATCATGTCGACGTAATCCTGGAATATCAAAGCCTGCTGTGCGCAGTCGTCGGGCGTGATGCCGCCTTCCTTCTTGTCGTCGCCGTTCAGCCGCAGCTCGATGATCATGTCGTAGCCTATGGCGTCGCGTATGGCCTTGATGATTTCCAGAGGATAGCGGCAGCGGTTTTCCACGCTTCCGCCGTACTCGTCAGTACGCTTGTTGCAGAGCGGCGAGAGGAAGTTGTTCATGAGCCAGCCGTGACCGTAATGCAGCAGAATGCCGTCAAAGCCGGAGCGCATGGCCAGCACGGCGGCGTCGACGTACATCGCGCGCACGTCGTCCATATCCTGCCTGTCCATGGCCTTGGTCATGCGGCCGTTATACATGAAGGCGCTGGAACTGAGCAGCGGATAGCCGGGCCAGGGAAGCATGCAGCATCCGGCATGATAGATCTCACAGAGCGTCTTCGTGCCGTACATGTGCACGGGGCGCTGAAGATTATGCATGTAAATGAAGCCGTCCACGGCATCGTCAAGAACAAGGTCGCCGCGATGACCGCCGTTGGCGGGAATTTCCATGGGAACGGTGATGCAGGCGGCTCCGCCGCGGGCCCAGTGCGTATAGAACTCCACGCCGTCACGATTAAGACGATGATGCGAATCCACGATGTCGCCCTGCGAACCGATGGGGGGAACCATGATGCGGTGCTTGAAGGTCACCTGTCCCTTGCGGCCGACGGTCAGGGGAGAAAACACATGGGGATACTTTTCCTTGTACAGCGGCTTCATTGCAATCCTCCGAATGAACAGACCGTTCAACCGGTCCGTTTTTTATAATTCCCAGCGGGTTCCAAAGCGTTCAGCAGAGCTCTTACGGAACTCTTGCCTTTTCTCCCTCATCTATGCTAATTTCGTGCCATTCATTTTATCTTTTAATTTCAAATAGTTAAAAATGTACTAAGACAGGGGTTACGAAATGTCGCATATTTCATCTGATATTTCGAATTCAGAAAATAAAAACTCCGAAATATTGGAGAATAATGAGGCTTATCTCGGAGTCGTGGAGCGACTCATTCAGGGAGATTCCCTGGAAGAAAGTCTGAACTCCATTTTCTCCTATCTGAACGAATTTCTGCCTCTGACCTATCTGTTCTATACGCCCCCCTATGAAAGTCAGGAAAGCGATCACATTCACATATCCAGAGAAGGTGTGCGCTTTTTCAAAAATATAAAGACGCCGACACGCACTCAGCTCAACCGTATATTCGAGCACAGAGCGACATTCAGCAGAAAAAACATATTCTATATAAAATCCAGTAAAGAGATGGATGCCTTTTTCAGCATCATTACAAGTCAGGTGAAAATAGAAAGTCCCTGCCTGTATTTTTATTTTCTGTACCAGGGGCAGGTCCAGGGAAGCATTTACTTCGGCTGTTCAGGAGAGAGGGAGTTCACGGAAGACGAGCTGCATTTTCTGGAAAAACTGTGGAAGCCGCTCTACTTCATCATACGCTTCCATTATCAGCAGCGCCGCATGGAAAAGGTCCTGGAACTGACGCAGGAAAACAACCGGGCCCTACGCAAGCAGGTCAGCGGCTTTTCCGACATCGTGGGCGCAAACTCCGGTCTGAAGGATGTGGCAAGAGAAATACGCATGCTGGCTCCCTTCGACATCCCCGTTCTTCTCACCGGGGAAACAGGAACCGGCAAGGACCTGTTCGCCACGGAACTTCATCGGCTTTCCCCGCGGGGCGACAAGCCCTTCGTTGCCGTCAACTGCGGCGGCATTGCGCCCACGCTGCTGGACAGCGAGCTTTTCGGCTACACCAAGGGCGCGTTCACCGGAGCCTTCAAGGACTACAAGGGCCGCTTTGAAAGGGCCCAGGGCGGAACCATTTTTCTCGATGAAATAGGAGAACTTCCCCTGGAGGCTCAGACAAGGCTTCTGCGCGTTCTCCAGAACCGCACGGTGGAACGCCTCGGCGGCAGCGCCCCCATTCCCGTCGACTTCCGCATAGTCTGCGCCACCAACAGAAACCTTCCGGACATGGTCCGTCAGGGCACGTTCCGCGAGGATCTCTACTTCCGTCTTGCCGGTGTGACCGTGCGCATTCCCTCTCTGCGGGACAGACCCGGCGACATTCCCCTTCTCGTGCAGCACATACTGCACAAGGACGCGGTCCGCTACGGCGTGCCTGTCCCCGTCATTGCCGCCGGAGAAATGCAGAAGCTGCTGAACTATTCCTGGCCCGGCAATGTACGCGAGCTCATCAACGTCGTGGCCGAAGGCTTTGTGCGCAGTCTTCAGACCGGCGCCGTCATCTTCCGCATAGGCAAGGACAATGCGCCTGCTGCCTGGCATGACAAAAAAAACGTCACCACCTTTGCCGACATGCAGAGAGAATACTTCTCAAGACTTCTCCAGCTCTGCGACGGATGCATTTCCGGCCCGCACGGCGCAGCCATGCTGGCGGGACTCAAGCCCAATACGCTGCGCTCAAAGCTCGACAAGCTGAACATACCCTACGGACGTCAGCGCCCTCAGTGCTGTCTGCCTCCCGAGGAAAACGAAACAGACGACCAACATACGGATATATAGAGACGATTTTCTTCCCGGCATGTCCGGGCCGGCTGCAAAATAAGGCGCAAAGGGAAACCCTTTGCGCCTTATTGCTATCTTATGCGTTATGGACACTTCGCTCTTGCCGGAACGCTCATGTGCCGCTCAGGCATGAGCATGAAACCGACTGCCACGAAATCGCACAGCGGGGAAAAACGACTACGCGTCGAGCAGCTTTGCTCTCCAGGCCTTCACCGTGTTCACAAGAAGCTGGGAAATGGTCATGGGACCGATGCCGCCGGGTACGGGCGTAATGGCGGAAGCCAGGGGAGCCACGTTCTCATAGTCCACGTCGCCGCAGAGCTTTCCGTCTTTGCCGCGGTTGATGCCCACGTCGATGATGACGGCGCCTTTCTTCACCATGTCGGCCGTGACGAAACGGGGTCTGCCGAGCGCGGCGACGATGATGTCGGCCTCACGGCAAACGGCGGCAAGATCGGGCGTGCGGGAATGGCACATGGTCACGGTGGCGTTGCGGTCACGACCGCCGAGCATGAGGGAGATGGGACGGCCCACCAGATTGCTGCGACCTATGACCACGGCCCGCTTTCCACTCACATCAATGCCGTAGTGATCGAGAAGAGCGAGTATGCCCGCCGGGGTACAGGGACGAAGTCCAGGCACGTTCATGGCCACACGGCCCTGATTCACGGCCGTAAGGCCGTCCACGTCCTTTTCCGGACTGATGGCATCAATGCACGGACGGGCATCCAGCCCGTCGGGCAGAGGAAGCTGAAGCAGAATGCCGTCCACGGCGGGATCGGCATTGAGCTCGGCAATGAGAGCTTCCAGCTCTTCCTGCAATATGGACGCAGGTCTGCGGTACGAGCGCGTTTCCATGCCGGCATCGGCACAGGCCTTTTCCTTGTTGCGCACGTACACCTGGGAAGCCGGGTCCTCGCCCACCAGAATGACCGCCAGACAGGGAACGCGTCCGGCCTTTTCCCTGTCTCTGGCAATGTCCTCGCGCAAAGCTGCGCGTATGGACGCTGCCGTGGCCTTACCGTCGAGTATCGTCGTCATGGCAGATTCTCCTTTCCGGTCCAGCCGGAATCATGAGTTACGCAATTGCCGGCCGAAGCATCGTCTGCCCTCGGCAACGTGAGGTCCCGCAGGAGCATGCCGCACGCTCGAAGCGCCCGTGCGGCAGAATCAGCGGTGCACCACGCTGCGCGGACGCGTGCCGTCGGCCTGACTGAGCAGTCCGTCCTTTTCCATCTGCTCCACGAAGCGCGCCGCGCGATTGAATCCTATGCGGAAACGCCGCTGGAGCAGGGAGATGGACACCTTGCCGTTGTCCAGAACGAACTGAACGGCTTCGGCGTAAATGGGATCGTCCACGATTTCGTTGCCGCGGGACGCGGGCTGACCGAAATCCTCGGAAGCGTCGTCCGCATCGTCGTTGCCGAAGGCCGCAAAGTCCACCTTGTAGTTCGGCGGCTGCTGCTTCTTCCAGAATTCCACCACGGCGGACACTTCCTCGTCGCTGACGAAGGCGCCGTGCAGTCGCTGAAGCATGCCGCCGTTGGGCTTGAAGAGCATGTCGCCCATACCGAGCAGCTTTTCCGCACCGGCGCCGTCGATGATGGTGCGCGAATCCTGTCCGCTCGTCACCTTGAAGGCGATGCGGCAGGGGAAGTTCGCCTTAATAAGACCCGTGACCACATCCACGCTGGGGCGCTGGGTGGCTATGATGAGGTGAATGCCCGCCGCTCGTGCCAGCTGGGCCAGACGCACGATGCTGCCTTCCACTTCCTTGCGCTTCACCATCATGAGGTCGGCAAGTTCGTCCACGATGATGACGAGGAACGGCATGTTGGACAGATCTTCCGGATCACCGGTCTCCTCATCCACAGGCACGGGCCCGCCCGCCTCCACCAAGGCGCGCAGACGCGCCTGACGGTCGTTGTAGCCGGTGATGTTGCGCACCTTGACCTTGGAGAACAGCGAAAGACGCCTGTTCATCTCCTCGATGGCCCAGAGCAGGGCGTTCTTGGTAAGATCCATGTCCGTGACCACGGGATGCACGAGATGGGGAAGATCGGCGTACATGGAAAGTTCCACACGCTTGGGGTCCACCAGAATCATCTGCACTTCATCCGGACGGGCGCGATACAGGAGACTAAGAATGATGGCATTCAGGCACACGCTCTTGCCCGCGCCGGTCGCGCCGGCCACCAGAAGGTGGGGCATCTTGGCAAGGTCTGCGGATACGGGATGGCCGCCGGTATCCTTGCCGAGCGCCACGGTAAGAAGCGACTTGGCCTGACGGAAGTTCTCGTTTTCCACGATCTCGCGGAAATGCACGGTGGTGCGCTTTTCGTTGGGCACTTCCACGCCCACGGTATCGGTGCCCGGAACGGGCGCCTGCATGCGCACGGACACGGCCTTGAGCGACATGGCCAGATCGTTGGCCAGACTGGTGATGCGCGTCGCCTTGACGCCCGGGGCCGGACGCACCTCGAACATGGTGACCACGGGACCTGGCGTAATGCGGGCAAGCGAGGCGTTCACATTGAAATTTTTAAGACAGGTGATGAGCGCGTTGCCCTGTCTGGCCAGCGTCATTTCATCAGGCCTGTTGGCCTTCTCGTCCTCAGGCAGGGGAGAGAGCAGATCAAGAGGCGGGAGCTGAAGAACCTTGCGCTTAGGCAGCGCCGCTGCCGGAGCGGCGGGTACGACGGCCTCAGCCTCGATTTTCTTCTGTTCGGCCATGGCTCCGGCCACGGCAGTGTTCACGGAGTCATAGGCGGCATCCTTGTGTTCCTCCGCCGGGAAGGAGGAAGGAGCAGGTCTGGACATGAGCACGGGGGCGGAGGGAGCCGGAGAGCTCTGCGGCACGGAAGCCTGGGGCACGAAAGCGTCGGACGGCGCGGAAGAAGCCGGAGGCACCGTCACTGGGGAAGCCAGCACCACGGCGGGAAAATCCTCGGCGGAAACGGCGGGAGCGGCAGAGGAGAGCGCAGCCAGCGCCGAAGGCGACAAGTCTTCCTCCTCCGCGGCTTCGGCGGCGGAAGAAGGGACCGCGTCGACCTGCGACTCGGGCAAGTCTCCTGAATGAACAGGCTCCACGGAAGGCACGGCGACCGGCTCCGCAGGCAGATCTTCGGGCTCGCTCATGATAACGGGAGCGGCAGGGACCGCAGGCGGCACGGTCTGAGACTCAGAAAGCGCGGGCGTTTCGATAGGCTCTTCAAGCTCAAGGATGAAGTCGTCCTCTTCCTGCCCGGCCTGAGAAGCGGCCTCTCCGCTCCCGGCAGAAGAGGCAATCTGTCCGGACGCCTGAGCGTCGAAGACATCTGAAGGCAAAGCTTCCGGGACGACCTGCGTTTCGGCCGCAGGCAAAGAACTGCCGACTTTTTCCTGAGTCCCGGAGTCCTGCGGATGTTCCACGAGGCGCAGAAGATCGCTCAGATCCTCCTCCCTGATACCGGAATCCGTGGGAGTCTGTTCGGAAACACGGGAGTTTTTCGTCCCGGAAATCATGTCGGGCATCTTGATTTCCAGCACCGGAGCCGGAGACGCGGACTCCTCCGCATCCTTTTTCCTGCCGAACACGATATCCAGCACCGCACGCGGACGGACATTGCCGGAATGATCCTTCCCCCATCCGGCGACTCTCTCCGACAGGCGGGAAAGGGCCCTGGGAAGATGGGGCACGGGCAGATCATACGTGGTGCCGAAGGAAGGGATCTTCTTCATCACCCAGGCAATCGACGCGGAAACCAGGGTCAGCCAGGATATGCTGAAGGACAGCTCCATGGCGATGAGGAACACGAAGACCCACAAAAGAAACGATCCCAGGGGACTGAAGAAAAGATAGGAGACCGCAGAGAGCCACTGACCTCCGAGCCCGCCGCCGTGAATGCCGTGCAGGGAGACATCAAAGGTGCTGGCGGCAACGAGCACGCAGGAAAAAAGCATGAGATAGCCCAGCCAGCGGTACCACTTGAGCACCAGCCAGCGGGAAACGAGCCCCGCCCCCACGGCCAGAAAGAATATGACCCACAAAAAGGAGGCTATGCCGAAACAGTCCACCAGAAAACCCGCCAGATAGGCGCCGAAGAGGCCTGCGGAATTCTGAACGGCGGAGGCGTCCATGCTGACGGCCTGATTGAAGGTGGGGTCACCGGCGTGGTAGCTCCAGAGACTGAGCAGCATGAGCAGACCGCAGAAAAGAAAGAGCAGTCCGAGCAGTTCGCGTACCAGTCTGTGTCCGTACATTGATGATCCCCTTCACGCTTGAGTGAACCGTTCCGAAAAAATCCGGATGGCGTTTTTCTTCCGAAAAACGAAAGCGCTGCCGGAAGGGCGCGAAACGTCCTGCCGACAGCGCGAAAGGAAAGAGTGCGAATTAATCGCGGCCGAGATATTCGCGGGTGCGGGTATCGACCTTGACGCGGTCGCCTTCGTTCACGAAAATCGGCACCTGAATGGTCACGCCGGTTTCCAGGGTGGCGGGCTTGGTCACGTTGGAAACGGTGTCGCCCTTCACGCCGGGTTCGGTCTTGACCACGGTCATGACGAGGCTCACGGGCACTTCGATGTCGATGGGCTGTCCGTTGTAGAGCAGCACGCGGCACTGCTGGGATTCCAGCAGCCAGTCGGCCTTGCCGTCGGTGTCGGCCACGGGCAGGGAAATCTGCTCGTAGGTGGTCATGTCCATGAAGATGAGGTCGTCGCCTTCACGGTACAGGTACTGCATGTCGCGCTGTTCCATATCGGGCTTGCCCACCTTTTCGCCGGAGCGGAAGGTGTTGTCCACCACGCGGCCGTTCAGGATGTTGCGCAGCTTGGTGCGCACCATGGCGCCGCCCTTGCCGGGCTTGAAGTGCTGGAATTCAACGATTTCGTAAGGAGTGCCGTCGATCTCGATCTTCAGGCCGCGGCGAAAGTCAGTAGTGGAATACATGATGCCTCCAGGCAAAAATATGATTTTTTTGGTAAAAATTTCAAGGTGGAAAAGATGGATCCCGCCTTGTTCCTCCCTTGGGGGAGGATCCGCCCCGTCCTGCGGGGCGCCTGCGGAATATTTGCCTTTTCCGCCCAAGCAGGCTAATCTCGGCTCTTTCCGCAAAGCAAGATATATTGTCCGATTGAGCCTCACTTTGTCAACTCGGGAGCAGCGCCATGACCGACCCGTCCGCCGAAAAAAACAGATCTTCCGAACCCGTGCTGGAACTTCTGGCCACGCTCTACACACTGGAGCAGCTGGAAGACGCCTCGCACGACATGCCGCAGATAGCGCTTGCCGGACGCTCCAACGTAGGCAAGTCTTCGCTCATCAACGCGCTTGCCCGCAGAAAAAAGCTGGCCAAGGTGAGTTCCGAACCCGGAAAGACCCGCTCGGTGAATCTTTTTCTGGTCAGACCCGACGGCTTCTGTCTCACGGACCTGCCGGGCTACGGCTACGCGAGACGCGGCCACGAGGAGCGGAAGAACTGGGCTGCGCTCATCCAGAAATATCTTGAGGAAACCCGGACGCTGCGGGCTCTCGCGCTTCTCATAGACTGCCGTATTCCCGTGCAGGCGTCAGACCGCATGATGGCCGACTTCGCGAGGTCGAGAAAGCTTCCGGTCATTGCCGTGCTCACCAAGGCCGACAAGTGCACGCTGAAGGAACGCTCCTCTCAGCAGAAGACCTGGGAGGCCATACTCGGCGGCCAGAAGCCCGTGGTGGTTTCCGCCGTCACGAAGCTCGGCCTGGATGAACTTTGGAGACGCCTGCGCGAAGCCGGAGCGCCCGACGACACGTCTTCCCCTTCCGACGACAACGACGCTCCCGCCGCAGACTGATCCCATCATGCTCGATTTGTCCATTCTCAACGATGCCCAGAAAGAGGCCGTCACCGCACCGGAAGGCCCCATGCTCGTCATCGCCGGTGCAGGCTCCGGAAAGACCCGCACCATAGTCTACCGTCTGGCGTGGCTGGCCGAACACGGCCTCGACCCTCATTCCATGCTGCTGCTCACCTTCACGCGCAAGGCCTCGCAGGAAATGCTGCACAGGGCCGCAGGTCTTCTGGACCATCAGCTTCTCGGCGTGCAGGGCGGCACCTTCCACAGCTTTGCGTTCTCCATCCTGCGCCGCTTCAGCCCGGACTGGACGGGAGGATCCCTCACCGTCATGGACACCGCCGACAGCACCGCCGCCATACAGACCTGCAAGGAAAATCTGAAAATCGGCAAGGGCGACCGCAGCTTTCCGCGCACGCAGGCCGTGCTCGGCCTGCTCAGCAAGGCGCGCAACAAGGAAATGGAACTTGAAGAGGTGCTGCGCCGCGAGGCCCAGCATCTTCTGCCGCACGCCTCGGATCTCGTGGAGCTCGGCGAAGCCTACCGCAAATACAAGCGCGAACACGCGCTCATGGACTACGACGATCTGCTCTTCGAGCTCGAGCAGCTCTTCATCGACAAGCCCGACGTGCTTCAGGCGCAGAAGATGCGCTTTTCCCAGATCATGGTGGACGAATATCAGGACACCAACAAGGTTCAGGCTCGTCTTGTGCGCATGCTGGCCGGAGAAGAGGGCAACATCATGGCCGTGGGCGACGACGCCCAGTCCATCTACGCCTTCCGCGGCGCGACGGTGCACAACATCCTCGACTTTCCCAAGCTCTTTCACAACACGCGCATCATCCGGCTGGAAGAGAACTACCGCTCCGTGCAGCCCGTGCTCGACATCGCCAACAGTCTTCTGGCCAACACCACGGAAGGCTACCGCAAGCACCTCTTTTCCCGCCGTCCCGTGCCTTCGGAAGCGGCCGTCACGCTGTACCGTCCCCTCAGCGACAAAACGCAGGCCCAGCTTGTGGCAAGGCGCGTCGAAGAGCTGCTTTCCACGGTCCCTGCGCGGGAAATAGCCGTGCTGTTCCGTTCCGGCTATCAGTCCTACAACGTGGAACTGGAACTCAACAAGCGCGGCATAGGCTTCCGCAAGTACGGCGGCCTCCGCTACGCCGAAGCCGCCCACGTGAAGGACGTCATGGCCTTCGCCCGTCTGGTGAACAATCCTCTGGATCTGCCGTCCTTCGACCGCATCGCCGCTCTTTCCCGGGGCATAGGTCCGAAGACGTCGCGCAAGCTCTTCGCTCTGGCTGGAGGCGGCGACGAGGATGCGCTCAAAAAGGCCTGCTCGCGCTGGCCTGACTTTCTCGAAAACATGGAGCTCATCGCCCGGCTGAGAGTGACGCAGCCCCGCCCCGAGGAAGTGATCGACAGCATTCTCGAACACTACCGGCCGAAAATGGAGGAGCTCTTTCCCGACGACTGGCCCCGGCGACTCCAGGGCCTTGAGGAAATGTCCACCATCGCCTCCTCCTACGAGGATCTGCAGCTCTTCATCGCCGACATTTCTCTGGACAGCCCGGAGGAGGCCCCGGAAGACGAGGACGGAGATCAGAAGATCACCCTGTCCACCGTCCATTCCGCCAAGGGCCTCGAGTGGTCTGCCGTGCTCATCATCGATCTTGTGGAAGACCGCTTTCCCTCCCGCCACGCGCTGGTGCGGCCCGAAGACTTTGAGGAAGAGCGTCGTCTCATGTATGTGGCCTGCACGCGCGCCAAGGACACGCTCGATCTTTTCGTGCCGCTCAGTCTCTACAGCCGCAGCTCCGGCGGACAGGAACCCGCCTCGCCGAGTCCCTTCATCCGGGAGCTCTCCACGGATACGCTGGACGAGATCTACGAAAACTACGGCGGCGCGCTCTCTAGACGCCGCATAAAGGAAGCTCCGCAGTCTGCTCCGGTCTTCGGAGGTTCGTTCTCCCGGGAACATCGCCGCTCCTGGCACTGGAACGAGGACGGCGAAGAAGAGACGAATTCCTTCCGCAGCCGCAGCAAGAACGACGATGACGACTGGCCGCCCCGCGACAGGGATTTCGAAGCGTCGCCCCGCTCGCGCGAAGACGCCGACGACGCCTACATGGCCGCCGTGCGCGACGCTCTGAGAAGCGGACGGGAGCTGGAAGAAAGCCCGGATACAAAACCCGTGAAGAAGAAACTCGGCTTCTGCCGCCATCGTCTGTTCGGCCGCGGCAAGATCGTGGAGGAAATTCCGCCGGACAAATACCGGGTGAACTTTCCGGGACTCGGCCTGAAGATCATACTCGCCGATTATCTCACTCTGGAGTAGGCATGAGCATCGCCAGCGAAGACGACATCCTCGGCCTTGTCGGCCGCTTTTTTCCCGTCGAACACCCCTCGCTTCTGCTCGGCCGCGGCGACGACTGCGCCGTGCTGAAAAGGGGCGGCCCTCTCGCCGTGACCACCGACATCTTTGCCGAGGACACGCATTTTCGCAGACGCTACTTCACGCCCTTCGACATCGGCTTCAAGTCCGCGGCCGTGAACGTGAGCGACGTCTGCGCAAGCGGAGCCCGCCCCTCCGGCCTTTCCCTCGGACTCACGCTCACGGGCCGCGAGGACGAATCCTGGCTTTCCGGATTCTGCGAAGGCCTGAAGACCGTGTGCGACAGGCATGACCTTGCCCTATCCGGCGGTGATCTCACAAGATCCTCCCTCATCAACGTCTGCGTGACGGCCTGGGGAGAGCTGCCGGAAGAACTGCCTCAGGGCCTTCGCCGCGGCGTGGCCGAAGAAGGAGACCTCATCTTTCTTGCCGGAACCGCGGGCCTTGCGCGTCTCGGCCTCACGCTTCTTGAGGCCTCTGCCGGGCAGGATGAAGTCCGGCAGGTGAAGGCCGACTGGCCGCATGCCTGCGCAAGGCACCTCAGGCCGGAGCCTCTGGTCTCCGACGGCACGGCGCTCTCGCGCCTTGCCGTGGAGCACGACGCCGGGGACCGCATCGGCCTCATGGATGTTTCCGACGGACTTGCCCGGGATCTGCCGCGTCTTCTGGCAAGAAGCAGAACCGGCCTCGGCGCGGACATTTCCCTGCCCGCAGATTCGCTCGACGAAGAGATTCTGCGCTACGCCGAAAAAAAGGGCGTCGACGCTTCCTCCTTCGCCTTCGACGGCGGCGAGGACTACGCCCTGGTCGGAACATGCCCGGAAAATCTGTGGCAAAAAATCTCCGAAGCGCTGCGCTCTCCCGTGCGCGTTCTCGGACGGGTAAGAAAGGGAGAAATCACCCTCAACGGGAAAAGGCCCTCCTCGGCAGGCTTCGACCACTTTTCCCGCTGAAGGCCGGATCTTCATACAGGCTTCACACTGACCGCCTATCATCTGCCGGTCAGTCAAATCATAGTGCACGCCGGACGAGCCGGCCAGAAAAGTGAGGAACACATGGAAAAGACCGTGAATGCCACCAAGCACATTGCTCTCATCGCCCACGACAACATGAAGGAAAGCCTCATCGAGTGGTGCGCGGAGCACAGTCAGATTCTCTCCCGGCATTTTCTCTGCGGAACCGGCACCACGGCACGCCTCATCAATGAAAAAACGGGACTTCCCGTGACGCCCTACCTGAGCGGCCCGCTCGGCGGCGATCAGCAGATAGGCGCACAGGTGGCCGAAGGACACGTCGACATCATCATCTTCTTCTCCGATCCGCTCACGGCACAGCCCCATGATCCCGACGTGAAGGCGCTGCTGCGCATCGCGCAGGTCTACGATGTGCCCATCGCCAACAACCGCGCCACGGCAAACTACATCATCACCTCGCCGCTTTTCAGCGAAAGCTACTCCTACACGCCCCACATCCATTTCCCGCAGAGAAACAACTAGGATGACCCTTTGCCTTTGACGGACACGGCCTGAACACAGGAACTGCACTCCTGCGCATCTTCCGCAAAAGGCATGAAAAAGCCCCGCCTTCCATGAAGGCGGGGCTTTGACTTCATCTCGCAGGCGAGAAAGCGCCGCGGGCATAAAAGCGTCATCAGACGCTCTCACGCACCTCCAGCTTCTCAAGCAGCTTCTTCAGAGCCTTGCCCCTGTGGCTGCGGGCCATCTTCTCCTCGCGGGAAAGTTCCGCGCCCGTGCGGCCGCTTGCCGGATCGATGAACAGCGGATCATAGCCGAACCCGTTGCTTCCCGAAGGCTTTTCCGCAATGCGCCCTTCCCACGCACCGCTCACCACGATGTCTTCCGGTCTGTTCTCCCACGAAGAAGGGTACACCATGGCCATGCAGCAGCGAAAACGCGCGGTCCGCTTTTCCGCGCTCACGCCTTCAAGTTCGGCAAGAAGCTTTCTGTTGTTGCGTTCATCCGTGCTTTCTCCCTCGACTTCGGGCCAGTCAAGGCTGTAGCGGGCCGAATACACGCCGGGAGCCCCGCCGAGCGCGTCCACCTCTATGCCGGAATCGTCGGCCACGGCCGGAACGAGCAGCGCATCGGCCACGGCGCGGGCCTTGATGAGCGCGTTTTCCTCAAAGGTGGAACCGGTTTCCGCCACTTCGGGGAAGTCGTCGGGCAGGCTCTGCACATCGAATCCGAAGCGGGCCAGTGGGGTGCGAAGTTCCCTCACCTTGCCCTGATTCCGGGTGGCGAGAATAAGCGTCTGGGGGCGTATCATGGGGGTCTCCTTGCCGAATGGCTGTTTTCATGGCAAAAAGGGATATCTCAGGCCAGTCCTGTTGACAAGTCCAGGCCTGCTCGAAGGTAGTATGCTCCGTATCTATTCCCAAAGTCTTGGCTGCCCTAAGACCCGTGTGGACACTGAACGTCTGCTGGGATCTCTCGGCCCCGTTCTTACCGTGGACACGCCTGAAGAGGCTGATCTCGTCTTCATCAACACCTGCGCCTTCATCGCCCCGGCCGTACAGGAATCGGTGCAGACCATTCTCCAGATGATCGCGGATCTCGGGGATCTGCCGAAGGAGAAAAAACCGTTTCTGGCCGTGGCGGGCTGTCTGCCCGGACGCTACGGCATCGCCGACCTCAGGGCCGAGCTGCCGGAAGTGGATCTGTGGCTCCATACCGACGACATAGACAGCTGGTCGGAACAGCTCGTCGCCGCGCTCGGTCTTGACGTCCCGGCCCCGGGGCGTCTTCTCAGCACCGGCCCCTCCTACGCCTGGCTCAAGATAGGCGAGGGATGCCGCCACAACTGCTCGTTCTGCGCCATTCCCTCCATCCGGGGCAAGTACGTTTCCGAAGACGCCGACAAGCTGGTGACGGAAGCGTCGGCTCTCGTGAACGACGGCGTGAAGGAACTCATCGTCGTGGCGCAGGACGTGACCGCCTACGGCACGGACTTCGGCAAGGATCCCCGATTCCTTCTGGAAAGGCTTCTTCGTCTCGACGGACTGGAACGCCTTCGCCTGCTCTATCTTTACCCCGGCGGCCTCACCCGCGACCTGCTCCGTTTTCTCAGGGAAGCGGGCAACCCCTTTGTCCCGTACTTCGACATGCCCCTCCAGCATGCCCATCCCGACATTCTCAGCCGTATGGGGCGCCCCTTCTCCGGCAATCCGCAGGAAGCCGTGGACCGCATACGCGAATTCTTCCCCGAAGCCGCCCTCCGCACGACCATGATGGTGGGCTTCCCCGGAGAAACCGACGAACATTTCCGCACGCTCATGGATTTTGTGGAAAAAAACCGCTTCCATCATATGGGCGTGTTCGCCTTCCAGCCTGAAGACGGCACCGTGGCCGCAGCCATGCCCGATCAGATAGACGACGCCGTCAAGGAGGCCAGGAAGGATGAACTCATGGAACTTCAGCGCGGCATCAGCGAGGAGATCCTCGCCGGATACGCCGGCCGGCGCATGGAGGTGCTGGTGGATGAAAGTTCCGATGAATGGCCCGGTCTCTACACCGGCCGCACCTGGTTCCAGGCTCCCGACGTGGACGGCCTGACCTATGTGAGCGGCCCGGGCGTGGAAGCCGGCGCCATGGTGGAAGCCGACATCGTAGAGACCAGGGAGTACGATCTCATCGCCCTGGCCTGAACAGAGGAACAGCATGCGCAAAATACTGCTCTTTCTTTTCTGCTCGCTTCTGCTCGCCTCCTGCGTCGCGACCTCGGGAAGCTCCGGCGGCATCAGCGGCGCATGGGTGGACGATCAGGAGCGGCTCTATTATCTGGATGAGGACGGCTCTCTCGGCATTCCCGATCAGACCGCCCTCTCCGGCGTGAGCTGGCATCTTTCAAACGGCGTCCTCACGCTTGCCACCATGGACAGCCCCGGCGGCAGGGTAAGGGAACAGAAACTCATCCTGAAACAGTCCGGCTCGACCAGACTGGAGTTCACCGACGCCGAGGGCAACACCGTAATCTGGAAAAAAAGCCGGACCCAGGTCGGCAGACTGGACGGCACGCTTTTCTATCGTGAACGCATGGCCCTTCCGCCGAAAGTCATCGTCAGCGTGCAGCTCTACCCGCTGCATTCCCCCATTCCCGTGGCGAACTCCATCATGCCCGTTTCCGGCAGCGGCAGCATCCCCTTCCACGTCTACTATCTGGAACAGACCGTTCCCTCCGAGGTCAGACTCTCGGCCGCCATACTGCACAGCGGCGAAACGCTCTTCTCCACGCAGACCGACGAGGTCATCACGCTGCCGGCCTCTCCGAATGTGCTGGTCTACCGCACGACGCCCGGAGAGAGTCAGCTTCCCCCTCTGGAAACTCCCGCAAGCTACCGGGGGGAACTGAAAAGCTCCGGCAAGGATATCTCCGTGCACCTGTACCTTGAAAACGGAGGCCTTGCCCTGCTCACCCAGGACGGCGACCGCAACCAGTACATGGGCACATGGATGGAAAGGGACAGGAACCGCACCATAGAAATCACGCGCGGAGCCCTCAAGCCCGTCACCGCCACCCGCGAAGCCGGGGGAAATCTGCTGCTGCACGGTCTTTCCTCCCAGCCCGTGGAACTCAGAAAGGCCGATATCTCCTGGCCGTCCAAGGGATTCCTGCTCGAAGGCGAACTGAGACGGCAGAACGGTCAGCCCGTATTTTCCGAATGCAATTCCCAGCGGGACATCCCCATCCAGCCTTCCGGAAAGGGCTATGACCAGCTCAGCCGTATTCTTCAGACCAGCGGCAATTCCTCCGTAGTCCTCGAAGGCCGGCTTCAGGACGGACACCTTGAGGCCTCCAACGTCTTTCTTGTGCAGAAAGGCGGCGTCTGTTCCACGGAAAACTACGCCTCCGCCCCGCTTGTCCAGACCTACTGGCGTCTTCGCGAACTCGACGGCAAGCAGATCGAGCTTTTCCCCGATCAGCCGGAACCCCATCTCATTCTGCGCGACAACGGACAGGCTTCGGGCTCCGACGGCTGCAACAACTTCTTCATGAACTGGAAACGCAAGGACGAGACTCTGAAATTCTCGGACGGCGGCTCCACGCTGCGCATCTGCCCGCAGGGACAGGAACAGTCCCGCGCCATACACGCCATGTTCTCCAGGGTCGACGAGTGGAACATCAACGGCTCCATGCTTGAGCTGCGCTCGAAGAAAAGCATAGTCGCCGTGTTCGAAGCCGTGGACATGTAGCGAAGAAAAACGTTTCTTCCATACGCTATGAAAAGGGCCCCGTGCGATGACGCACGGGGCCCTTTTGCCGTTCACGGCAGTTCTTTCTACAGAGTGCAGAGATACGGATCGTCCTTCAGAAGATAATTCCGCACGTAATCGTCCACGCCCTCTTCCAGCGAATGGAACTTCACCGGGCATTTCTCACGCTCAAGCCAGCTCATGTCCGCTTCGGTGAAGTACTGGTACTTGCCCTTGAGATGCTCGGGCATGTCGAAGTACTCGATGTCCGCGGGGCGGTCCATGGCGGCGAACACGGCCTTCGCCAGATCGTTCCAGCTGCGGGCGTGTCCCGTGCCCACGTTGAAGATGCCGTTGCACGAAGGCGTTTCCATGAACCAGCGCATGAGTGCGGCGCAGTCCTTGGAATACACGAAGTCGCGCACGGACTCGCCGTCGCCGTACTGGGGATTGTCCGAGCGGAACAGGCGTATCTTTCCGGTTTCCTTCACCTGAGGCACGGCGCGGCAGACCATGCTCATCATGCTGCCCTTGTGATATTCGTCGGGGCCGTACACGTTGAAGAACTTGAGATTGACCACCTCGCCGAGAAGCTTGTGCTGCATGCACCACATGTCGAAAAGTTTTTTCGAGTAGCCGTACATGTTGAGCGGACGAAGCTTCGGCATGAGCTCGAGCGCATCGGAAAAACCGAGTTCGCCGTCGCCGTAGGTGGCGGCGCTGCTTGCGGTGATGAAGCGGGCTCCGGCCTCAAGAGCGGCAAGGCAGACTTCCACCGTGTAGTGGAAGTTGTTCTCCATGAGAAAATCGGCGTTGCGCTCGGTGGTGGAGGAGCACGCTCCCATGTGGATCACGCACTCCACGCCCTCCAGCTTCTTGCCGGAGCGGAGCTCAGCAAGGAACTTGTCGCGGTGCATGTAGTTGCTGTAGCGCAGGTGGGAAAGATTCTTCCACTTTTCCGTGGACGCAAGATTGTCCACCACAAGGATGTCGTCCACGCCCTGACGGTTCAGTTCCCATATCATGTTTGCGCCGATAAGGCCGGCGCCGCCTGTGACTATGATCATTCGTGCCCCTTCAGAGTTGCCTTCGTGGTCTGCACGAGGGTGATGCTGCCGTCGGCGTTGTGCCTGGCGTCAATGCCGAACATGATGACGGTGTGCAGAAGCGGACGGCCGAACAGAAAGTCCAGCATTTCCTTCTGAACCTTGCCCTTTTCCATGATGAGCTCGCGAAAGGCCCTGTCGTATTCCACGACTTCCACAAGAGCGCGACGGGCGGCCTCCTGCTTCTCGAGATGGGAGGCAAGCTCGATGAGCGCCGCATAGTTGCAGCGGGCCTCATGGGCTTCCACGGAATCCATGAGCCACTGCGGCGCATGAAGAAGTTCCAGTATGGCTCTGCGGTCCAGCCTGTCCTCCCCGTGCATGGAAAGAAGCGCGGAGGGATCGTCGCAGAACAGGGCCCGGCATTCCGCGGGGGCGCTGTCGTGGATGAAGCAGCGGTTGTCGCCCATGAGAAAACGGCAGGTCCACTCGTCGGGCCGCGAACCGTAGGGAGGGGCGATCTTCACGATCTCCTCGGGAAGCGGCACCACATGCTCGTTGGAAGTGTCGCGCACAAGTTCGCCTGCGCGGAACGTGCAGAGATCCTGCAGCTGAAGCACGCCGTCCACAAGCAGCGGAGCATCTTCCTTATGAAGAGCCGGACCACCCTTGCGGCAGCAGGTTCCGCACTGGCGGCACTGATGATTT
The DNA here is from genome assembly GCA_905192935.1 of uncultured Mailhella sp. Taxonomy (GTDB): domain Bacteria; phylum Desulfobacterota; class Desulfovibrionia; order Desulfovibrionales; family Desulfovibrionaceae; genus Mailhella. Next base: position 122,419 of record CAJJMX010000001.1, read on the forward strand.
TCGCTCATGATATCCTCATTTGTTGAACTGCGCCGGTCGGAAGGTCATGTGCCCTTCCATCCGTGAGGCGGGGACCGTCGTCCCCGCCTCAAAAAACACCGGACACAGGCGCTATCGGTCAAGTCCTTTATACATCCTGAGTCTGTTCATGCGCACTCTGCGGTACTGCATATGCGTTTCCAGCATGTTCTTCTGCTGGTGCAGCTCATGTATTTCCTGCGGGAACACTATGCCTTTTTCCACATCTTCGGCATCCATGAGTTCCCGTATCTTCTGCGCGCACTGCTTCTGCACCGCCGCGATCACGGCCATCTGGGCCTCAAGCTCAGAAATCGTCTCCGGAAGCGGTTTCCGGAGGAAGCTCTCCATAGACTCCCTGGGCGATGACTCTTCTGCGCGCGGGTTTTGCATCTTCAGTCTCCTGCTCGACTTTACGTTTGAGTTCAGGACGGGGCAGCGTATTGTACATGTTCCAGAAGGACGGGAACAGACCGGTCATCACGCCGGGGTTGGAAAGGTGCAGGTTGGGCCGGAGGAAGGCGCCCAGCGCGTAGGCCATGGCCCACTGCGCGGAAGGAGCCACCCAGGAGCCGGGCACCGTCTCTTCCACGGGAACGAGCACGCCGTCCTTCTCCTCCACGCCGCAGCGGGAAAGGAAGGCCGTCACCACATGCCGGTCCTCTTCAGGCATTTCAGGCAGGGAAACCTTCGCCCCTTCATGCGCCGAGGCGGCCATGATGACCGTGCAGAGAGGAAGAAGCTCGGGGCACTTGTCGAGCACGTCCTTCATGACCTCAGGCGCGGGAGCCGCCGTTTCACGTTCCTTGCCGGTGCATTCCACCTGCTGGGAGCCGTACTTCACATTGAGGCCTGCGCCGCGCAGAATCTTTTCCACGAGACCGGAAGCTGCATTTCTGCCCCATACGCCTTCCAGCACGGCGCGACCGCCGTTGAAGCCGGGGAACATGAGCACCGTGGCCGCCACGGAAGCATCCATGGGAACCACGGGACGGGCGGGCACGGAAATATCGCCGCGCTGCACGAAAACATCGCGTCCCTGTCTTTCCACCTTCATGCCGCAGCCGGAAAGCACGTCCAGAACGAGAGGCAGCAGACGAGGCTCATGTTCGGGCAGCGTCAGACGGCAGCTCGTTTCCCAGAAGGGAGAAGCCAGCACGAGAGCGGCCACGAAATCTTCGGGAAGATCATCGGGAAGACGGACTTCACGAGGCATGAGACCGGAACATTCCATGCGCACGGGCAGACCGTCCTGAGAGGGAATGACATTGGTCAGGCGCACGCCGAGCTGAGGCAGAAAATGCCGCAGGGGAGCGATGTCGAGAAAACGCAGGGAGCTGTCGCCGGTGAGCTTGAGCCTTGCGGGCATGCCCACGCACAGGGCGATGACGAGCCAGAGGTTGAAGACGTCGTCGCCCACGTGAATGACCTTGTCCATATTGCGGGCAAGACCGTTGCCGCCGCGGCTCTGCACGTCGCCGTTGTCTTCCCACCAGAGCTGGCCGCCTATCTGATTGAGCGCCTTCACGCCGCTCACCACGGCGTCGGTCAGAGCCACACGGGACACGCAGGTCACCTGACCTGCGGCCGCAGCCACGGCCAGCCAGCAGCGGGCCGCCACGGTATCGGACGGAGCGGGAATGTGAATATCCACTTCTTCGCCGTTGGGGGCGAGATTATAGAAGCCCTGCTCCTCTTCCATGCGGGTCAGAGGCTCGATGGTCTGAAGCAGCATGAAAAGATCACGGGAAAGACGATTGTCGCGGGCAAGACGGGCGGCCTTGCCTTCCCAGGCGGTACGCAGAGCCTTTTCCGTTTCGGGAGCGAGGCGGCCGCCGCGGCGCAGGCGGGCGAGCATCTGGGCGCGACGCATCACAAGATGCAGAATGTCGTTGTCCAGATCCATGATGGCGCCGAGATCCCCTCTGCGTGAAGGCGCACGATCCGAGCGCGGCTTGTAGCCGTCCTTTTTAAAGTCCCTGCGCCCTTCCCGGCGCTGGTCGTCGCCGCGTTCAAAACGACGCGGGCGGAAATTTTCCGAATGTTCCTGACGGCGGCCTTCGCCGCGTTCTCCATCATTTTTTCTGAAGGAACGCCTGGCGAAATCCTTTCTGTCCTCGCCCCTATTCTCCATGTCAAACCTGCTTTGAGCTGTGCGTGGCGCGTCGGCAGGCGCGCACGTCGTTTCAAAAGGGGCAAAAAGCGAAGCCGACGCCCCGTAAGTTCACCCCGTATGCCGACCTTCCTTTGCGGAAAGTCATGGTGAACAGGCATGATATCCCTATTGCATCCGACGGGCAAGCCTTTTACCCGCCCTCCCCCCGGCAAAGGCTTCACTCCGGAAGGACAACGCGCTATGCTTGCCTTCCCCGAAAAGCAGCAGAGGAACGGTCCGCATCCCCGGTCCGTTTTCTCTGCAAAAAACGGCCTCCGGGATTCTTCAGACTCATCGGAACGTTCCCGCCGACCGCTCCGACGATACGGAGCGTGCGCCCGAAAACGCGCTTTTTTCCTGAAAACCATTCACTGCAAGGAACACACATGGAACAGTTCACGCCCTTCGACCGGTTATTCCAGTCCTGCGGCAGAATATGGCACATACGCCGCGCCGACATGGACAAGCTCTGGGCCGACATGGACAAACAGGAAGGCGAGGAAGCCCATCTGCCCTACTGGAATGAGATATGGCCCTCGTCCCTGGGTCTCGCCGGATGGCTGGCCGAAATGCAGGACGACATCAGGGGGAAAAACTGCCTCGACATGGGCTGCGGACTCGGATTCACGGCTCTGCTCGGCCGCTGGCTCGGCGCCGAGGTCACCGGCATGGACTATGAGCCGGAGGCCCTGAAGTATGCCGAGATAAACGCCCGTCTCAACGCCGTCGAAGGCGTGACCTTCACGGTCATGGACTGGAGAGAGCCGACCTTCACCCCCGAGAGCTTCGACCGCATCTGGGCCGGCGACATCATGTACGAAAAGGACTTCGCCCACCCCATCGCCGCCTTTCTTTCCTCCATGCTGAAGAAGGGCGGAAGAGCCTGGATCGCCGAGCCCGGCAGGGACATCTTCCATCACCTTCTCGACGCGCTGCCCGAACACAAGCTCCGTCACAAGCGCATATGCTCCCTGCCCGTCTCCCCGCTCACCGAGCAGGACGTGCCCGTTCCCGTGACCATCTGGGAAGTGGCGAAATAGATGCTCTTCCTCCTTCCGCAAGAAAAGGCTCTCCGTTCAAGACGGAGAGCCTTTTCTTGCGGTCAGCAAACACCGTTCACGACTCCGGCATCCCTGCCGGCAAGAAACGCGGCAATGATTCCGGCCGCCTCCTTAGGCGTCATGGAGCTTACATCTATCCTGCGGCTGTTCATGGCTGCATAGAGCGGCAGCCGCTCGAGACTTCGGCAAAGAACATCAGGACTTCTTTTTCCTGCTTCCATGTCCTTGCGCAGACGCGCTGAAAGAGCCTCTTCCGACGCTGTAAGCGTAAAGAGAGAAAAACTCGCGTCGGACATGTCGAGACGCCGAAGCAGTTCTTCCACAATGGAAAATTCGTGCATGACCCAGCAGAAAATGACATAGCGGTATGCCGAACAGTGCAGGAAGGAATTCAGAACATAGGCCGCGTTGCCGAGCACCATGGCCTTTGTTTCCTCATTCACCACAAAAGGCGACATGCTCCAGCACCAGTCTCCGTCCAGAAACGCCGACGGAGAAAGAAGAGAAAGAAGCTCTCTGCATGTAGCGCTCTTGCCCACGCCCATGGTTCCGTTGATGAAAACAAGGTCCTTCATGCTCTCTTCTCCCGGCGGAGTTCCGGCAGTTATCTTTC
>CAJJMX010000002.1 GCA_905192935.1 uncultured Mailhella sp.
AGATCAACAAGAGAGAGGATGCCTTGTCTTCCCGTCCCAGGGCGTTCCCGAAGCGGGCCGCAGGCCGGAGGGACCATCCCTTCCAAAGAGGCGGAAAGCCTGTGCCGCAGGGCCCGGACAAGGGCTCTTCCTCTTGCTTCCGGCGCGAAGCTGTGTTAAATTCATCGCCTTGCAGTATATGGAACTTTTTCTGCGAGAGTGGCGAAACTGGCATACGCACTGGATTTAGGATCCAGCGGAGCAATCCTTGAGAGTTCAAGCCTCTCCTCTCGCACCATTTTTTGCGCCATTTCCTCCGTCCTGCCCGCGAGGCCGGACGGCTCATTCATAAGGAGTTTTACCGATATGGCTCACAGCATTGAAGTCGTTTCCCCCGTTTCCCGCAAGATCAGCGTGACCGTCCCCGCCGAGGAAGTCAACGCCGCGCTTTCCGCCGCCGCCCGCGAAGTGGGCGCTTCCGTCACGCTGCCCGGATTCCGCAAGGGCAAGGCTCCCGCTTCCGTCATCGAAAAGCGCTTTGCCGGGGAAGTGATCTCCCGTGCCACTGAAACGCTGGTGGAACGCCGCGTGGCCGACATCCTCAAGGAAGAAAACCTCAAGCCTCTCTCCCGCCTCGACTACGAAGGCGGCCAGATCACCCGCGGCCAGGATCTTTCCTTCTCCTTCAGCTTTGAGACCCTGCCCGACGACATCAAGCTGCCCGAAGACCTTTCCGCCCTCACCGTGGAAATGGATTCTTCCGAAGCCACGGAAGAGGAAGTGGCCGCCTTTACGAACCGCCTGCTGAAGAGCACCGCCACTCTGGAAGAAGTGAAGGAAGCCCGCCTTCCCGAAAACGGCGACATCGTCACCATCGACGTGGACGGCGAAGTGGACGGCAAGAGCGTGCCCGGCATGAAGGTGGAGAACTACAGCATTCAGCTCTCCGAACCCAAGGACGGCAAGGAACTTTCCGAACTCGACAAGATCATCCGCGGTCTGCATGCGGGCGAGGAAGGCACCGGCAGCATGGTCTGCCCTGAAGACCACGTGGACGAGACCCTGCGCGGCAAGACCGTGAACCTCCGCGTAAAGCTCAACCGGATCAGCCGCGAGATCCTGCCCGAGCTCGATGACGACTACGCCAAGAAGATCGGCTTCTCCGATCTCGAGGCTCTCAAGAAGATGATCACCGACCAGGCCAACCACAACAAGCTGACCAATGCCCGCAGCGAAGCCGAGCGCAAGCTCATGACTTCCGTGCTCGAAGGCCAGACCTTCCCCCTGCCCGAATCCGTGGTGAAGGCCCAGCAGGAAGAATACGAAAACGAGGTGCGCGAGTACCTCAGCCAGCAGGGACTTGAGAAGGAAGCCATTGACGAGACCGTCAAGAACATGGGCGAGGACAGCCGCAAGCAGGCCGAGGAACGCGCCCGCATCCAGCTCTTCCTCACCGCTCTTGCCCGCCGCGAAAAGATCGAAGTCACCGCTCAGGAAGTGGACATGCAGATCATGCAGATGGCCCATCAGTACAATCAGGACTTCCACAAGCTGCGTGAAGCGCTCTATCAGAACGGCGCCGTCAACGACATTCAGGACCGCATGGTGAACAGCAAGGCCATGAACCTCATGTTCGACAAGGCCCAGAAGGTCGCTCCCGCCGCTGAAGCCAAGGCCGAATAAAGAATCAGGAAAAGGAACGATTCCCCGGCCCCAAGGGCCGGGGAATTCCTTTCTTAAGGAGTCCAGACGTGACTATTCCCTTTGTTATCGAATCCACCGGACGCGGAGAACGTTCCTACGACATCTACTCCCGTCTGCTCAAGGACCGCATCGTGCTTTTGTGCGACGAGGTCAATGATGCCACGGCGTCTCTCATCTGCGCCCAGCTTCTGTTCCTGGAATCGCAGGACCCGGAGAAGGAAATCAGCCTGTACATCAACAGCCCCGGCGGGTCGGTCACTGCGGGCATGGCCATTTACGACACCATGCAGTTCATCGCTCCGCCCGTGGCCACCATGTGCATAGGCCAGGCCGCCAGCATGGGCGCCTTCCTTCTGGCCGGCGGCGCGAAGGGCATGCGCTACAGCCTGCCCAACAGCCGCATCATGATCCATCAGCCTTCCGCCGGCGTGCAGGGGCAGATCACCGACATGGACATTCACGTGCGCGAAGGCATGCGTCTCAAGAAGAATCTGAACCGCATCCTTGCCGAAAACACCGGCAACACCCTTGCCCGCGTATCCGCCGCCACCGAGCGCGACAACTTCATGTCCGCCGAGGAGGCCCTCAAGTTCGGTCTTATCGACCGCATCCTCAGCTCCCGCCACGACGTGGCAGACCTTGCAGGAAAACAGGCATGAGCGACGAAGAAAAGGAACTCCACTGCTCCTTCTGCGGCAAGAGCAGCTCTCAGGCCCGCCATTTCGTGGTGCAGGGCGACGTGTGCATCTGTGATGCCTGCGTGGCCGCCTGTTCCCGCATCATGGCGGAGGAAGATGCCGAGGAAGGCGCAGGAGCCGCCCCTGCGCCGGGCGAGCTGCTCACCCCTCAGCAGATAAAGGCACGGCTCGACGACTACGTCATCGGACAGGAACGCGCCAAGAAGATCCTTTCCGTGGCCGTGCACAACCACTACAAGAGAGTGTTCCATGCCGGAGCCATCGAAGGCGTGGAGCTTGAAAAGAGCAACATTCTGCTGCTCGGCCCCTCGGGCAGCGGCAAGACGCTGCTTGCCCGCACGCTGGCGCGCATTCTCAAGGTGCCCTTCGCCATAGCCGACGCCACCACCCTCACCGAGGCCGGCTATGTGGGCGAGGACGTGGAAAACATTCTCGTCCAGCTTCTGCAGAACGCCGACTACGACCTTGACGCCGCGTGCAAGGGCATTATCTATATCGACGAAATCGACAAGATTTCCCGCAAGGCCGACGGCCCGTCCATCACCCGCGACGTTTCGGGCGAGGGCGTGCAGCAGGCTCTTTTGAAAATCATCGAAGGCACCGTGGCCAACATCCCGCCCAAGGGCGGACGCAAGCACCCGCAGCAGGAGTTCATCCGCATGGACACGTCGAACATCCTGTTCATCATGGGCGGCGCGTTCATCGGGCTGGAGAAGCTGGTGGAATCGCGTTCCCGCGGCACCAGCATGGGCTTTGGAGCGCACATCGAAAAGAAGACCGAACACCGCATAGGCGAGCTTCTCGACAGGGTCCTTCCCTCCGACCTCGTGCAGTTCGGACTCATTCCCGAGTTCATCGGCCGCATACCGGTGATCACGCATGTGGAAGAGCTCGACGTGGACGATCTTCTGCGCGTCATGACCGAACCGAAGAATGCCCTGGTCAAACAGTACCAGAAGCTCTTCGAACTCGACGGCGTGACGCTGAAATTCGAGGACGACGCGCTGCGGGCCGTGGCGGAAAAGGCGCTGGAAAACAAGACCGGCGCCCGTGGCCTTCGCAACGTGCTGGAAAACGTGATGCTCGACATCATGTATGAACTTCCCACCCTCAAGGACGTGACCGAGTGCATCATCACCCGCGGCGTCATCGAGGGTACGGACAAGCCCGTTCTGAAGAGTTCCGCAGACAACCGGTAACGGCTTTTGCGGGGCACTTCAACCGGCGCGACGAAGCAGAGTTCTGCCTTCGCGCGTCACGGGACAAAAAACTTTCCCGGGGAGCATCCCCGGTCCCTGGTCTTGCGTTCCTGTCCTTCCGGTCTTCCGGCCGGGCAGGAACGCAATTCCGTAACGGGAATACGAGGTTCCTTATGGCTGAACAGACTCCGCTGGAATTGCCCATCATCACTTTGCGTGAAGTGGTGATGTTCCCCCACGCCGTCATGACGTTCCATGTCGGGCGTTCGGCTTCGGTAAGCGCCATCAACAGCGCCGTCACCGAATACGACAAACAGATATTTCTGGTCGCGCAGACCAGTTCCGCCATCGAGCGGCCCGGTCCCGAAGACCTGTTCCGCATCGGTGTGGTCAGCCGCGTGCTGCGCGCCGACCGTCTTCAGGACAACACCATCAAGCTCGTGTGCGAGGGGCTGTACCGCGCCTCGTGGCTGCCCCTGAACGCAAGCTCCACCTTCGGCGACAGGGCGTTTCCGCGCCTGCGCACCGTGCGCGTGGAAGAAACGCTGAACCAGGACAAGGAGCTGCCCGCCGTGGTGGAGGCGCTGCAGGAATCCCTTTCGGAAGCCTGCCGTCAGAACCGCCGCATCACGCCCGAGCAGCTTGCCTCCTTCGCCCTCATCGAAGACCCCGGCACCCTTGCCGACGCCGTGGCTCCCAGCCTCAAGGCGGACTACCTGCACAAGCAGGCCATTCTGGAAACGCTGGATCAGGGCCAGAGACTGCGTCTTGTCTATGAAAGCCTCGGCGGAGAGCTCATCAGCTCAAGCATAGACAAGACCATCAAGAGCCGCGTCAAGGCTCAGATGGAGCAGAACCAGAAGGAATACTACCTTACCGAGCAGCTCAAGGCCATCAACAAGGAGCTCGGACACGACGACATCCAGGCCGAGATCCTCGAGCTCGAGGAGCAGCTCAAGGCCAAGAACATGCCCGAAGACGCCCGTGAAAGGGCCCTTCGCGAAGTGCGCAAGCTCCGTCAGATGCCCCCTGCCTCCTCGGAATACGTGGTGGCCAGAAACTATGTGGACTGGATCATCGACCTTCCGTGGAACGAGCTCAAGAAGATAGACATCGATCTTGCCAAAGCGCGCGAGGTCCTCGACGGCGGTCACTACGGCCTTGAAAAGGCCAAGACCCGCATCCTGGAATACCTTGCCGTGCAGAAGCTTTCCGGCGGACTCAAGGGGCCCATTCTCTGCCTCGTGGGTCCTCCCGGCGTGGGCAAGACCTCTCTCGCCAAATCCATAGCCGAAGCCACGGGCCGCGAATTCGTGCGCATATCCCTCGGCGGCGTGCGTGACGAGGCCGAGATCCGCGGTCACCGCCGCACCTACATAGGCGCCCTTCCCGGCAAGATCATCATGGCCCTGAAGCGCGCCAAGTCCAACAATCCGCTCTTCTGTCTCGATGAAATCGACAAGATGACCGTGGACTTCCGGGGCGATCCGGCCTCTGCGCTTCTCGAAGTGCTGGACCCGGAACAGAACTGCGCGTTCAACGACCATTACCTCGACATGGACTACGACCTTTCGCAGGTGTTCTTCATTACGACGGCGAACTCCATGCAGAGCATCCCCGCGCCTCTTCTCGACCGCATGGAGGTGCTGGAACTGTCGAGCTATCTCGAAGGCGAAAAGATGCATATCGCCCGGGACTTCCTGCTTCCCCGCCAGTGGAAGCTGCACGGACTCCGGGCGGAGAACATGGACCTCAGCGACGAAGCGCTGCTTGAGATCATCCGCTCCTACACGCGCGAATCGGGCGTGCGCAATCTGGAACGCCAGATTGCCGCCCTGTGCCGCAAGACGGCCATCCGCCTTGTGGACGCGGGCGACACGAACCTTTGCGTGACCATCACAAAGCAGGATCTTGAGGACTTTCTCGGCGTCAAGAAGTACCGCTACGACGAGAAGGAAAACAAGCCGCAGGTCGGCGTGGTCGCCGGTCTCGCCTACACCGGCGCAGGCGGCGACATCCTGTACATCGAAACCGTGGTCATGCCCGGCAACGGCAAGGTGCAGGTCACGGGCAAGCTCGGCGACGTGATGAAGGAATCCGCGCAGGCGGCCTTCTCCTACATCCGCTCCCGTTCCAGTCAGCTCGGTCTGCGTCCCGACTTCTACAAGGACATCGACATCCACGTGCATGTGCCCGAAGGCGCGGTGCCCAAGGACGGTCCTTCGGCAGGCATCACGCTGGCCACGGCCATAGCCTCCGCGCTGCTCGGCATCCCCGTGCGCGACGACGTGTGCATGACCGGTGAAATCACCCTGCGCGGCCGCGTGCTCGCCATCGGCGGACTCCGGGAAAAGCTTCTCGCCGCAAGCCGCTCGGGCATGAAGACCGTGCTCGTGCCCGCCGACAACGAAAAGGATCTCAAGGAAGTGCCCGAAGAGATACGCAACACTCTCGACATTCACTTCGTGCGCAACGCCGACGAAGTGCTGCCCCTCGCCCTCATGGCCTCCCGGGAGGAGATCTTCACAGGCGAAGCCTCCCAGGCCCTGACCCATTCCCTGCGTGCGCACCGCACGCTCGGACAGGATCTCGGCGGCGCCGTGCTGTAGCTCTCCGACATGCTGATTCCAGGCCCGTCCGGACGATCTCCGGACGGGCTTTTCATTTAACCTGAAAGCCCCCGGCAGAAACCTGCCGGGGGCTTTCAATGCGAACCGAAAAGTAAGCTTCTCAGCGGAAACTTCTCAGGCGCAGAGCATTGAGCACCACGGATACGGAGGAAAGCGACATGGCCGCGCCCGCAAGCATGGGGGACATGGCGGGCCCTCCGAACAGAAGCAGCACGCCTGCGGCCACGGGCACGAGCAGCACGTTGTAGCCGAAGGCCCAGAACAGGCTGAGACGGATGTTCGCAAGCGTGGCGCGACCGAGACCGAGCGCCGTCTTCACGCCGGGCAGTCCGCGCAGAAGCACCACGTCGCCGGCTTCCATGGCCACGTCGATGCCGGAGCCCATGGCCATGCCCACATCGGCGCGGGCAAGGGCCGGAGCGTCGTTGATGCCGTCGCCCACCATGCCCACGCGTCTGCCTTCGGACTGCAGACGCGAGATGACCTGTTCCTTGCCGTCGGGACGCACGCCGGCCACCACGTCGTCGATTCCGGCCCTTGCCGCCACGGCACGCGCGGTGCGCTCATTGTCGCCGCTCAGCATCATGACGCGGCAGCCCATGGCGCGAAGCTCACGGATGACGCCGGGCGTTTCCCCGCGCAGCGGATCGGCCACGCCCATGACGGCGAGAAGTCTGCCTTCCGCCGCAAGAAGAAGCGGGGTCTGCCCGTCGTCGGCAAGACCCGTCACGAACTTTTTCTGCTCGTCCGAAAGAATCACGCCGTGCTCCGAGAGCAGCTTTTCATTGCCGAGAAAAAGCTCTCTGCCGTCCACACGTCCGGTCACGCCCGCGCCTCCCACGGCAAGGAAGCCCTCCACGGGCCTTGCGGCAAGGCCGCGCTCTTCGGCCTCCTTCGTGACGGCCCGCGCCAGCGGATGCTCAGACACGGCTTCCAGCGAGGCGGCCAGCGTGAGCGCCTCGTTCTCATCCATACCTTCCGCACGCAGACTCACCATGCGGGGACTGCCTTCGGTGAGCGTGCCGGTCTTGTCGAAGACGATGGTGTCCAGATGCCCCGAAGCTTCCAGAGCCGTGCCGTTCTTCATGAGCACGCCGAGCTGTGCGCCGCGCCCCGTGGCCACCATGATGGACATGGGCGTGGCCAGACCGAGCGCGCAGGGACAGGCCACCACCAGCACGGCCACAAAGACGCGCAGGGCCTCTCCGAAGGGCAGATCGCCGAGGAAAAGCCACGCAAGACCGGCTGCCGTAGCCACGGCGATGACCGCGGGCACGAAATACAGACTGATGCGGTCGGCCAGGCCCGCTATGGGAGCCTTGGAGCCCTGAGCCTCGCGCACGAGATGGATGATGCGCGCAAGGGCCGTGTCCGACCCCACGCGGCGGGCTTCCATGACGAAGGAACCGCTGATGTTCAGGGTACCGGCATTGACTTCGTCGCCCGCGGCGACGTCCACGGGCATGGACTCGCCCGTCAGGCTCGACATGTCGAGAGAGGAGGAGCCTTCCGCCACCACGCCGTCCACGGGAATACGGGAACCGGGCTTGATGAGCAGCCTGTCGCCGGGCATGACGGAGCTTACGGAAAGCTCCTTCACGCTCCCGTCCGGCATCATGCGCTCCACCTTTTCGGGCGTCAGTTCCATAAGACCGCGGATGGCCTCGGAAGTCCTCGTGCGGGACACGGCCTCCATGTACTTGCCGAGGGATATGAGCGCAATGAGCATGCCCGCAGATTCATAATACAGCCCCATGACGGCCTGATGGGTCTCTTCGGGCGAAACGGCCGCGGCTATCTCCACGGTGCTCCACAGGCTGTAGAGCAGCGCCGCGCCCGTGCCCATGGCCACAAGAGAATCCATGTTGGGCGCGCCGCGCAGAAGCAGCGGGATGCCGTGCCTGTAGAAATCGCGTCCGGACCAGATGATGGGCAGCGTGAGAAGAAGCTGGAACAGGGCAAAGATCAGAGGACTTTCATGCGGCGAAAGCCAGGAAGGCAGAGGCAGCCCCCAATGACTGCCCATGGCCACGACCACGAGAGGCACGGCGAAAATGAATTCCGTGACGAGATGACGACGACGCACGGCAAGATCGTCCCGGGTCTTTTTCTGCTCATTTTCCCACAGATCGTGCTCATCCACGTCCGGAGGAATATAGGACGCCTTGAAGCCGAGCCGGTCCACCCTTTCCGTCACTTCCCTGACGAAGGCGTCGAGCCCCTTGTCCAGAGCGCCTTCAGCGGGGCGAACCTGTGCGGTGCCGTCGGCAAGACTCACGCTGGCGCTGTCTATGTCCTCCATCTTGCAGAGCGCCTTCTGCGAGCGGGCGGAGCAGGCTCCGCAGGCCATGCCGTCTATACGAAACCTGAGGATCTCGGGATTGTTTTTCATGGGGCTTTCTCGCTTTGGGAAAAAGGTGTCCGCGCCTGCCGAAGGAATGGGCAAACAGGAGGAGCATACGGCAGACGCGGGCAGGAAGGGCGACTAGAAAGACAAAGCGCAAGGCTCCGGCAAAAGTCGCTCCCCAAACATGCCTGCGTCCTTTCCGGCGACGTGCCGCCGGAACAGATCGTGCGAACAGGCAGAAAGACCGGCCGGGCACATGCCGGACGGCGCGGCTTCTCTGCCGAGTCTTCGGAACCGGCAGAGAAGCGCCGTGCTGAAAAAGACACCCCCGGCGCGGCCGCTTACGGCGCCGAAGAATACAGCGCCTTTTTCAGAACGGACTCATCCGTCCCGTCCCCTGACGGACGGGAATCGGACATCCTCAAAAAATGAATCAGCGGATGGCGGTCACTTCAAAGCCGAGATCATCCACGGCATTCTTGAAAGCCTCGTCGGACACGCTGTCCGCGGCTTCCACCGTGGCGGTCTTGGCGGCAAGATCCACGGTCACGTCGCTGACGCCGGGAATCTCACGCAGGGCCTTGTCCACGTTGGAGGTGCAGTGTCCGCAGCGCATGCCTTCGATGCAGATGACTTTCTTCATGATCATTCTCCTTTTCCCTCGCGGGAGGCGACGTCCCTTCCGGGCATCTTCGTTTGACTTACGTTTCTTTTATAGCTATGAATATTTTATAAGCAAGAATGCACTTTTTTGATATATAGTACCTAAAAGGATACTGTCATGAACGACCAGGCCTCCTGCTGCTGTTCCCACGCCTCGCCCAATCCGGCCGCCGAGCTTCACTGTCCCGTGGAAGCCACGCTCGGCATGATAGGCGGCAAGTACAAAACTCTCATTCTCTGGAAGCTGATTTCCGGCCCCATGCGTTTTTCCGAGCTTCGGCGCGCCGTGCCCGCCGCCACGCCCAAGATGCTGACCCAGCAGCTCCGGGAACTGGAAGGCGACGGACTCGTGCACCGGGAAATCTTTCCCGTCATTCCACCGCGCGTGGAATACTCCCTCACGGAGTTCGGACAGAGCATACGTCCGGTGCTGAAATCCATGTATGAATGGGGAAGCCTGTATCTTGAGAGAAAAGGGGTCACCCCCAACTGCTCCATGGAGCCGCTTCCTTAAAGGATACGGCTGCGCGTCGACGGCGTGCCTTCGCCATTGCCGTGACGACCTTCTTCGGCTAAAATGACGCAGATTAACCTTCAACCCCGGCCCTGCCATGACCGCCCTCATCATCACCATCGTTCTTGCCCTGTCCATTTCCGCGCTCTGCTCCACCATGGAAGCCATGCTCTACTCCATTCCATGGACCACGCTTGAAAAAATGAAGGAATCGGGTTCCCGCTCCGGGAAGATCCTCTACCACATGCGCTCCAACGTCGATCAGCCCATATCGGCCATCCTCACGCTGAACACCATCGCCAACACGGCGGGCGCATCCCTGGCGGGCGCTCTGGCGGCCGCGGCCCTCGGGGCGGAAAACATGCCCTACTTCGCCGCGCTCTTCACCGTTCTCGTGCTGCTGTTCGGTGAGATCATCCCCAAGACGCTCGGCGTCTCCTATCCCGGCGCGCTCGGACGCCTTCTTGCGCTTCCGCTTCTGTTCATGACCACGGTGCTGCGTCCGGCCACCTGGCTCTCCGGTCAGATAACGAGACTCATCACGCCCAAGAAGTCCGGCCCTGAAGCCACGGAAGACGACATCAACGCCATGGCGCGCATCTCCCGTCAGGCGGGCGTCATCCAAAGCTATGAGGAGACCGCCATCAGAAACATCCTCGCGCTGGACCAGAAGCGCGTGCACGACGTGATGACGCCCCGCACCGTGGTGTTCTCCCTTTCGGAGAACTGCACCGTGGACGAGGCCCACGCCATTCCCTCCTTCTGGCACTTCAGCCGCATTCCCGTGTACGCCGAAGACAACGAGGACATTGTGGGCATCGTGCTGCGCCGGGACGTGGTGCTGCACAGAGACGCCCATGAGGGCGACATGAAGCTCGGCGAGATCATGCAGCCCGTGCATTTCGTGCTCGAATCGCTCACGCTCGACAAGGTCCTCGCTGAATTTCTGGAACGCCACCAGCATCTTTTCGTGGTGCTCGACGAGTACGGCGGTCTTGCCGGCGTCATTTCCCTCGAGGACGTGATGGAAGAAATGCTCGGCCGCGAAATCGTGGATGAAAGCGACGTGGCCGCCGATCTTCGCGCCGTGGCCAGAAACCGCCGGGCAAAGACCACGGCCTCCGCACGCGGCGAACATCCTCAGGAAAGCTAAACAGGAACAATTCCTACTTGCATGATGACATCAAATCTGTCAAAGTTCTCACGGAACGAAAATCATGAAAAGTTCCGAGGCTGCGTTCAGGTGACGCAAATCACTGAAAACGGCAGCGATATGACCGATGCTTGACCATCCACCAGGAGGTGAACCATGTCGGCAAAGAAGAATCTCTGCATATATCTCACGGCCTTCGTCCTCCTGGCCGGAGGTGTGGGCTTCATGCTGTGGTCGGCCCTTTCCGAAGGCAGCATGTATCATCTGAACGTTGCCGAAGCCGTGGCCATACCTTCAGAAAAGCTGAAGTCCGCGAGACTGTTCGGCGTGGCCGCCGACGACATCGTCAAACCCGAGAACGGCCTCGGAGCCGTCTTCACGCTCCGCGACCTGGAAAAGCCGGAACTCGGCATCCGTGTGCACTACCGGGGGGCGCTGCCGGACACCTTTGAAAAGGGAGCCGAAGTCATCGTGGAGGGCCGCATGGACGGCAGGGACTTCACGGCGAAGACGCTCATGACCAAGTGTCCCTCCAAATACGAAAAAAGCAATCGGGAACACGCCTGATATCAAGGGAACGCGCCTCAGGCCGTTCCCTTTCCTTCGTTTCCGAGCACTTCTTTCGCCTGTTCTTTCCCGTTTCAGGAGCTTCCATGTATCTTGCCGCCTACGTCTGTCTTCTCGTCTCTCTTTTTGCCGCGCTCGCCGGAGCCGCCATCGGCACGGCGCAGCTTCTTCAGGGCAAAAACTCCGAACTGCGCTGGCTGGAATATGCCCAGGGCGCAGGTTCGCTCTGCCTGCTGATAGCTTCCGGCATACTCATGTACGCCTTCGTGGTCTGCGACTTTTCCGTGGATTACGTGGCGAACTACACCGACAGGGCCCTGCCGCTCTTCTACCGCTGCACGGCCTTCTGGGGCGGACATGAAGGCTCCATGCTGTTCTGGGCGCTCATGGTATCCGTGTGCGGCACGGCCTTTCTCTTCACCCGCACCTACCGCTCCCTTTCCGAGGAAACGAGAAGCTGGTTCCTCGTCTTCTTTCTGACCATCATGGCCTTCTTCGGCCTTCTTCTCTCGACCTGGAGCAATCCCTTCCTTGTGAGCGTCCCCGCTCCCGCCGATGGTCAGGGCCTCAATCCCCTGCTCCAGAACCCCGGCATGATCTTCCATCCTCCGCTGCTCTTCCTCGGCTACGGCGGCTTCGTCATTCCCGGATGCCTCGCCCTTGCCCAGGCCATGAGCTCGCAGAAGGATCCCATGCACTGGCTCGACGTGGCCCGTCCCTTCACGCTCACCGGCTGGCTCTTCCTCACCGCGGGCATCGTGCTCGGCGGCTGGTGGGCCTACATGGAGCTCGGCTGGGGCGGCTACTGGGCCTGGGATCCCGTGGAAAACGCCTCGCTTCTGCCCTGGCTCATCGGCACCGCAGCCCTGCACACCGGCATCGTGGAAACAAGGCGCGGCAAGCTGCACAGGGTCAACATCTTCCTCATGAGCCTCACCACGGTGTCGGCCTTCTTCGCCACCTATCTCGTGCGCGGCGACGTGGTGAACTCCGTGCACGCCTTCGGCGGCAACGGCACCGGCCCCTACCTGCTCTTCTTCGTGCTGGCCTTCCTTGTGGTCATCACCTTCATTTCCCTCCTTGCAAAGGAAGAGAATCCCCGTGAGCTCGGCGGCCTTGAGACCCGCGAAGGCTTCGTGGTCATGACGGTATGGCTGCTCATGGCGCTGTGCCTCGTCATCCTGCTGGCCACGCTCTGGCCTGTCATCAGCAAGCTGTGGACCGACCGTCCCGTGGGTCTCGATCAGCACTTCTACAACCGCGTGTGCCTGCCGCTCTTCACCGTCATGCTCGCGCTGCTTCTCGCCTGCCCCTGGCTCAAGTGGCAGGGCGGCATGCGCAACTGGCGCAAGCTCATCATCGTTCTCGCCTCCTTCTGCGGAGCGCTCATCGTCTTCTGGCGCGTGGGCATCACGCAGGCCCTGCCCCTCATGAGCGCCTCGCTGAGCGCGGCCCTCATCGTGAGCATGGCGCTCATGCTGGCCGAAAGATCCACCCGGGCCTGGATGCCTTCGCTCATGGCCTGTCTCGTGCATCTGAGCGTGGCTCTCGTGGCTCTCGGCATTTCCTTCTCCGGCCCGTACAAGCAGGAAGTGGAGCTGGAACTCGCCCAGGGTCAGTCGGCGCAGGTCGGTCCCTACAGCGTCACACTCTCCAAAATGTATGAGGGACGCGGCAACGCCTTCGACTTCATCGAGGCCGAGCTGAATCTCTCCAAAGACGGCAAGGAAGTGGCCACGGTGTCGCCTCAGCGCCGTCTCTACGACAAGTTCCCGCGCTACGCCTTTTCCGAGGCTACCACGCATCCCTCTCTCGGCAGTGAATTCTATGCCACGCTTCTCGGCATGAACGGCACGAAGGCGGTTCTCCGCATGAGCGCCAATCCTCTCGTGAACTGGCTGTGGATCGGCGGCGCGCTCATGAGCCTTGCTCCGCTTCTCGGTCTGCGTCGCAGACGCCGTCCCGAAAGCCCGTCCGAAGACGGGGAAGGTTCGGAACGCTGATGGACGGAGCGCGGCCTCTTCTTGAGCTTCAGGGCGTGGCCAAGGCCTTCGGGCCCCGGCTGCTCTTCCGCCGCATCGACCTTGCGCTCATGCCGGGCACGCTCTCGCTTCTGGCCGGAGCCAACGGCGCAGGCAAATCCACGCTCATGCGCGTCATGGCGGGACTTTCCAAGCCGGACTCAGGCACCGTGCTGCGCCGCGTTCCCGACGGGAAGCTCGGCTACATGGCCCATGCCACCTTTCTTTATCCCGGGCTGGACGCCGAAGAGAATCTTCTGTTCTGGGCCCGTGCGGCCGGACTCGACCGCGCCGAGGAAAGAGTGAAGAAGGCGCTTGAGACGGTGGGCCTCCTGAAGCACGCCCATGAACGCGCAGGCATCTTTTCCCGGGGCATGGCGCAGCGACTCAATCTTGCGAGACTTCTTCTTGCAGAGCCCTCGCTCATCCTCCTCGACGAGCCCGCCACGGGCCTCGACGTATCGTCCCGGACCATGCTCATGGAGCTCATGCTGAAGGCTCGAAGCGAAGGGGCGGCCATCTTGTGGATCAGCCACGACACGGCCGGGGATTCCCGTCATGCCGACCGCGTGCTCACGCTGGAAAACCGCTCCCTTCGGGAAGAGGCGGGAGGTCTGTCATGATACGATGCGCTCTTGCCGTATGCGGAAAGGATCTCAAGCTCACGCTCTCCCGCGGCGCCGGACTCATGCAGGCCCTGCTGCTCGGACTGCTGCTCGTGTTTTTGTTCAGCCTGTCCCTGAACGCGGGCGACAGACTCAGTCCTCAGGCGGCCGCAGCCATGTTCTGGCTGGCCTCGGCCTTCTGTCAGGTGCTCATCTTCAACATGCTCTACGCCGTGGAGGAAACGGCGCAGGCCAGACTCGGCCTCGTGCTCCTTCCCTCCCCCGTGCAGGGCGTATGGCTCGGCAAGGCGCTTGCCGGAGCCGTGCTCATCATGGCGGCCCAGTGCATCTTCGTGCCCGCGGTCTTCGTGTTCCTCGGACAGCACCTTGGCGAGGCATGGCCCACGGCCCTTCTCGGCATTCTGCTCGGCGACGTGGGCATGGCCGCTTCCGGTTCCCTGCTCGGTGCGCTGTCCACAGGCAGAGGCGGAAGAGAATCGCTTTTGTCCATCGTGCTCTTTCCCCTGCTCGTGCCCATGCTCCTTGCGGGAGTGCGTCTCGTGTCCATGGGCATGGACCCCGATCCCATGCTCGACGACGCCATCCGCTGGATGGGCCTTGCCGCGGCTTTCGACGGCCTTTTCCTTGCCGCCGGACTTCTCCTCTTCCCCTTTGTCTACAGCGGAGATGACTGATGTTTCACTCTCGCCTTGCACTTCTCGCCCTTCTGGGCGGTCTGGCCATGGCCGTCTGCCAGTGGCTCGTCTTTGCGTACGCGCCTGAGGAGCAGGTCATGGGCCTGGCCCAGAAAATATTCTACATCCATCTGCCGCTTGCCTGGTGGGGACTCATCAGCTTTGCGCTCTCCTGCGCGGCCGGTATTCTGTACCTGAGAACCCGCGCCCCGAAATACAACCTTCTCTGTGCCTCGGCCGTGGAAACCGGCATGCTTCTGTGTACCCTCACACTCGTCACGGGCTCCATCTGGGGCCGTCATTCCTGGGGCGTGTGGTGGACATGGGACCCTCGTCTGACCACGGCGCTCATCCTGTGGTTCATCTATGCGGGCTTCATGGCCGTGCGCTCCATGCCCATGCCGGAAAGCCGCCGGGCAGCGCTCTCGTCCGTGGTGGCCATCGCGGGCTTTCTCGACGTTCCTCTGGTCTTCCTCTCGGCAAGACTGTGGCGCTCCATCCATCCTGCGGTCTTCGCGTCCGAAGGCGGCGGGCTGGAACCGGAAATGGCCGTGGCCGTCATTGCCTGCGTGGTGAGCTTCGGAGCCGTATGGCTGGCCATGCTCCTTCTGCGCTACCGGCAGATGCTGCTTGCACGCAGGCTCGACGTGCTCATGTTCGAGCGCATGATGGCAGAGGATGAAAAGGAACAACACTGATACCACGCCGAAAGGCGAGGAGACATACCATGACTGCAGTTACCTGGCTCATGGCGGCCAACGCCGCGCTCTGGATAGGACTCGGGCTCTATGCGGCCTTCCTGGCCGCCTCGCAGAAAAGACTTGAACGCCGTCTTTCCCAGTGGGAGGCCGACCATGACTGATTCCTCCCGCCGCATCGTTCTCGGCGCGCTCTCCCTCGGGATTGCCGCCATGTTCGTTCTCTCCGTGGCCTGGCGCGTGGGCGATCATCCGCTCATCCGGCAGAAGGCCCCCGCTTCCGCTCCGCAGAGCGCTTCCGGGGGCGACGCCATGCGCAGCATGATGGAACAGGGCGCAGACTCCCCGCAGGGACAGGCCATCATGGGCCTCATGCAGAAAATGAAGGACAATCCCAACGACGTGGATACGCTCCTGCAGCTCTCGAGCCTGTTTGCCGAACAGGGCAATACCGAGGGCGCCAAGGACATGGCAGAGCGGGCTCTTGTGGCCGCGCCTTCCGACCACAGACCGCCGTATCTTCTGGGCGTGCTGCTCTCCCGCGAGGGCAGCTGGGCGGAAGCCGCGACGCAGCTTGAACGCTCCATTGCTCTCAAGGACGACGCCGCCACACGCTACAGCCTTGCCGTCATCTACCGCTATCATCTGAAGCAGGAAGACAAGGCCCGCGCCAACTACGAAACGGCGGCCCGCATCTGCGAAGATCCCGCACTGGCCTCCATGATCCGCGCGGAGCTCGACAAATGAGCGGAGAGGAAAGAAAGGACGCCCTCGACACCATAGCGGCCGTGGCCACGGCTCCCGGCGCGGGAGGCGTGGGCATCATACGTCTGTCCGGTCCGAAGTCCCGCGACATCCTGCGTTCCATGTTCCGGCCGTCGAGCCCCTCCTTCCATGACTTTGTGCCGCGCATGCTGCATCATGGTCATGTGCTCGACGCCGAAGGATGCGAGGCCGACGACGCTCTGGTGGTCTTCTTCAAGGCCCCGCACTCCTTTACCGGCGAAGACTGCGCCGAGATCCAGGGACACGGCGGTCCGTCCGTCCTGGCCGCACTGCTCGATTCCGCGCTTTCACGCGGCGCGCGCATGGCGGAAAGAGGAGAATTCACGCGGCGCGCCTTTCTGAACGGCCGCATGGATCTTTCGCAGGCCGAAGCCGTGGCCGAGCTCATCGCCGCGCCCTCGCGCGAAGGCGTGCATCTTGCCGCCGCCAAGCTGGACGGTCTGCTCGGCCGCCGGGTGGAAGAGCTGCGCGCGCGTCTGGAATACCTGCGTCAGCGCATCTGCCTTGCCATCGACTTTCCCGACGAGGAAGGCGAATGTCTGCCGCCGCAGGAATTTACCGCCATCACGGAGGAAGTGGCCGCAGGCATACGCACCCTCCTTGCCGGATACGAAAGGGCCCGCTGCTGGCGCGAAGGCGCGCTGGTGGTGCTGGCCGGACAGGTGAATGCCGGCAAATCCAGCCTCATGAACGCCTTTCTCGGACGTGAGCGCGCCATCGTCACGGAAAAGCCGGGCACCACGCGCGACTATCTGGAAGAAGAAACCACGCTTTCCGGCCTGCCCGTGCGTCTGGTGGATACCGCCGGGCTCCGCGAGCACAGCGAGGACAGCATCGAACTTGAAGGCATGCGCCGCGGCAGGGAACTGGCAAAAAGCGCACGCTGCGTTCTCGTGGTTCTGGACAGTACCCGCGCCGATCTTTCCGCAAAAGACCCTCTTTCCGTCTTCAGCGCGGAAGGGAAACTCGTGGAGGAACTCGGGCCGGAGCGCTGCCTCGTCCTCTGGAACAAGGCCGACGAGGCCGGTCTTCCCGAGGCCATCACGCATTTTCACGGTGCGCGCATCATGAGCGTCTCGGCAAAACGGGGTCTGGGCGTCGACGAGCTTTCCCTTGCCGTGCGCGCGCTCTGCCTCAGGGATGAAACTCCGGAGGAAGGCGACATCGCCCCCAACCTCCGCCAGGCGGATCAGCTTCGCCGCGCCCTTGAGGCGCTGAATGAGCTCAAGCAGGCCATAGCTCTGTCCGTTCCGCCCGACCTTTGCAGCATACATCTGGAAACGGCCTGCGCGCATCTTGCCGACATCACCGGTCTGAACACCACGGAAGACACGCTGAACGCCATTTTCTCATCCTTCTGCATAGGCAAGTAACCTGACGCAAACACCTTCACATCCTCTTTCGGGCGCTGCCGGATCTTCCGCAGCGCCCGTTTTTGGTCCTTCTGGTTCCGGGAAAACCGCCTTTCCGAAAAGCCCCATCCCGAAAACAAGCCTTTCCCTGTTTGCAGCAGCCGATCCGCGAGAGGCTCGGCATCATACGGGGCTTCTTTCTTCATCGACGCCTGCATGAATCCGCCGCGGGCAGGCCGCTTATGCCCGGCTGCGGCAGGAACGGCTTGCCCGCGGCTTCGTTCCATGCTAGTTCTTGACGGGAAGGTTATACTCATGTCCGTCATCAACGCGCCCTCAGCATCACGCCCTCAGCAGCGACAGGCTCATCCGCCCGTCGTTCTTCAGCCGTCCCTGAGCAAGGAGGAGATCAATCTGCTTCCCCTGCGCGCGTGGGAAGGCCCCGTCGTGCTCGTGCAGACGGAAGAGGCCCTGGCCTCGGCGCTGGAAGACATGTGGAAGGAGCATGTGCTCGGCTTCGATACCGAAACGCGTCCCACCTTCACCAAGGGCAAGACGTGCAGCCCGGCCCTCATCCAGCTGGCCACGGCGGACACGGCCTACCTCATCCAGCTTACCCGCCTTGCCTTCTGCGACGAGATCGCCGAGATCCTCGCCTCGCCCCGCGTGCTGAAGGTGGGCGTGGCCATCCACGACGACATGAAAGCCCTTGCCCGCATCCATCCCTTTCAGGCCGACGGCGTGGTGGACCTTGCCGCCATGGCCAGAGCCCGCGGCATACAGGCCCAGGGCCTGCGCACCCTTTCCGCCAATCTTCTGGGCTTCCGCATCAGCAAGAGCGCCCAGTGCTCCAACTGGGAAAACCACGAGCTTACGCCGCAGCAGATAAAATACGCCGCCACCGACGCCTGGGTGGGGCGCGAGCTCTATTTCCACATGCTGCGTCAGTGCGCCGTCGCTCCGCGTCCCACGCGCAGGCGGAGCGAAAAAAGCGCGTCCTGACGAACCTCTTCTTTCTACGTCGAGCTTTTCAGAAGTCTCCGGCCCCGGACCGGCGCTGCTTTCGCCCCGAAAGTCCCGGAGAGCGCCTTTTCCCCTCCTTTCCGGAACACCGTCGAAAACGCCGTCCATCCTGCGAACAGGCAGACCGCCCCTGCCGTCAGCGCAGTTTTCCCCGCGCCCCGCTTCTTGACTTCCTGAATTTTCGCCCGAAAATATCTCCCTGACATATTGCCGCACCGTCACATCAGCCGGGGAATCCCATGAACGCTTCAGAACGAAAAACCATACGTCTTCTTCCTCCCGAACTTTCCAACCAGATCGCCGCGGGCGAGGTGGTGGAGCGCCCGGCCAGCGTCGTCAAGGAACTTGTGGAAAACAGTCTCGATGCCGGTGCGACCAGCGTTCTCGTGGAGCTCGAAAACGGCGGGCAGACGCTCATCCGCGTGACCGACGACGGCCGGGGCATGCCCGGCGACCAGCTGGAGCTGGCCGTCACCCGTCATGCCACCAGCAAGATCGCCGACATAGGCGATCTCATGAACATACGCTCCTACGGCTTCCGCGGCGAAGCTCTGCCCAGCATCGCGTCCGTATCCCGCTTCCGCATGACCTCGGCTCCGCTCGAGGACGACGGCTCCACAGGCGATGCGCACTGCATAGAAGTGCTCTACGGCACCATAAAAGGCGTCTCGCCCTCCGCCCTCAATCACGGTACCGTGGTCGAGGTCTCCGAACTTTTCTCCAATGTTCCCGCTCGGCTGAAATTCCTAAAAAGTCCGGCCACGGAACAGAAGAAGACCCAGGAACTTTTTACGAGGATCGCTCTGGCAAGAACGGACGTGGCCTTCACGCTCAAGGCCGGGACCAGAGAAGTGCTGCGCTTCGACGCGGGACAGACGCTTGCACGCCGCATGGCCATGCTCTGGCCGCCCGCCATCGTGGACGCTCTGCGCCCCTTCGACATCACCACGGCCGGCATGCGCCTCCACGGCCTCACTTCCGATCCGCGTTCCTCTCAGCCGCGTGCCGACAGGATGCTCTTCTTCGTCAACGGCCGCGCCGTGAACGACCGCCTGCTCATGCGGGCCGTGCGTCAGGTCTATCAGGGAAGACTCACCAGCCGGGACTATCCGCAGACCGTGCTTTTTCTCGACATGCCGCCCGAGGAAGTGGACGTGAACGTCCATCCCGCCAAGAACGAAGTGCGCTTCCGCGACGAGCAGGCCGTTTTCTCCGCCGTGCTGCGCGCCGCAGGCAGCGCGCTTGCCGGAGTGCCTCTGGCCTCGGAACGCTTTAAAGAACACGCGGAACTAACGACGGAACAGGCTCCGCAGAAAGGCATGGAGCGTCCCGTCCGTCCCCTGGGATTCTGGGGCGAAGCCGATGCCGTGCGCGTCATGCCGAAGCCGCAAAAGAAGCCGAGCCCGCTGTCCTTCGAAAAGGATGACGACTTTTCTCCGGGAAGCCTTCGCGAAAACAGCGTTCCCGAGAGGGATTTCTTCACCGGAAGGCCCAATCCTGAGTATTCGCGCGAAAGGACCGGCCTTGCCATGCCTTCCCCGCGCCCCTCGGACATTCCTCCTCTGCCGGAAGAACGCACGGTCGAAGAAAAAGAAGACGGCAGAAAAAAAGAGCGCTCCCTCTTCGACATGCCGGAAGAAACTCTCCGGGCAAAAGAGGTCCGCATGCCCTCCCCGGTCGACGACTCTTCCGCCGACGAAGATCCCGGCGAAACAGGTGCGCACGCGCTCTCAGTGACCGCCCCTGCGCATGACCGGTCCGAAGTCTCAGAGGACCTCAATCTTCCCCGGGCAGAAGACAAAGAAGAAGCGCCCGTCGCCGTATCTCCCCTGCGCGGCTTCCGCTACCTCGGACAGGTGGCCCGCACCTATCTCGTGCTCACGCAGAACGACGACACCCTGCTTCTGCTCGACCAGCACGCCATGCACGAGCGCATATTCTACGAAAAATTCCGCGCAGGCGGTTCGCGCGGCATGGCCCAGCCTCTGCTCGTCCCCCTGGATATGGATCTGCATCCCTCGGAAGTGGAACGGCTGCTGGAGCTTAAAAACACCCTCCTGCGGCTCGGCTTTGAAACTTCCTGCCGTGGGCGGCACTGCCTCGTGCAGAGCCTTCCTCCGGAAATGGATCGTGCCGAAGCCGCAGCGTTCCTGCGAGAGGCGCTTTCCGGCCGCGTGGACGATCTCGAGGCACGATGGATTCATCACGCCTGCGCCACGGCCATACGGGCGGGACAGCACCTGACGCCCGACGACGCCATGACTCTCGTGCGTCAGTGGCTGCGCACCGAATCGCCCGACTTCTGCCCGCACGGCCGCCCCTGCGCCGTCACGCTGGAAAAGGCCGATCTTGAAAAGCTCTTCAAGCGCAGACAGTCCTGACATTCCCCCAAGCGTCCCGGCTCCGCGCGGACGCGGGAGTCTGAAACCGGATTTTCCCCTCGGCCTCGCGTCCGGCAGCGTGCCGGATACTCCTTCCGTGCCTGAAAACGCCTCTTTTTTCCGAGGCTCTCCCGTCATATCCTCCGGCCGCGCATAAAAAGCGCCGCATTATTCCCCTCTTCACAAGCCTGTCCCAAAGTCTGCATAATTATCCTTTATTTATTGAAATTTTTTAATTTATCCGCTCTGAAAGGCAACGTTTCCGGATCGCTTCCGGCCAAAGTCCCGCCTTTGACGCGCACAGGAAAAAAACAGGGCCATGAAAGGAAAAAAAGACCGGAAAAGCTGGCGCCGCAATGTGGATTTTCCTGCATTTAACGGCTATTATGCAGAAAACAATGAAGGTTTGCGCTGATAAAATGAGAAAAAAATACCAAATATACATTGACTTGCTTTTCTTGTTGGTGCATAGCTGATAGACAGGAGAGACACTCTGGGCAATCGGTTTGCCGGAGCAGGGTGTGGGTTTTAGATTTCTTTTGTGTGAGGTTTTTCTCATGGCCAAGTCTATTTATGTCGGGAATCTTCCCTGGTCCGCCACCGAAGAGCAGGTTCAGAATCTTTTTGCCCCTTACGGCAACGTGCTCTCCGTAAAGCTGGTGAGCGACCGCGAAACGGGGCGTGCCCGTGGTTTTGGTTTTGTCGAGATGGAAGATCCCGCCGCTGCCGCTGCCATTGAAGCTCTGGACAACACCAGCTTCGGCGGCCGCACCCTGCGCGTAAACGAAGCGAAGCCCCGTGCTCCCCGTCCCCGCTATTAGTCACTGAGGCTGCACGGTCAGCCTTTTCCACCCCGGCTTGCCGGGGTCTTTTATTTAAAAGCCCCCGGCCCGAATACCCTGTCCGCAGCAGTTTTCCGGCAAAGGCGCGTCGTGTTCTTAACTGGACATTCCCCGCAAGCTGGTTATGATGGAAGCACTCTTGTTTCCACTTTGTTCCTACAGGAGACTCTTATGCCTTTTCGTAAGTCGTCGGCCCTTGTTCTGGCCGCAGTCATGGCCATAGGCCTGCCCGTTCTTCCGGGTTGCGGGCCGCAGCTCGGCGGTTACGACTACAATGCCGGAGAAGCGCGTCAGTCCTTCACCGTCTACCGGGCCACGGCCACGGAAGTACGTGAAGTGAACATCAACAGCAATTCCAGCTCACGGCAGACCGCCGGCGCTCTTGTGGGCGCCATTGCAGGCGGCGTCATCGGCAGCACCATAGGCAGCGGCTCGGGCCGCACGCTGGCCACCGTGGGCGGCGCGCTCCTGGGCGGCGCGGCCGGCGCCGGTGCGGGAAATCTCACGGCTCAGCAGACCGGTCTTCAGATCACCGTGCGCTACGACAACGGCAGCGAAGAAGTCATCGTTCAGGGCAAGGATCCCTACATCACTCCCGGACAGCGCGTGCGCATCGTCGTGGGAGCCAACGGAACCCGTCGCGTCGAGCCTGAATACTGATCCTCCGCAGGATCCATGTTTACCCTTTTCAGCAACACTATCTACTCTGGGAGGACCAGATGCTTGATCCGAAACAGTGCGTTCTTTTCAGCGGCGGCGCGGCCGGCGCGGAACAGTTCTTTGGCGCTCAGGCCGAAGCCTGGGGCATCGAAGAGGTCAACTACAGCTTTGAAGGCCATCAGATAGAGCGCACGCGCGGTGTCCGCGTGCTCACTCAGGACGAACTGGCGCTCAAGGACGTCAGCATGACCTATGTTTCCCGCCTCATGGGCCGCGAATATACCCGCGCGCCCCTGTTCCGCAAGGTCCTCCAGTCCATCTGCTGGCAGGTGAGCAGCGGCAGCGAAGTCCTGGTCGTCGGTGAGATTCAGGACGACAAGACCGTCAAGGGCGGCACCGGCTGGGGCGCCGAGTTCGCCAAGCTGTGCAACAAGCCTCTGCTGGTCTTCGATCAGAAGCGCGACGCCTGGTTCCGCTGGATCAACGACGACTGGGTGAAGAAGGAAGATCCCATCATCAAGCATTCCCGCTTCACCGCCACCGGCACCCGCTTCCTTGAAGCCAACGGCCGCCGCGCCATCGTGGAGCTTTACGCCCGCTCCTTCAACCGCTGATTCCCGGCGCGCAGGCGCGCGGACACGCTGCCGGTCCCGAGTCCTTTTCCCGGGCCTCGGCAGCCGAAAACCTCGACGTTCCGCGCGTCCCTGAGGGCCAAAGCCTCTGTCTTTTAAAGTCCGCTCTTCCGCCGTCAGACGGGAGAGCGGACTTGCTGATTACAGGCACGGCTCTCGTCCTCCCGGCCATGCCCGGGCGCCCGACCGCGCATCCCTGACACTCTCCGACAGGCCTCCTTCATGATGCTTTCTCACCTGCCCTTTCTTGCCAAGGAATGTTCCGGCTCCTGTGCGGGCACCGGCGCGGGACTCTTCGCCCATCTTCTGTGGGGCGTCGCCGTTCTCTTCTGGCCGCTGCTCGACGGCCTGAATCCCGTCTCCATCATGGCGCACCGCATGATATGGACCGTGTGCTTTCTCGGCCTCGTGCTCCTTGCGACCCGCCAGCTCCATGCGGTCAGGACGGCTTTCGAAAACAAAAGGCTTCTGCTGCCGCTTCTTGTTGCCGCCCTTCTGCTCGGCCTCAACTGGAGCGTCTATCTTTTTGCCGTCACGAGCGGCCACATCGTGGAATCCTCTCTCGGCTACTTCATCACGCCTCTTCTCAACGTCCTCATGGGACGGCTCTTTCTCGGAGAGACGCTCTCGCGTCCGCAGGGAGCGGCCATCGCCCTGGCCTTCGCGGGCGTGACGGCAAGCATCCTTGCCTACGGACACATTCCCTGGATAGGATTCATCCTTGCGCTTTCCTTCGCCCTGTACGGCTACGTGCAGAAGACCCTGCGCATGGCTTCGGCTCCCAGTCTCTTTCTGCAGGCGCTCATGCTCATGCCCGCCGCGCTTCTCTGGCTCGGCTTCACGGAACCGGGATTCGGCATCATGGGCTACGGCCCGCTCCGTCCGGTGCTGCTCATCAGCACCATAGCCTTCACGGGACTTCCGCTTCTCATGTTCGGCTATGCCGCCCGCCACGTCACTCTGGCCACCATCGGCATACTCCAGTACGTCAGCCCCTCCATATCGTTCCTTCTGGCCATCACCGTGCTCGGAGAAAGCATGAAGCCTTCCGACATGATATCCTTCCCCGTCATCTGGCTGGCTCTTGTCATCTATACCTGGGACGCGCTACACCATCTGCGCGCCTTCAAGGAGAAATCATGAACGCCCCCCACAGAAATCATACCCGGCAGCTTCGTCTCGGCAACGTGCTCATAGGCGGCGGCGCGCCCGTCGCCGTGCAGAGCATGACCAACACCGACACGCGCGACGCCTCCGCCACACTGGAACAGATACGGAGACTCTGCGATGCAGGCTGCGAAATCGTGCGCCTTGCCGTGCCCGACGAAAAGGCCGCCTCCGCGCTCAAAACCATCGCCGCGCACTCTCCCGTGCCTCTCGTGGCCGACATCCACTTCGACTACCGTCTCGCTCTCGCCGCCCTCGACGCGGGTCTCAGAGGACTTCGCATCAACCCCGGAAACATCGGCGGCGAAGGCCCCGTGGACAGCCTGGCCGCGGCGGCAAAGGCCAACGGTGCCGTCATCCGCGTGGGCGTGAACAGCGGTTCCGTGGAAAAGGACCTTCTTGCGCGCTACGGCGGCCCCACGCCCGAAGCCCTGGTGGAAAGCGCGCTCTCCCATGTGCGCATGCTGGAGAAGCGCGGCTTCTACGACATCAAGGTATCTCTCAAGTCCTCCTCCGTGCCCGACACCATAGCCGCCTACCGGCTCATGGCCGAGCGGACCGACTATCCTCTTCATCTCGGCGTCACCGAAGCGGGCACGCCCATGCGCGGCACGGTAAAATCCGCGGTGGGACTCGGCCTTTTGCTTTTTGAGGGCATAGGCGATACCATACGCGTCTCCCTGACCGCCGACCCCGTGCGGGAAGTGGCCGTGGCCTGGGAAATACTGCGCGCCGTGGGCCTTCGCAGCCGCGGCCCGGAAATCGTTTCCTGCCCCACCTGCGGCCGTACGGAAATAGATCTCATAGGCATGGCCGAAAAGGTGGAGGAATACGTGCAGTCCCACCCCGCGGCCGCAAGGAGCCATCTCAAGATCGCCGTCATGGGCTGCGTGGTCAACGGCCCGGGAGAAGCCCGCGAAGCCGACATCGGTCTGGCGGGCGGACGCGACAAGGGCGTCATATTCCGCAAGGGCAGGGTTCTGCGTTCCGTGAACGGACAGGAAGAACTGCTTGCGGCCTTTCTTGAAGAACTCGACAAACTTCTTACCCCTAACGACTGAAGGATCCTCTATGCGCTGGAGCCGTTACTACATCCCCACCCTGAAGGAAGCCCCCGCCGACGCCGAAGTCATCAGCCACAAGCTGCTGGTGCGCGCGGGCATGATTCGCAAGCTCACGAGCGGCATCTACACCTGGCTGCCTCTCGGCCTCCGCACCCTGGAAAAGGCCAAGGACATCGTCCGCCGCGAAATGAACGCCGCCGGAGCCATCGAAGTGCTGCTTCCCATGGTGCAGCCCGCCGAACTGTGGCAGGAATCCGGCCGCTGGAAGAAATACGGCAAGGAACTTCTGCGCTTTCAGGACCGGCACGACCGCGACTACTGCCTCGGCCCCACCCATGAAGAAGTCATGACCGATCTTCTGCGCGGCGAAGTGAAGTCCTATCGCCAGCTTCCTCTGAACCTGTATCAGATCCAGACCAAGTTCCGCGACGAGGTGCGTCCCCGCTTCGGTCTCATGCGCGGCCGCGAATTTCTCATGAAGGACGGCTACTCCTTCGATGTGGACGACGAAGGCGCGAACAGAAGCTACGCGTCCATGAAGGACGCCTATCACAAGATATTCAGCAGCATGGGTCTCGACTTCCGTCCCGTGGAAGCCGACTCCGGCGCCATCGGCGGCAACTTCTCCCATGAATTCATGGTGCTTGCCGAAACCGGCGAAGACGCCATCGCCGCCTGCACCAACTGGCCCGACTGCACCTGGGCCGCCAACGTGGAGCGCGCGCCCATAAGCACGACCTTCACTCAGGATGAAACGCCCTGCCCCGCCATGGAGGAAGTGGCCACGCCCGGTCAGCACACCATCGAAGAAGTGTGCGCCTTCCTCGGCGTATCCGCGGACAAGCTCATCAAGACCCTGCTCTTCATGGCCGACGGCAAGCCCGTGGCCGTTCTTCTGCGCGGCGACCGCGAACTCAACGAGATCAAGCTCGCCCACCTCATCGACGCCGACGACATCCAGTTCGCCACGCCCGAACAGGTGCAGGCCATGACCGGCGCTCCCGTGGGCTTTGCCGGTCCCGTCGGACTTTCCGGAGTGGACAGGATCTACGCCGACAAGGAACTCATGGCCGCCAACGACTGGATCGCCGGGGCCAACAAGGCCGACGCCCATGTGCGTCATGTGAGCCTTGTGCGCGACGTCACCCTTCCCATCGAATGGGCGGACCTGCGCAATGCTGTGGCCGGCGATCCCTGCCCCTGCTGCGGCCGTCCGCTGGAGATCAAGCGCGGCATCGAAGTCGGTCACATCTTTAAGCTCGGCACCAAGTACAGCGAAGCGCTGCATGCCGTGTTCCTCGACGAGAACGGCAAGGAAAAGCTCATGATCATGGGCTGCTACGGCATCGGCGTGTCCCGCGTGGTGGCCGCCTGCATCGAACAGAACTTCGATGAGCACGGCATCATGTTCCCGCCGCAGCTTGCGCCCTTCGACGCGCACATCGTGTGCCTCGATCCGAAGAACGCCGACGTGGCCGCCAAATGCGACGCCATCGACGCCTTCCTCACCGCGCGCGGCATGGAAACACTGTACGACGACCGCGAGGAACGCCCGGGCGTGAAGTTCAAGGACGCCGACCTCATCGGCCTGCCCATACAGATCACCGTGGGCGGCAAGGGCCTTGCCCAGGGCGTGGTGGAAGTGAAGAACCGCCGCACAGGCGAAAAGTCCACCATCCCCGCCGACAGCTTCGAGCAGGACTTCCCCGCCTGGTATCAGTCCGTGCTGGACTGCTGGAAGCGCTAGAAGAATACCGTCCGGTCTCAGGGCCGGACGGACTCTCCGCCCGGCGCTTCCGCATCTTGAGAAAGCGTCCCGGGCGGACAAATTTTTTCGTACCGTGCATGCACGGCACGGCATCGGGCGAAGGAGCCCCGTCGAGGTCCGGAAGCTCCCCCGGCTCCCGGCAGGTCAAAACGCGTCTTTTTGCGCCGTCCGGCATATGCCGCTCTCTTCAGGCGCATCGTCCTTTTGATGCGGGATTTTTTCGGAGGCGAGACATGGACGCCATTCTCAGTGTGCGACAGGTGACGGAACGGCTCCGGCAGACCGTGGAGACCCGTTTTCCGTACCTCTGGGTACGGGGCGAAGTAACCAACCTTTCCCGTCCCTCCTCCGGCCACGTCTATTTTTCCCTGAAGGAAGACGACAGCCTGCTGAACTGCGTCTGGTTCAAAAGGCAGCAGAAGGACGAGACCTTCGACCCGCTTACCGGAGAAGTGTGGGAAGACGGCCCCCATCCGAGTCTGGCCCGCACCATGGAAAACGGCCAGACCCTCGTATGCGGCGGTCGCCTGACCATCTACGGCGCGCGCGGCCAATATCAGCTGATCGTCGACCTCGCTCAGGCCGCAGGACTCGGTCTGTGGCACCAGGAATTCGAGGCGCTCAAGCGCAGGCTTGCCGCCGAAGGCCTGTTCGATGCCGCAAGAAAGAGACCCATTCCCCGAGAGCCCCGAAAAGTCGCCGTCATCACCGCGCCGGGCGGCGCCGCCATACGCGACTTCATCCGCATAAGCTCCACGCGCGGACTCGGTGCGGAAATACGCATCCATCCCGTGCCCGTCCAGGGCGAAGAAGCGCCTCTGCGCATCGTGGAGGCTATCGAAGAGGTGGGACGCGAAGGATGGGCTGACGTGGTCGTGCTCATACGCGGCGGCGGTTCCGTGCAGGATCTGTGGGCCTTCAACGACGAGCGCGTGGCCCGGGCCGTGTATCGCTGTCCCATTCCCGTGCTCACGGGCATAGGACACGAAATAGATCACAGCATCACCGACTTCACGGCCGACTATTCCGCAGCCACACCGAGCCACACGGCCCAGATCCTCTGGCAGGAACGTCACGTTCTCGCCCAGCACGTCGACGGGCTGGAAACGGCTCTTCAGACGGCGCTCTCGCGCAGGATGAACACGCTGACCCTCAGGCTCGGGCACGCCGGACGCGCGCTTTTGCTGCTCTCGCCCACGGCAAGACTGCGGATCCTGCAGGAGAAGCTCGAATCCCTGACGCAGCGCATGCGCGCCGGACTGGAAGGCCGCATGGAAAAAGAGACGCGCACCGTGGAGAAACTGAGCGCCGCCCTGCGCTCCGGGTCATCCCGGATGGACGCTCTTGCCTCGACTCTTGAGCGCCTTTCCCTGCGTCTTTCCGGAGCCGGAGAAGCCGCTCTTCAGCGCGCCGAAGCCGCCGTGGAAAGACCCTGTGCCTCGCTTCTGCCCCTCAGCCGCATGATAGGCATGACGGAGGAAAAGGCCCTCACAAGGCTGGAGAGCCGTCTTCAGGCGCTCGATCCCTTCGAGCCTCTGCGACGCGGCTACGCCATGGCCTGCGACGAAACGGGAAATCTGCTGCGCTCCGTGGCCCAGACGGCCCCGGGACGCAGCATCCTGGTCACGCTCGCCGACGGACGCATAGTCGGCACGGTCGAGAAGGTGCAGACGAAAACATCGGAGTCTCTTCCTACGAAGCCTTGACGTTCCCCTTTCAGCGTGATGACGAAACACACGGAGCGTGTCATGAAACGCCTTTTTCTTACAGTCATGCTTGCCCTCGCCCTCGCGGGGAGCGCGGAGGCCGCGGTCGTCTCCGTTCCCGCAAAAGTGAGTCAGGGACATGCCTTTCCGGTATCCGTCACGGATGCCGCTCCCTTTGAAGCCGTCTTTTCCTGGCGCGGCGAAAGCTTCCGCGTGAAGGCCGTGCGCGACGGGAACGCCGAAGAGCCGTGGAAGGCGGAAATGCTTCTCGCCATGCCCATGGACGCCCGGGGAAACCATGCCCTTTCTCTCACCGTCAACGGAGAGGCGCAGAAATTTTCCGTGACGGCCGTGTCCGTACCGTGGCCTGAAAGCATCCTGAAGGTGGCGCCCAAATATGTGGAACCGCCTCGCAAGGTGCAGGAACAGATAGCCCGCGACATGAAAAACAGCCGTCAGGCCCTTGCCGTACGCACGGAAAAGCGCTGGACGCTGCCCCTGCAGAAGCCGGTTCCCGGAGGCGTGACCAGTCCCTTCGGCGGACGCCGCGTCTTCAACGGCAAGCCCCGCGCTCCGCACAAGGGCACGGACATGCGCAGTCCTGAAGGCGCAAAGGTGCTTGCCGTGGCCGACGGCACCGTGATCCTTGCCGAACCGCAGTATTTCGGAGGAAATACCGTCTACATCGATCATGGACAGGGCGTCGTGAGCACCTACGCGCATCTCTCGGCCTTTGACGTCTCCCCCGGACAAAGCGTAAGAAGGGGGCAGGTCATCGGTCGTTCCGGTTCCACGGGCCGCGTGACCGGACCGCATCTGCACCTCGGACTTCTGGTGCAGGGCACGGCCGTGGACGCCATGCCTCTTTTCGAGCAGACGCCGCAGCTTGTGGGCGGTCCCACCCGCAGCATTTTCGACAACAAGCAACCGGCGGAGAAATCCCGGAGCGCCCGATGAAGAAGAAAGAACCCACCTTTGAAGAACGACTGACCCGTCTTCAGGCCATAGTGACGACGCTGGAAGCCGGCGACACGCCTCTGGAAGAGTGCGTGGCGCTGTACAAGGAAGGGCTGGCCCATGCCGCGGCCTGCCGCGAACAGCTGGAAAAAGCCCGCCACGACATCCGCATCTGCACGGAAGCGGGAACGGAACCCTTTGACGCCGCACGGCAGGAAGAAGACGAATAACAAAGTCCGGAAGGCGTTCCGGCGGCCGCACAGGGGCGGCTTTCACCATGCAAGGGGGACATATGCCCGCAGATCTTCGCGGCCGAGTGGAACAGTATCTCTCCGCCGCTTTTCTCGACAAGGAAATACCTTCCCGACTGTCCGACGCCATGCGCTACAGCCTTCTTTCCGGAGGCAAGAGACTTCGTCCCGTGCTCTGCCTTGCCGTGGCCCGCGCCTGCGCAAAGGACAGGGCCGACGAAGTGACCGATGCCGTTCTGCCCTTTGCCGCCGGTCTGGAAATGATACATACCTATTCGCTCATCCACGACGATCTGCCCGCCATGGACGACGACGATCTCAGACGCGGCCATCCCACCTGCCACAAGGCCTTCGACGAGGCCACGGCCATCCTTGCGGGCGACGCCCTGCTCACCAACGCCTTCAGTCACATGGCCCGCGCAGACGTGCCCGCGGCCGTTCTGCTCGAAGCCATGCGTCTCACCGCCGACGCCGCAGGCGCGGCAGGCATGGTCGGGGGACAGATGCTCGATCTGCAGGGCGAAGGAAAGAAACTTTCTCTGGAAGAACTGCGGATTCTCAACGAAAAGAAGACCGGAGCCCTGTTGTTCAATGCCTGTGAATGCGGCGCGGTGCTTGCAGAAGCCACTCCGAAAGAGCGTCATGCAGCACGCTGCTACGGCAGTGAATTGGGCATTGCGTTTCAGATAACCGATGATATACTCGATGTCGTTGGCGACGAGGCCACGGTAGGCAAAGAGGTGCGTCACGACGCAGAAAGCGACAAGGCCACCTGGCCGTCCCTCGTCGGACTGGAACAGGCCCGGGAGCTGGCACGCAGACACTGCATGGCCGCAGAAAAAGCGCTGGACGGCGTGTTCTCCGGTCCCGACGCCGACTTTTTGCGCGAAACGTCCCGCAAACTCGTCAACCGCACGCATTAGTCCGATCAAGGATTCCCATGACCACTACGCCCCTGCTCTCCAGCCTGCATCTTCCCGAAGACATTCCGGGATTGTCCCTTCCCCTCAAGCAGGAACTGGCGCAGGAGCTGCGCGACACCATCATCCGGGTGGTCACGCAGAACGGCGGACATCTCGCGCCCTCCCTCGGCGTGGTGGAGCTCACCATAGCCCTGCTCTCCTGCTTCGATCCCGCGCGTGACCCCATCGTCTGGGACGTGGGGCATCAGAGCTATCCCTGGAAGCTGCTCACGGGCAGGGCCGACCGCTTCGACACGCTGCGCCGCTACGGCGGACTTTCCGGCTTTCCCAACCGCTCGGAAAGTCCCTACGACTATTTCGGCGTAGGACATGCCTCCACCTCCATTTCCGCAGCCCTCGGCATGGCCACGGCCCGAGACCTTCGCAAAGGCAAGGAGCATGTGGTCGCCGTCATAGGCGACGGCGCGCTCTCCGGCGGCATGGCGCTGGAGGCCCTGAATCAGGCCGGAGGCATGGGAAACAGACTCATCGTCATTCTCAACGACAACAAGATGTCCATTTCCGAGAACACGGGGGCGCTGTCCCGCTTTCTCAGCCGTAACCTGTCCCACAGCACGGTCATGCACATCAAGCAGCACGTGGCCAAAGTGCTCTCGCGTCTGCCCAAGGGCGACTCCCTCGTGGACATCATCCGCAAGGGCGAAGTCAGCTTCAAGTCGTTCTTCACCCCGGGCATGCTCTTCGAAGCCTTCCAGTTCAACTACATAGGCCCCATCAACGGCCACGACATCGCGCAGCTTGAACGACATCTCGAAGCCGCCAAGCAGCTCGACATGCCCGTGCTTCTACACATACGCACGCGCAAGGGCAAGGGCTACGGCCCCGCGGAAAACGATCCCTCCCACTTCCACGGCATTTCCGCCTCCGTGGCCGATGAAATAGACGTGCCGCCCCAGCCCGCAGGATGGAAACCTTCCGGCCCCGGCTTCAGCAACGCCTTCGGAGAGGAACTCTGCCGCCTTGCCGAAAAGAATCCGAACATTTTCGCCATCACGGCGGCCATGCCCGACGGCACGGGACTTCAGCGCTTCCATGAGCGCTTCCCGGAGCGCTTTGCCGACGTGGGCATCTGTGAAGAGCACGCCGTCACCTTTGCCGCAGGTCTGGCCTCGCGCGGATTTCATCCGGTGGTGGCCATCTACTCCACCTTCATGCAGCGCGCCTACGACCAGATCATCCATGATGTCTGCCTGCAGAATCTGCCCGTGACCTTCTGTCTCGACAGGGCCGGACTTGTGGGTGAAGACGGTCCCACGCATCACGGGGCCTTCGACCTGTCATGGCTGCGCGTGGTGCCGAACCTCACGCTGGGCGCTCCCCGCGACGAGGATGCACTCAAGCATGCGCTCGACATCGCCCTTGCCTTGAAAGGTCCCGTAGCCCTGCGTTACCCGCGCGGAAGCGGGAGAAAGCTCGACGCCTCGCGCTTCAGATTCTCCGACGCCGTCACAAATCCCGGCCGCTGCCCCTCTCCCGGGGAAGGTCAGCTGCTTGTGCAGGGCAACACGAAGGTATGCATCCTTGCCGCCGGACAGCGCGCCGTTCCCTGCGCGGAAGCCGCGCTCCTCACGGCGGAAAAAACCGGACTTCTGGCCTCGGTGTTCGACGCCTGCTGGGTCAAGCCTCTGCCGGAAAGACAGATACTTGAGCTCGCTTCCCGAAACGACTCCCTGCTGATCGTGGAAGAGAACAGCCGTCTCGGAGGATTCTCCTCCGCCGTGCTGGAACTTCTGGCCGACAACGACGCGCTCAGCCGTCTCAGGATCCGCCGTCTCGGCCTGCCCGACCGCTTCATTCCTCACGGTCCGGTCCGCCGTCTGCGCGCCGACGTGGGACTCAACGTCTCCGGCATAGCGACGGCACTTCAGGAGCTTATGAACGTCACCGCCTCTGCCGATGAAAAAGCGTAGTTTCTTCCCCCGCAGACGAAAGAGTTCCGGCCGCTACGGACTGGAAGCCGCCATTTTGTGCGTGCTGCTCATGGTGGCCGTCTATGTGGGCAGCGGTGAAAGTCCGGAAGAGGCCCTCCTGCATGCCGCCCGGGAAATCACGGCCGTCCAGAAGGACCGGTCTCTTGAAGACCATGTGACCGATGCCGCAAAAACGGCGCTGAAAAGCCTGCGTGCCGCTTCCGCCGAAAAGGCTTCTTCCGTGTCGGACGACAGGGAGTATCGCCTTGTGCACGCCGCCGACGGCGACAGCTTCGAACTTCGGGACGGGCAGGGACAAAAAAAACGTGTGCGGCTCTACGGCATCGACGCCCCGGAAAGCGCTCAGCGCTTCGGCAGGCAGTCGCGGGAACACCTGACGAAACTCATCGAAAACCGTCCCCTGCGCCTGAAAGCCATGTATCTGGACAACTACAAGCGGACCGTGGCCATCGTCTATCTTGTCGACGACAGCGGCATGGATGAAGTTTCCGTCAATCAGCGTCAGGTCCAGGCAGGCATGGCCTGGGTCTACGACTACTTCTGCACGAGCGACATCTGCAGGACCTGGAAGGTGGAAGAAGCCATGGCCAGAAAAGAAAAGCTCGGCCTGTGGAAGGACGACGATCCGACGCCTCCCTGGCAGTGGCGCCGCAGTCATAAACGCTGAGGAAGAATACGCCGGAAATTCGACGACTCCAGCTTCTTTACATCTTTGAAAAGTCGTCCGACTCCAAACATCGCTTGACGGTCCTCGGCGTTCCCGTCTATCCTTTTCGCATTTACCGCGACCATGCCCCGCACGGGTTTCCGCACCGGGGCCAACCCTCTTTGCATCGAGGCGACCGTGAATCACATTGTCATTTCTGTCATCGGACGCGACTGTCCAGGCGTGGTCTATGCCATCGCCAGCGCTCTGTCCAAGGAAAAGTGCAACATCGAAGAACTGAGTCAGACCATCCTGAAAGGTCAGTTCGCCTCCATCTTCATCGTCTCCGCGCCGGAAGACGTCAGCGAGGAAGACATTCAGCGCGTGGTCAGCCTCAGCCTCGAAGCCCGTCACATGGACCTGACCGTGGCCGCCCGCACCTTCGAGACCGACACCTTCTCCAGTGGCGAGGAAACCGAACCCTTCGTCGTGACCGTCAACGGTTCCGACCGGCCGGAAATCATCGCCATGATCTCCGGCGTCTTTGCCGAACAGAAGGTGAACATTGAAAATCTGAAGGCCATCCGCATGGATGAAGACAGCAACGAATGCGTGCTGATGTTTGAAGTGGCCCTGCCGCTTTCCATCAACCGCAACGCCTTCCGTCAGATGCTTCAGGCCAAGGCCCGCAGCGTGGGACTTACCATCAGCATCCAGCACGAAAACATCTTTGAAGCCATCCATCGCGTACCCATCGTCTAACCCGGATCACAGGTCTGCCCCATGCTCACTGAACGCGAAGTGCTCAGCACCATCAACATGCTCCGCAACGAACATCTCGATGTTCGCACCGTTACCCTCGGCATCAGCCTCTTCGACTGCGTCAGTCACGACTTCGACGTGTTCTCCTACAAGGTGCGCGCCAAAATCGCCAAATACGCCGCCCATCTCGTGGAACACTGCAACGAAGTCGGCGCGCGCTACGGCATTCCCGTGGTGAACAAGCGCATCAGCATCAGCCCCATGGCCGTGGTCGGCGCGGGATTCAACGCCGAACAGATGGTGCGCGCCTGCCAGATGCTCGACGAAGCCGCCAAGGAAGCCGGCGTCGATTTTCTGGGCGGCTTCGGCGCCCTCGTGGAAAAAGGCATGACTCCCGGCGACAGAGCCCTCATCGACTCTCTGCCCGAAGCCCTCGCCACCACCGACCGCGTGTGTTCCTCCATCAACGTGGCCTCCTCCAAGGCGGGCATCAACATGGACGCCGTGGCCCTCATGGGCCGTCAGATCGTCAAGGTGGCCGACGCCACCAAGGACCGCGACGGCATAGGCTGCGCCAAGCTCGTGGTGTTCGCCAACATTCCCCAGGACGTGCCCTTCATGGCCGGCGCCTATCTCGGCATCGGCGAGCCCGACGTGGTCATCAACGTGGGCGTCTCCGGCCCCGGCGTGGTGAAGAAAGCCATCGACCGAGCCAAGGAAACCCATGAAAATCTCACGCTCAGCGACGTGGCCGAAGTCATCAAGTCCACGGCCTATAAGGTGACGCGCGTAGGCGAGCTCATCGGCAAGGAAGTGGCCGGACGCATGAACATTCCCTTCGGCGTGGCCGACCTCTCCCTCGCGCCCACGCCCGCCGTGGGCGACTCCGTGGGCGAAATCTTCCAGAGCGTGGGCCTCTCCTCCATCGGCGCTCCCGGCTCCACCGCCGTGCTCGCCATGCTCAACGACGCCGTGAAGAAGGGCGGCGTGTTCGCCTCCTCCCACGTGGGCGGCCTCTCCGGCGCGTTCATTCCCGTTTCCGAAGACTCCAGCATCGAAGCCGCGGCCAACAGCGGCGCGCTCACCATGGAAAAGCTCGAAGCCATGACCAGCGTGTGCTCCGTGGGCCTCGACATGATCGCCATTCCCGGCGACACCCCCGCCACCACCATTTCCGGCCTCATCGCCGACGAAATGGCCATCGGCATGATCAACACCAAGACCACCGCCGTGCGCGTCATTCCCGTGCCGGGCAAGGGCGTGGGCGAAACCGCCATCTTCGGCGGTCTGCTCGGCCAGGCCAAGATCATTCCCGTGAACACCGGCGACGCCTCCGCCTTCATCAACCTCGGCGGCCGCATCCCCGCGCCCATCCACAGCCTGAAGAACTAGCGCTCCATTCGTCATGATAAAGAGGGGGAGAAAAACAAAACGTTTTCCTCCCCCTCTCTTCGTTGCGCCGGGCCTCTGTGACGCGCGTCCCGGCGGCATGACCGACGCTCTCGAAGCGTTCTTTATCGGTCATGTTCCCCGCCGGAAGAAAAGCCCTGCCGAACGTCAGGCGTCGGCATGCATGCCAAGAAGCCGGTACGCATTCCTGTACAGAATTTTCTCCTTTTCTTCGTCGGTAAAGTCATACCCGTTCAAATCATCCACCGCATCCTTGATGCTGTAGCAGGGATACGCCGAGCCGAAAATGATGCGTTCGCAGCTCAGCCAGCGGCATCCGTTCGCGTACATCTCCCGCCCCGGCGTCCAGGGATTGTGCATGTAAAGATCGGGAATGAGCCACACGTTGGGATGAAGCGCCGCCACATTGAAAATCTGCGGTATCCACGGATAGCAGGCATGGGCGACGACTATCTGAAGTCTGGGAAAATCATTGGCGATTTTCTGAATGTGTACCGGGTTGCTGTATTCCAGTGTCGGCCCCTGATACAGGCTCACGGTAAGCACCACCGGCATGTCCGCCTGCTCGCACAGGGAATACACGGGATAAAACACGGCGTCGTCGGGAAGCCTCGCCGGATCGTTCCATCCAGGTTCCAGCGCCACGCCTTTAAATCCGTAGCGGAAACACTTTTCCAGTTCCTTGACGGCGGAAAAAATCCCGGACGAAAGATCCACCCCGCCGAACGGAACAATCATGTCGGGATACGCGTCCGCCAGTTCCTTCACGTCCTCGTTGGAAACGGACGACGCCCTGTCTGCAATGTTGCGCGCCATGACGACGCCCTTCTCCACGCCCGCGTCCCGCATTTCCTGAAAGAACAGCTCCATGGACTTCTCATGGGCCGAAACCAGATAGGTGCCGCGCAGCGCCATGGGGCCGACACTGTTGCACACCGGATTAAATATGGAAAGATTTTTGAATCCCTTGAACGGCGGCCGGAGCCGAAAGTCAAAAATCATACGCATTCTCTCCTCTCTGTTGCCGTAAAATCAGGACACCAGCCGCTCGCCGAGCCTTGCCCCGGCCATCTTCCGCAAGTTCTCCATCCGTGCATTATCGAGCTTCACGTCTCCCATGGGGTACTCCCGGCCCAGCTGATAATATTTCTGCGTACCGAGACGATGATACGGCAGCATCTCATACGAAATACTGCGGCCGGGCAGCGTGTCGATGAAGTCGCAGATCTCGCGGATCGTCTGCTCCGAGTCGTTGAAGCCCGGAATGATCGGCGTGCGCAGAAGTATCGACAAGTCCTTGAAATCGGACGATACGCGTCTGATGTTCTCAAGAATCTGCGTATTGTCTGCGCCCGTATAGCGCTTATGAAGAGAGGCGTCGGTATGCTTGATGTCGAAGATAAGTGTGTTCAGATGCTTTGCGGCTTCATGCAGCACCTCATAGGGCGCCTGACCGCATGTTTCCATGGCCACGTCCAGATAAAGACGTTCCGCCTCCCGAAGCAGCGCCGTCAGAAACTCAGGCTGAAAGCAGGGTTCCCCGCCGGAAACCGTCAATCCGCCGGAACTTCTCTGATAGAAAACGGCGTCCTTCTCCACCTCCTTCAGCGCTTCTTCCACAGTGATGCGTCGGCCGAAAATCTTGAGGGCTCCGGCATGACACCGAGCCGTGCAGGCTCCGCCGCATTCCGCAAGACGGCATCCGTCTCTTGCAATCACGGGGAAACCGTCTTCAGAAAACGATATCGCCTTCTCGGGACACTTCTCCGCACAGAAGCCGCACTTGTCCTTCGTAAGACAGCGCGTGTTGTTGAATGCAAGCTCATCCTGCGGCAACTGCGACTCCGGATTGCTGCACCAGCGGCAGCGAAGGGAACAGCCCTTGAAAAAAATAATGGTCCGTATGCCCGGCCCGTCATGAACGCTGTATTTCTGAATATTGAAAATATGCCCTTCAACAAGCCTGTCCTGCATAAGCCTTCTCCTGAAGGGGGCTCCCTTCTGCAGAGAGCCCCCGCTGCGTTACATTTCAGAATGTTCCGTTCTGGCAATCAGATCGTTCTGAAGGTCCGGAGTCAGATCAACAAAATAGGCGCTGTAGCCCGCCACGCGCACTATGAGGCTGCGGTACTTTTTGGGATCCCTCTGTGCGGCCAGCAGCGTGCCCCGATTGATGACGTTGAACTGCACGTGCCAGAGCTTGAGGTCGATGAAGGAACGGATGAAGTCGATCAGACGACGGGTTCCCTGCCTGCCTTCCACCGCCTTCGGGCTGAACTTGAGGTTCAGCATGCGGGCCGCTCTGTTGATCTTGTCGCGGTTCTTGGACGCGTCGTTGCTGAGCAGCACGCCCGTAGGACCGTTGACGTCGGCGCCGTGAGAGGCCGACGTGCCGTCGGAAAGCGGCGTCCAGGCCTTTCTGCCGTTGGCGGAAGCAGACACCACGCGGCCGAACGGCACATGCGCCGTCACCGGCACATAGCGCGTGTCCATGTAGATTCCGAGTTCCTTGCCGTATTTTTCAAAGAACTCCATGGTGTGACGTTCCACGGCATGACCTATGGAGTCGGCATACGGATCGTTGTTGCCGTAGCAGGGGCAGCTCTTCAGGAGTTCCTGCACGTCCTCGTAGCCCTCAAAATCGGCGTTCAGAGCTTCAAGCAGCTTGTCCATGGTCAGCGACTTGTCTTCGTACACCGTCTTTTTGATCGCCGCGAGGCTGTCGATGAGCGTGCCGTAGCCGATGAAATCCGCGAGGCCGCTTTCGTAGCCTTCCGGAATGTGTTCCGTATGAAGGTCAAGGCAGTACTTCATGCACAGATCATGCAGGCTGGAGCTCATGGGCACGGCAAAGAACTTCTGCCGCATCTTATTGATGATGTACTGAATATCCAGAGCTATTCTCAGATAGTTCGTCTGCTGGACCAGGAAGGCGTTCCAGAACTCCTCCCAGGTCTTCAGGTTTCTGGGATCTCCCGTTTCCACGCCCATGAGCTTGTCGCCGAACTTCTTCATGCGGCCGTTGTTGAGCACAAGTTCCAGCTCGGCCGGAAGATTGACGTAAAGACCGCCGGACGTGTAGGTGTCGCGGTTGGGCATGCGCGTTTCCGTGCATCCGCTCACGGCGTAGTCGAAAGCCTGATCGAGAGGCGCGCCCTTGGCCGTCATGATGGGAATGATTTCCTCATCGTTGAACAGCTTGGGATATCCCGTGCCGAACTTGATGGTTTCGGCGATGTCGGCGAGGAAGCGCTCGGGAGAGCGCGCATGCACGCGGGCGGCAAGATCGGGATAATGCAGCGGAAATTCCCGCTTGGACTTCAGGAACAGATACGAAAGATCATTGGTGGCGTCTTCGCCGGCCTTGTTCAGTCCTCCTATGGTTACGGCTTCCCAGTGCGCATAGCCCTGATTGAAGGATGTACCCTGCGCGGAAATGTACATTTCAATGAACTGGGCCATGCCGCACCACACGCATTCCAGAAGTTCCATGGCCTGCGCGTCGGTGAGCGTTCCGTTCTCCTTGTCCTGCTTGTAGAGAGGATACAGATGCTGATCCATGCGGCCGTTGGAAATCGTCGTGCCGGTGCGCTGCTCCAGGCGGGAGAACATCTGCACGAAGAACTGACTCTGAACCGCCTGATGGAACGTCTTGGCCGGATACGCCGGAACCTGACGGCAGTTTTCCGCAATGAGCAGCAGTTCTGCCCTGCGCACGGGATCCTTTTCCACGGCCGCCATCTCTTCGGCCTTTTCGGCGTGCCGTCTGGCCCAGAGCATGATGGCATCGCTCACGATGACCACCGCTTCCAGGAACGGACGCTTTTCGTGGTAGTCGGACGGGCTGTCGGGATCGAGCGCGTCGAGACGTTCCTGAGCCTCGCGACGAATATCCATAAATCCGCGGCGGATCACCTTTTCATAGTCATGCACCCACTGAAGCGAGGAACGCCAGGAGGCCGTTTCGTTGACGAGATATCGGGGCGTCGTGCCTTCCTTGTCGATGAACAGGATGTCGTGCAGTTCCTTGGGCACGGCCGCGTTGAAATTCTCGTGGTAGGTCTTTCCCTTCCAGTAGGGGCCTATTTCCTCCTTGATGACGTTCATGGTCTCGGGCGAGATGAACGCCGCGCCGCCTTCTCGTTCTCCGAGCTTGTCGAGGAACGTCTCATAGAAATCGCCTTCGATTTCAGGATACAGAATGCCGTAGCGCCCCTTGCAGCCGATGCGTCCCGCCAGAAGCTGATAATCGTCGATGTAAATGGTGATGTTGCTTGCAATGTTGTAGAGCGCCTTTGCCCAGCGGAGATTCAAAGGCTGCCCTTCCGTCTCCTTCATGCTTCTGGTGAAGTACAGGGCCCGTTCAGCGTCGATGACGGGTTCAAGGCCGTCGAAGGTCTGAACGATTTTGGCGATTCTGGGATGATCCCTGGTAAAAACGTCTTCGCCGATGCCGAGAATGCGTTTTTCCTGACCGGACAGAGCCACGTCTTCCTGACCGGCACAATAGGGAGTACAAGCAGAGGTTTCCAACATACCAACTCTCCTTTACAAGGTTAATGCATGAGATTGGGAAGGAACAAGGAAATGGCGGGAACAAA
Organism: uncultured Mailhella sp.; assembly: GCA_905192935.1. Lineage (GTDB taxonomy): Bacteria > Desulfobacterota > Desulfovibrionia > Desulfovibrionales > Desulfovibrionaceae > Mailhella. The sequence continues at coordinate 40,396 of CAJJMX010000002.1, forward strand.
CGTAACGAGTACCTGACACACCAGAAGCGCAAGCAGGAAAGGAACACACGCCTTTGCCAGACTTTCCACCGAAACGTCGCCGACGGAGGAGCCCACGAACAGATTGACGCCGATGGGCGGAGTGACAAAACCGATGGCCAGGTTGACCGTCATCATCACGCCGAAGTGGATGGGGTCGATGCCGAAACTGACGACGATGGGCAGCAGCAGCGGCGTGAGAATAAGGATGGCGGCAAGCGCTTCCATGAACGTGCCTATGATGAGCAGAACCACGTTCAGGATGACAAGGAGCAGGAGCTTGCTGCTGGTGAATCCCATGATGAACTCAGCCAGCATTTCGGGAATGGATTCTATGGTGATGATGTTGCCGAAGATGCCGGCCATGGCAAAAATGAACAGTACGTTGCTGCCGGTCATACAGGTTTCAACACAGCAGTCGAACAGCTTTTTGAATCCTATTTCCTTATAAACGAACATGCCCACGTACATGCCGTAGAAAGCGCCGACGGCAGCCGCTTCCGTAGGCGTCATGATGCCGCCGTAAATGCCGCCGAGAATGATGACCGGAACCATCAGGGCCCACCGGGCTTCCACAAAGGCCCTGGTGCGTTCCCTGGCGTCTGCCGTAGTCGTGCCACGCCAGTTGTTCTTCCTGGATATCCACCATGCGACCAGCATCAGCGCGCCGCCGCAGAGCAGCCCCGGCATGACGCCGCCGGCAAAGAGCTTGGCAATGCTCTGCTGCGAAGAAATGCCGTAAATGAGCAGCGGATTGCTCGGAGGAATCATCACGCCGATGATGCCCGCGCAGGTGACGATGGCCACGCTGAAGGTTCTGCTGTATCCGCGCTCCACCATGGCCGGAATGGTGATGCATCCGATGGCCGCCACCGTGGCGGGCCCTGAACCGCTGATGGCGGCAAAAAACATGCAGGTGGCAATAGTGGCCAGAGCAAGCCCGCCGGTTTTGTTGCCCAAAAAGACGTCGGCAAGCTTAAGAAGTCTGCTGCTCAGGCCGCCTTCGCCCATGAACACGCCCGTTGCGATGAAGAAGGGAATGGCCATGATGGCCGAGTTGTCTATGCTGGTATAGGTAATCTGCGCCACATAGTCGGAAGGAATGGTGTCGCAGGCCCATATGACGGCCAGGCACGAACATGCAATGCTGACGGCAACCGGCGTGCTGAACGCCAGAAAGAACAGAAAGTACACCAGCAGCACCGCGGGAGCGCTTTCCCAGTCTTCATAGAAAAAAAGAGGCGCAAGAATGGCGAAGGCCAGCACCAGACCGGTGAGCGCCGAAAGCACGCCGAATTCCCGGAGCGACTTGTAAAGCCGCTGACAAAGCCGCAGAATGACCAGTCCGAATCCGACGGGAAGTATGGAATACGGCACGACGTAGGAAAGATGCAGCGCCGCGGAATTCTGCGGAAAACGCTGAATCATGGCAATATGGTCAAGCCCCTTGCAGACGATGACGCCGGCCAGAACAAAAAACAAAAACATGTTGGTATTGTCTATGATGGCCTTTCCAGTCCTGTTGAACATATCATAAAATACAGTGACGCGAATATCCTTGCTGTATTTTATGATAAGAGGAACGGCAAGATACGTTATCCATACGAATACGAAACGCGAGAGTTCCTCAGTCCAGACCACAGATCCGGCGTCACCAGAAAAAATATTGATAACGATGTATCGATAGACTGATTGAAAAAATATGGCATGAATGATAATAATAAGTCCAATAAAAAGAAAAATTTTTTCAGCATTTTCATCAAGCCATATCAACGTCCGTCTTGCACTCATATCACCCTCTGTAAAGTAGATACACAGAACAAAATCGATACATCATAGATAATCAGAACATCACAATATACGGCGTGAAGAATATCTCTTGAAGCATTTTCAAGCATTGATGATGAATGATCGACCGACCAGTTCTGTTAAGTTCACGAGTAAAGGATTGAAAAGGGTATAAGACAAGACCCTCTGAATAATCAGAGAACAATCTCCCCGTTCACGTTCATGAAGAGAATGAACGGGGAATATGTTGCCGGAGTATTATTTCAGAGCGTCCATGAACAGCGCATAGGCTTCAGGAGAAACCTTGGAACGGAATTCTTCCCACACGGGCTTGGTGAGTTCCTTCAACTTAGTGAAGTCAGATTCAGAACACATGTTCATCGTCACGCCCTTTTCCTTCATTATTCCGTAGGCGTCTGCATGCATCCTGGCGCTGAGTGAACGTTCGTAGGACACGGCTTCCGCCGCCGCTTCTTCAATGATCGCTCTCTGCCCGTCCGTCAGCGACTTCCAGAGATCGAGATTCATGACCACGACATGTCCAGTATAGTTGTGTTTGGTGTCGAAAATATACTTCGCTATATCAGCAATGTCGCCGAGAGGAACAAGACAAGCGGTGTTGGCCCCCATGGCGTCCACGGTGCCCTGCCGCATGGCGGTTATGGTTTCGCCCCACGCCATGGGAATGGGATACATGCCCAGAGCCTTGGCCACGGCAAGTTCAACAACGGAGTCCGTGACGCGGACCTTCACATTCTTCAGGCCTTCAATGGTGGACACGTTCTTGTTGTGGAACTGAAAAGCCCGAAAGCCCAGCTCACCAAAATAGATGAGCTTCAGATTGATGCTGTTCAGAACCTTTTCATAATACTGCCCCAGCGGACCGTTATCCATGGCGGCAAACAGCTTTTCGAGAGCCTTGGGATCCATCGGATCAATGATGTAGGGCATGTCGAACAGCAGAAAGTCGGGAGCAAACAGGGAAAGATTGCTCGTAGAGATGGAACTCATGGAAAGACTGCCCTTCTGCGCCCCTTCAGTGGTGACGCGGTCGCTGCCGAGAATGCAGTCGCCGTACACCTTGAGTTTGATTTTCCCTCCCGATTTTTCTTCCAGGAGTTCACTGAACTTCAGGCAACCCAGCGACACCTGGTCTCCTTTGTTCATGGGATGACCGAGCCTCATGTTCAGCTTCTTTTCCGCAGCGTCGCAATGGCCGGCAACCAGCAGTCCGGCCAGTCCAAAACAAAGAGCCCCAAGAGCGAGTCGAAACGCAGACTTCATGTTTTTCTCCTGTTAAAATAACGGTTGAAGCCACTCCTTTCCTTGTCGAATTTCCTGCATGCATGAAATTCATCGTGTTGTACATTTAATAACAAGGCCAAAAAAAATATCGATAACTTGTGTTATCGATATTGAGTTTTTTTATTTTTTCAGAGCCCGAGGCTTGCCTTGCCCGCGGGTGGAAAATCTGCCGTTTGCCCAAGTATGGGGCAAAACAATGAAAGCAGCTCTTCTCATTCTTTACCGATAAATAACTATTCTATTTTTAAAAGTCTGAATTTTCATTTCCTTCTTCAATTCAGAAAAAGCTCTGCTAATGGAAACGGAATGGACATTCATAATATTCGCTATATCCTTCTGACTTAAATTCAACTCCAATTTATCATTTTCACCCATATTTTTAAATTGATTTAAAATAAATGTTTTTAAACGTTCTTTTAGCTTTTCTTCGATTCTTTGATAAACTTCA
>CAJJMX010000003.1 GCA_905192935.1 uncultured Mailhella sp.
GTGTGTCTTCCCGTCCTTTTTCCGGCATGAGCCCGGAAACGTCCTCTTTTCGTGCAAGAACACCATTCTCAGAACATCACAGCTTTCTGCCGAACTCGGCAATGAGGAAATCCCAGAAAAGACGCTCGGCCACGGAAAGTTCCGGCAGACGCATCGCCACCACGGGAACCTCATGGTTCATCCCTTCCAGATCAAGACGCATCTCCACCACGTCGCCCTTGGCCACGCGCAGATCCTGACGGCACTGTATGGCCGGATGAATGAATACGGCCTCGTTGCGCACCGCAAGGTCGAGCATGTCCGTGCGGTTGGCGACACGATAGCAGCCCGCGAAGTAAGGAAGATACTTCCGGGAAACCTGCTCCTGATCGCTGGAATAAAAAGCCACGTGCAGACCGGCAAGATCTTCGGCCGTAAGGATCGGCTTGCGGGCAAGGGGATGATGCGCCCCCATGAACAGCTTTCTCTCGTCCGTATAGAGCGGAACGATCTCACATCCCAGCTTCTCGGCGCGCTCCAGAATATCCAGCCCGAGAGCCGTCAGCGTGACGGCCATGCACGATACCCTCGTTTCCAGCTGATGAACGATGTCGGTCAGATAGGTATTGCGGATGACGACGTCCACATGAGGATTCTTTTCCCGGAACGGAAGAAAGATGTTGCGCGTCAGATGAAGGGAGAGCATGGGCGTGGAACATACGGACACGCTCTTTCTCATGCCTGAGCTTCCGAGACTGCGCACTTCATCGATGAGCTCCAAGGCTCCAGACGCCTTTTCCAGAACAAGCTGCCCAAGAGACGTAAGACGCACGCCGTGATTGCCCTTGACCAGGAGCGCCCCGCCGAGCTCCTGTTCCAGAGACTTCACTGCCGCCGAAACGGCAGGACGGGAAATTCCCAGTTTTCTGGCTGCTGCACTGATGGAACCGCATCGTGCGGTCGCGACAAAGCTCTCCAGCTGTTCCAGACGCATCCGGCATCCTCCCCTGTGTTCCTTCCGACTCCGTCAGCCGGAGCGTTCAGCGGAAGACATCTCCAGGGAAGAGCCACGGCTCTCCCGGCATGGAAGAGTTCAGCAAAAACTTCAGGAACATGGCGGAGCAAAAGCCTTTTTCCATCATACATCATAAATAAAGTTTTGACTACTGTCAGCATGGCCGACATCCAGCCATCAACAATTAATATTTTTCTTTTTTCTCTTTTTTCACTAATCATAATGAAAGAGTGAAAGAAACTTCACCGACGTCTCATGATGAACAACTGCATGAAATGTTATCATACAGAGCATAAAACCATATGCTTCAATATGGAGGACAGGCATGGCAGATTCCATCAGTAAAAACGGACCGAAATTTTACGTCAATCTCGGCATTATGCTTGCCATAATGTTCATTTTCAGGTTCATTTCACCACCTGAAGGACTGACATCAGACGGTCTTGCTGTTGTCGGCGTGTTTTTTGCCATTCTTTATGGCTGGCTTTTCATCGATATGGTATGGCCGTCCTTCATCGGACTCATCGCTCTGGGGCTCACGCTCCATCAGCCCATGGACTCCGTGCTCGGCAGTGCCTTCGGCAACAGCACCGTGCTGCTCATACTCTTCTTCTGCATGGTCGCCGGCATCATCAATGCCGCGGGCATAGCCGAATACGTGGCCAGGCGCATCATATGCGTGCCCATCATCAACGGCAGGCCCTATGTGCTGCTTTTCATGCTCTGTCTTGCCATGTGCGCCCTTGCCACCATGCTGACCATGACGAGCGCCATTCTTGTGGCCATGCCTCTCGTCAAGGAGATATGCAAGCAGTACGGGTACAAGCCCGGAGATACCTTCCCCATGCTCGTCATGCTCGGCATGCTCTATGCCGGTGAGCTGGCCTACATGATGCTCCCGTTCAAGAGTCTTCCCGCGCTGGTCTTCGGCATCTACAGCCGCATGAGCGGAGGCGTGGACATCAATCTGGCCGCCTATGTCGTGGTCGTCGGCATCATCCTGCTTCTTTCCATAGGCTTCACCATCTTCCTGTACAAGTTCATCCTGAAGCCGGATGTCTCGCCCATTCTGAACAGTCTGGAATGCATGGAATTTCATGAAGAGCTTTCCACCTATCAGAAGACCATCCTGTGGTCCTTCGTGGGGCTCATCGTGCTGCTGCTTCTGCCCAACGTCACGCCGAAGACCTGGGCGCTCACCAAGTTCCTCCGCGCCGTGGGCTACAACGGCACGCTCCTTGCCTATGTGGGCTTCTATCTGATGCTCAGCTTCAGGGAAGGCATCCCGCTCAAGGACATCATGCAGAAGTCCATGGCCTGGCCCGCCATATTCCTCATCGCCTCGGTGCTTGAGATCACGGGAGCCTTCGACGACACGGGCGTGACCAAGTGGCTCGGCAGCGTATGCGAACCGCTGCTCGCCGGCGTGAGCGGTCAGGTGCTCGTCGTGTTCACCATCGCCGCTGCGGTCATATGCACGCAGCTGGCCAACAACAACGCCTGCGCCGTCACCTTTGCTCCCATAGCCTATACCCTGGCCCTCGCCAACGGAGGCGTGGACCCGCAGGCCATGTTCACCTGTCTCATCCTTTCGTGCACGCTCGGCCTGGCCACCCCCGCCTCCGGCGTTCCCGCGGCCATCCTCTACGGCGACACGGAATGGGTACATCAGAAAACCGTCATCAAGTACGCAACGCTGTTCTGGATGTTCAACATCGTGATTCTCTCCACGGTAGGCTACCATCTCTGCCGCATCCTCTTCTGACAGCCGGCGCACCGGAACCCTGCCACACGGCATAAGGAGGTCACCGCCACTCTACGCTTCCCCATTCTTCCCCCTGTCAACACCCGTCACATACAAGGAGACTTTCCATGAAGGCTACGTATCTCGAAAAATATTCCCGCATGTTCGAACCGCTGACCATCCGCCGCGGCAGAAACGAATTCGTGTTCAACAACCGCGTCATGATGGCTCCCGTAGGCATCTGCGCCACCGGCGGCGGCGCGGACAACGGCCGCATCAACACCTTCGGCATCGACTACTGGACGGGCATCATTCGCGGCGGCTTCTCTGCGGTCACGCTTCCCATGGAAGTGCCGGAAAACGGCAGTCATGACGGTGTGTTCAACATGAACCCCAAGGAATTCAACTACATGAACCTGCATCTTCTGCAGCGTTCCGTACATTCCTATAACGGCAAGACCTTTGCCGAACTCATCCACGGCGGCCGCTGCATGATCCGCAAGGACATTCCCCTGCTCGGCGCAAGCGATTCCGAATATCAGGGCCGTCACGTGAAGGGCATGGACGCCAAGGACATGGAAGACGTCATCGCCCTGTGCGTGGAGTTCGCCCATCAGGCCCGCCGTTCCGGCTTCGACGGCATCATGATGCACTTTGCCCACGGCTGGCTGTTCCACGACTTCCTCTCTCCCCTCAGCAACCATCGTACCGACGAGTTCGGCGGCTCCGTGGAAAACCGCTGCCGCTTCCCGCTCATGGCCCTGAAGGCCGTGCGTGAAGTCGTGGGCGACGACCTTCTCATCGAGCTGCGCCTGAACGGCAACGACGAAATGGAAGGCGGCATCCTGCCTGAAGACGCGGCACAGCAGGTCCTCATTTTCCAGGACTACGCCGACATGATCCACATCACCTGCTCCACCCGCCTCGACGTGACGAGCCGTCCGCGCATGACCCCCACGAGCTTCTTCCCCACCGAGCACAACGCCTACGCGAGCGCCATCGTGAAGAACACTCCCGGCGTGCGCATCCCCATCGGTGCCGTGGGCGCCATCGGCAACCCTGAACGCGCCGAAAAGCTGCTCGAAGACGGCAAGGCCGACTATGTGCTCATCGCCCGCGCGGCCATCGCCGACAACGACTGGGTCAACAAGGTCAAGGAAGGAAGAGAAGAAGACATCCGTCCCTGCCTGCGCTGCAACCTCTGCCTCGATCACGGCCGCAGAAAGTCCAAGATCCAGGGCAAGGAACTCGTCATGGCCTCCGAAGTGAGCTTCGACCGCATGTGCGCCGTGAACCCCCTGTCCATGCAGGCCGCTTCCAAGAAGATGTTCCCCGCTCCCGAGCGCCGCAAGAAGGTCGTCGTGGTCGGCGGCGGCGTGGCCGGCATGAACGCCGCTCTGAGCGCCGCCAACCGCGGCCACGAAGTGCTGCTCTATGAAAAGAGCGACAGACTCGGCGGTCAGGCGCTTCTCTCCGACGGCATGTGGTTCAAGAAGGAAATGAAGGCCTATCATGAATGGCTGGAACGTCAGGTCCGCCGGAATCCCAACATCTTCGTGGTGCTCAACACCGAAGTCACGCCCGAAATGGTCGCTGAAATCGACCCCGATTCCACCATCGTGGCCGTGGGCGCCAGGCAGATCGTTCCTCCCATCCCCGGCGTGGAAAAGGCCACCATGGCCTTCGACGTGTTCGGCAATGAAGACAAGGTGGGCGAGAAGGTCGTCATCATCGGCGGCGGCGACATCGGCTGCGAACTCTCCATCCATCTGAGCGAACTCGGACACGAGTGCACCGTAGTGGAACTCACCCACTTCCAGGCCGGCAACGCCGAACTTTGCATCCGCATGTCCATCCTCCAGTTCATGGAAAAGAACAACGTGACCACTCTGCTCGACACCAAGGCCACGGAAATCACCGACGAAGGCGTGTGGGTGGAAAACGAAGCGGGCAGAACGCTCCTTCCCGCCGATACCGTCATCGTCTGCGTGGGTACCACGCCGCTCACCGAAGAACGCGACAAGTTCCGCCATGTGACCTATGAAGTCATCAACATCGGCGACTGCAAGAAGGCCTCCAACATGCAGCACGCCATCGAAACCGGCTTCGACGCGGGCCTCATCCTGTAACGAATTCCCGGAAAGTCCATGAAAAAGGGGGAAGAGACTCCGGTCTCTTCCCCCTTTCTTCACGCCGTCTGCGGCGTCATGCGGATCTTCTGCGAGGCTCCGCCCCTAAAGAGCCATATGGTAGATGTTCACAAGGTCTTCCACGCCGAGAGGCCGCACCACCCCTACGGGACCGCCTATGCCGCGCCAGCACTTTTCCGCCATGTCGCGTATCTGCTCTTCCGTGGGAGTGACGCCGAGCTCGGAAAGCGACGTGGGCATGTGGATGGCCCGGAAGAAATTCTCCATGGCTTCAATGCCCTTTTCCGCCATTTCCTCATGGGTGCCCGCACCGCTCACGCCCATGACCTTGTGCGCGAAGCGGGCAAAACGCGCGGCGTCGGCACGGTACACATACCGGGCCCAGCTGCCCCATACGGCGGCAAGGCCCGCACCGTGGGCAACATCGAAAAGCCCGCTCAGCTCATGCTCTATCTTGTGGGAGGCCCAGTCTCCGCCGTCCGTGCCGCATCCGGTCAGACCGTTGTGCGACAGCGCGGCCGCCCACATGACCTCGGCCCGAGCCTCGTAGCAGGCAGGATCGTCCCTGAGAATAAGCGCATTCTTCATCACGGTCTTGAGCAGGGCCTCGGCAATGCCGTCGGTGAGCTCCATGCCGCCTTCATGATAAAAATACCGCTCCATGGTATGCATGAGGATGTCCACGCAGCCGCTTGCCGTCTGCCAGGCAGGAAGCGACAGCGTAAGTTCGGGATTCATGACGGCAAAACGCGGCCGGGAGAGCTCGCTGCTGTATCCGCGCTTTATCCAGCCCTCCTCACGGGTTATCACGCAGGAGGAGCTCATCTCGCTGCCTGCGGCGGCAATGGTGAGCACCACGCCCACGGGAGCGCAGGCAAAAGCCTTGCGCTTCTTGTCGAAGAAGTCCCAGACTTCCCCTTCATTGGCGAGTCCGTAGCCTATGGCCTTGGCGGAGTCGACGACGCTCCCGCCTCCCACGGCCAGCACGAAGTCCACGCCTTGCCTTCTGCCGAGCTCTATGCCTTCATGAATCTTCGACAGCCTGGGATTCGGCACCACGCCGCCGAGCTCGACGACCTCCACGCCTTCCTTCTGAAGCGAGTCCCGCACGCGCGGAAGGAGCCCCGAGCGTTCCGCACTGCCGCCTCCGTAATGCAGCAGCACCCTGCGGCCGCCGCACTCCCGGACGAGCCTTCCGGTCTCCTTTTCCACGCCCCTGCCGAACACAACCTTCGTCGGCGTATTGAACACGAAATTCTTCATGCTGTTCTCCTTCTGCATCCGCCGCAAAACGCTCTTTGCGGCAGAGTTTCCCTCATGCTCCGGCACGTCGTCCCCGGCCCGTTGCGCCGTTGTCCGATCTGAGTTCCTCTCATTCTGCGCCGTGTCCCTGCTCCGGCGGCGTCCTCGATGCTGCGATCATGACGCGAAGGCGGCATCAGTCCCCGGACGACACGACTTCCGTTCAGAAGCACGGCCAAGGACAGACGCCTGCCGGATCTTCACCGGACTCGCCGACACGCTGCGCCGGCGCTGCCCCGGTGTCGCGCCTGAACACGGAGACAGGCATCGTCCGTCTTTCCAAAAGAAAAAGAGGGCCGTCGAAAACACGACCCTCTTTCCTGAATACGGCAGGCGCTTCACGCTCCGGACGCCGCACAAAAAGGCACCGCAAAGTCCTGCTCAGGCAAGATCCATGATCTTCTTGCGGTCGTCGCCGGGAAGAATACCGCGCTTGCTCTCCCTCACGAAGTGGATGAAGCCCATGATTTCCGGCAGATGACCGTATTCGGCCTCAAGCTGCATGAGCGCGTCGGGACGGGGAATCCCGGAATACCAGGTCATGCGGTAGGCCTGCTTGAAGGCCGAAAGCAGCTCCATGGAAGCCTTGGCACGGCGCAGTCCCACGATGTTGGGCGACTGAATGGTGGCCCGGTTGCCCACGGCCAGCATCCACGGCGGAAGGTCCTGAGCGAGACCGGACATGCCGCCGACAAAGGCGTGGGTGCCTACGCGCACGAACTGATGCACGGCGGACAGACCGCCTATGATCGCGTTGTCGTCCACGAAGCAGTGTCCCGCAAGCGTGGCATTGTTGGACATGACCACGTTGTTCATCACCGTGCAGTCATGTGCCACATGGACATAGGCCATAAGCAGGTTGTTGTCGCCCACGCGGGTGATGCCTCCGCCTGACTCCGTGCCGCGGTGAAGCGTGGTGAATTCGCGGATGTTGTTCCTGTTGCCGATGATGAGCTGACTTTTTTCGCCGTGGAACTTCAGATCCTGCGGTTCCCCGCCCACGGCGGCATAGGAATAGACATGGTTGTCTTCGCCCATGGTGGTGTAACGCTTGATGGAGGCAAAGGCGTCGATGCGGGTTCTCGCGCCGATGACCACGTCATCTTCAATGACGGCGCAGGGTCCGATGATGACGTCATCGCCTATCTGGGCCGAAGGAGAGACAAACGCTGTCGGATGGATCTGAGGTGCTGCCATGTCAGAACGACTCCCTGGGAAGGACGGATGCGGTAAGTCTGGCTTCGGCAACCACGTTGCCGTCCACATACGCCTTGGTATCCATCTTCCAGAGCTGCATTCTGTGCGTCAGGTTTGTGCATTCCATGACCAGCTTGTCGCCGGGACGGACGGGCGAGCGGAAGCGCGCCTTCTCTATGCCGGTGAAAAGATAGATCTGATCGGGATGCTCCTTGAACTCGGGGAAGCTGTGCGCCACGAGAATGACTCCCGTCTGCGCCATGGCCTCGATGATGAGCACGCCGGGCATGACCGGAACACCGGGGAAATGGCCCTGGAAGAAGGGTTCGTTGAACGTGAGATTCTTATACGCGCGGATGTGATCGCCGGGCACCAGCTCGTCCACGCGATCCACCAGAAGGAAGGGATAGCGATGGGGCAGAATGCTCAGGATCTCCTTGATGCCGAGGGAAATGGACTCGCTCATGGTGTTATTGCCTTTTAACGGTTTATAGTGACGGCGCAAGCTTTGCGTATCCTCGTGAGATACGGGCGAAGAGGCGCAAAGCCTGACCGGCGGCGGAGTCTCCGCCGCCGGAGCCGAATCAACGATGATGCATCATGGACATCCAGCGATTCCACATGGCCACGAGGGAGCGGTCGGTCTTGTCGCTGGCCATGGGCTTGTGGCCCATTTCCTTTTCCAGTCTGGCCACGCGCTTGAAAAGCTCGGGGAGCTTGGGCATGAGCGTGGCGTTGCGCAGATAGGTATTATAGTCCATGGTGGGCGAACCGCCGACGACCTGCCCTTCGGAAATGTCCTTGGCAACGCCGGCCTGCGGTCCGATGGTGGAATTGCTGCCGATGTGCAGGTGCCCGGAAATACCGGCCTGCCCGGCCATGGTCACGTTGTCGCCCACGTGCGTGGAGCCGGAAATGCCCACCTGAGAAACGATGAGGCAGTCCTTGCCTATGTGCACGTTGTGGCCCACCATGACCAGATTGTCGATGCACGTTCCGTCGCCGACCAGCGTGGAGCTCAGAGCTGCGCGGTCGACCGTGGCGTTGGCCCCGATCTCCACATGACTTCCGAGTTCCACGTGTCCGATCTGAGGAACCTTTCTGATACCTTCCGCCGTGCGCACGAAACCGAAGCCTTCGCCGCCGATGACGGCGCCAGGCTGAAGCACGCAGGCTTCTCCGAGCTTCGTCCCCGCCATGAGCACGACGCGGGGATAAAGGATGCAGTTTTCCCCGAGCTCGCAATCCTCTCCGATGTAGCAGCCGGGGAAAATGACGCAGCCTTTGCCTATTCTGGCGCGCGGACCGATGTAGCAGAACGGATAAACGGTGCAATCCTCGCCAAGCTCGGCCTCGGGATGAATGCAGGCCATGTGGCTTATGCCCGTAAAGCTGCCCTGAGGCTTGACGAAGAACGTCAGCGCCTGCGCGAACATGGGATAGGGATTGTCCGTCACGAGCGCACGGGCGACATCCTTCTCATGTTCGGGCCGCACGATGACGGCTCCGGCTCTGGTGGTGGACAGCTGTGAAACGTACTTGGGATTGGCCAGGAAGCTCAGTTCCGTGGGACCGGCTTCTTCCAGCGTGTTGATACCGGTGATGACAATGTCGTCTTCAGGGTCCTTCAAAGACAGTTTCACACCGAGCTTGTCCGCGATTTCGGAAAGCTTGAACGAAGGATTGGGCATTCCTTGCTCCTTTGTTACTTCACGGAGCTGAGATTGAACTTGCCGCCTTTGGACTTCCAGACCTTGTTGACTTCTTCAATCAGGCCGCTCGTCACGTCGTTGGCCTGAACGTAGAACATGACCACGGAGGCGTCGATGATCATGTCGTAACCGTTCTTCTTGGCGTAGTTTTCGCAGGCCGTGCGCATCACGTCGTTCATCTGGGAATTGATGGCCTGCTGCACGCGGGAGAGACGCTGAGTATAGGCGGTTCCCTTGGTTTCCAGCTCCTGAGCCTGCTTCTGGATCTTCTGAGCGCGCTCATTGCGGGCCTTTTCCGAAAGCGCGGCAGCCTGCTTGCGCAGATCCTCCGCCTGCTTGCTGAGGTCTTCATTCTGCTTTTCCAGCTGCTGACGCTCCTTGCCGAACATGGAAGTCAGCTGCTTTTCAGCCTCCTTGCCGGGATCGCTCTGGGCGGAAAGACGCAGAGGGTTGGCCACGCCTATCTTGCCGGCAGCCTGAGCCTGGGACGGCAGAACCACGGCGGTGCAGAAAAAGGCCACAACCAGCGCAATGACAGTGCGACGAAGCATAATTGAACTCCTTAATAAGGAAAAAGTAGCATAAGTGATGTGCCGAAACAAGCGGCACAGACAACGGCTCAGAGTACCCTTGAGGGCACGAATGCGTCAAGAATGATTTAAGCGTACAGCCGGGAGAGTTTTTCCAGCACGCGCCGCGTGCTCTCCGCCGGACTGACGCCGAAGGCTTCCACGCTCAGCGTGGCATACCGACGATACAGGGCCTCCCGCTCACGGAAAAGCTCCTCGATGGTCTGCCCGGGAGCGATGGCCAGCCCCCGGTCGGGATTGCGGGCAATGCGCTCGAGCACGATATCCATGGGAACGTCGAGATAGACGACGGGGCCGAGCGAGGCCAAATGCTCCATGGTGGACGGCCGGTACACGACGCTTCCGCCTGTGGCGATGACCGTGCGGCACAGACGAAGACGCCCTACGATTTCGGCCTCCACGTCGATGAACTCATCCTTGCTCATGGCGTCGGCCACGCTCTGAAGCGGAGCGGCAAAGGCGGCCTCGATGACGTGATCGCAGTCCACGAAGGCCCAGTCCAACGACCGGGCCACAAGACGCCCTATCGTGGTCTTGCCTGCGCCGGCCATGCCTATGAGGGTGATGCAGCAGGTTTCGGGGATGGATGGCAGAGACTCGGATCTCTTCTGCTCGGATGAAGGTTCCGTCATAGATGTCCTTCCGGGTGAAAACCGTTTTTTTCGCGCAAAATCGCGCTGTTTTCACCTTGGCTATACGCCGCACGCGGAAGGATTGCAAATGCCGTCCTTCCGCGTGCCTGCCTCCGCGCGTCTGCCGCGGCCAGGCTCAGGACTTGCTTTCCGTGGAGGAAACAAGCACCCCCGCCAGGGCAAGCCCCACGCAGGCCACCTGAGGAACATTGAGCCTTTCGCCGAGGATCAGCCAGGCAAAGATAAGCGTGAACACGGGAATGAGATTGCCGAACAGCGACACTATGCCGGCTTCCAGATTCTTGAGCGACAGATTGAGCAGAAGATACGCCGCTATGCCGACGCCGATGCCCATATACAGAAGACCGCCGAGAGCCGGCAGCGTGATGCTCCGGGGCATGGGGGACAAAAACAGGAACGGAAGGAAGACCAGCGCCCCGCCGATGGCCTGAACGGCGGAGATGCTCAGAAAGGAATAGCGACGGGCAATGAAGCGGGCGCACACGGCGTATCCGGAAGAGGAAAGCACCGCGCCGAACATGAGCAGATTGCCGAGCAGAGGATTTGAGGCTCTGGCATCGCCTTCCGCAAAACAGGAGGAGCCCGCCACGCCGAGCACGGCAAGCACGATGGCGAGCACGGTTCGCGCCGTCAGCTTTTCCTTCAGAAAAAGCCAGGCCGCCACGGCCGTGCAGAGCGGAAAGCATGCCGCAATGACGCCGCCCTGGGACGCCGTGGTGTATTTCATGGAGAAGGTTTCGCACAAAAAGAAAAGGCAGGGCTCGAACATGACGAGAAGGACAAGAAACTTCCAGTCGCCCTTCCGGTAAGGGATGTGCCGCCACTTCGGGAAAAGCGCCAGATAGAACAGCGCGGCAAAGGCCACTCTGGCAAAAACCACATGCAGCACGTCAAAGGACTCGAAGGCGTACTTCATGGCTATCATGCCTCCGCCCCACAGCGCGTAGCAGACCACAAGCAGCATCATGACCACTTTCGACGAAAACATCACGGCAGACCTCCCGATGAAACTTCATCCAGCATACGAAGTTCCCGGAACATTTCTGACGCACATGCGACATTTTGCCTGTTTTGCGTCTTGCCCGTGAGATTTTCTTCGTGAGGTCCGTAGCCCCGGCCTTTTCTGCCGCCGCACGGAACCAAGGCGGCAGAAGCCCGTTTTTCCCCCGGCCATCATTTCCTGAGTTCCGGCAGAACTCTGCCGAAAAAGCCTCGTCCGGCGCGGCTCTGTGCGTACGAAAGAAGCCTTCACTTCCGCAGGGAAAATCCCGGCGGCCCGGCGGAGAAAAAAGGACACAAAAAAAAGAGCCCGCCGAAAAACGACGGGCTCCCATGCTGCGAGAATCGGAAGATTAACGCTTGGAGTACTGGTAACGGGCGCGGGCAGCAGCCAGACCGTACTTCTTACGTTCCTTCTTACGGGCATCGCGGGTCAGCAGGCCGGCATGCTTCAGGGTGCCGCGCAGAGCGGGATGGGCCTGGAGCAGGGCACGGGAGATGCCGAGGCGCACGGCTTCGGCCTGACCGGAAATGCCGCCGCCGCACACGTTGACCTTGATGTCATACTGTTCGGCGAGCTTGGTGAGGGCAAGAGGCTGACGGACGATCATCTGCAGGGTCTTGCGGGGGAAATACTGATCCATGGGACGGCCGTTGATTTCAATCTGGCCGGAACCGGGATAGAGACGGGTACGGGCAATAGCGGTCTTGCGGCGGCCGGTGCCATAATCAAAAGTGGTGGACATGGCTGGACTCCTACTTCTCAAAGGTCAGCGGCTTGGGGGCCTGAGCGGCGTGAGGATGTTCGGCGCCGGCGTAAATCTTCAGTTTCTTCAGCATGGCGCGGCCGAGGCGGTTCTTGGGCAACATGCCGCGGACGGCCTTGCGGAGCACTTCTTCAGGCTTGGAGGCAAGCAGCTTTTCGAGGCTGATTTCCTTGAGGCCGCCAACCCAGCCGGAATGGCTGTAGTAGAGCTTGTCGTGCATCTTGGTGCCGGTCACGCGAATCTTTTCGCAGTTGACCACGACGATGAAGTCACCGTTGTCCATGTGGGGGGCAAATCCAGGCTTGTGCTTGCCACGCAGACGATGAGCGATCTGAGCGGCGAGACGGCCAAGGATCTGATCTTCGGCGTCAACCAGATACCACTGACGGTCGATGTCGGCCGGGGTCGGGCTGAAAGTTTTCATGAAAATATCTCCTGTTCCGCGCAGGGCGGAACCGCATGAGTGTGCCGTTGAAGAGGCGTAGTCACAAAAAGGCTTCCCGCAGGGGAAGCGCATTCCTCGTTACAGTCGTTCCTTTTCGCAGAGAAACCGGACACGTTCCCCCCGCAACGGGGAGCCGGAGAAACGCGCCTTGAGAGCGGCTACCAGACCGCCGTTCCCTTGCCAGAACGTTTGAAACAAGGTATCTGCCATAAAATGAAAGTTTAAGCAAGTGAGGAATGGCCATGCGGAGCCTAAGAAAAAGCCTTCTCCAGTTCATTTTCTCCGGGGCCAGCATGCGCCGCTGGAACGACAAGCTCAGGCCCGTGGAACTGTTCGAGCTGGACAAGCAGGCCCACAAGATGATCACGGCCTTTCTGCTCTGGCAGGAGAACACCGTCGCCATGACCGCCGAAGAACAGCGCCGCATCGGCATCGAGATCATCGAGGGCGGGCTTTTCGACTACTTCTACCGGCTCATCATCACCGACATCAAGCCGCCGGTGTTCTACCGCATCAAGGCCAACCGGGAGCACTATCAGGAGCTCACGGCCTGGGCGCTCAGAGAACTTGAAGTGCGCATACGCCCGCTGGACGAAGCGTTCTGGCAGAGACTCGTGACCTATCACACGCGTCCTGCCGAGGAGGCGGACACGCTTGCCGACCGCATCCTGAGCGCGGCGCACATGTACGCCTCGCGCTGGGAATTCAGCCTCATAGAGCCTCTCAACGGCTTTGACGAAGAGATCAAGGAAATTGGTCCTTCCTTCAACAGACGGCTTCTGGCCCTCAAGGATGTGGAGGGCGTGAACGAACTTCTCGCCGGTTCCGCCACGGCCCTGGCCCGCATGGCCAATCTCTGCGGTCAGCTGCGCTTTCAGATACGCTGGGCCCAGACTCCGCGCGTGCCCGCCACCTCGGTGCTCGGACACATGTTCATCGTGGCCGTGTATTCCTACCTGTTCAGTCTCTATCTCGACGGCTGTCCGCAGCGCCGCATCAACGACTTCTACTGCGGCCTGTTCCACGACCTTGCGGAGCTGCTCACCCGCGACATCATCACGCCCGTCAAGCGTTCCGTGGCGCAGCTTCCGGAGATCATTCATCAGTATGAGGACGAGGAGCTGCACAACAAAATTCTCGATCCTCTGGAACAGGAAGGATACGGGCATATCCGGGAACGTCTCGACTATTATCTCGGGCTCTCCACGAAATCGGAATTCAACGACACCTGCCGCGTCGACGGCCGCATCCTGAAGCTCGACGGATTCGCCGCGCTCAACGAAAACTACAACAGCGACGCCTTCGATCCCAAGGACGGTCAGCTCATCAAGGCCTGCGACACACTCGCCGCCTTCATCGAGGCCTACAGCTCCATCCACAACGGCATAGGCTCCCCCCATCTCTACGAGGCCGTGGCCCGCATGAGACGGGAAGCGGGCGGCATACGTCTCGGCTCCTTCAGTCTGGCTCCTCTTCTTGCCGACTTCGACTGAGCCGGAACGGGCACGGACGCGGCCCGTCCGAAGACAGGAGCATTGCCGGCCCTTCCGGCTCTCGGCACAAGGAGGCCTTCACCGAAATTTGCCCGTCGTTCCCTCTTTACGAGCGGCTTTTTTATGCGTATTTAAAAGGTGTTCCGCCCGCAGCGGCGGACACCGGACTTTCTGACCTTCGTCAAAAAGGAACCGAACCTCACAGAGGGGGCGCATTGGTTTCGACGGGGATGCTGGAAGCCATGGTTGCAGGTCGAGGCGCCGCTGGCCTCGTAAAAAGCGGCAACAAAGTAATTGCCAACAACGATTACGAATACGCCTGCGCTGCGTAAGCGGCAGGGCACCCTGACGGCCTAGGCCGTCACGCCGAGGCGGCCGACGTCCGATACGTCGCCGAGGCGTCAATCCATCGGGCTGGCGTACGTCTGTTCCCTCCGGGGCGTGCGTGAGATCTTACGGCGGGATAACTGACGGACGCCCGTCTGCGGGCAAGTCCTGAGGCGAAAACTCAAACGCAGACTACACCTGTAGACGCCTTGTGCGGACCTTTCTCGGACGGGAGTTCGACTCTCCCCGCCTCCACCAAAAAGTCGAAAACATCCAATAGCGGAATATTGGATTCTCCATCATGCTCCCGATGCTGCGGCGCAAAGGCGTCTGCATCGGGAGCATTTTTTATGCCGTCATTCCCCTGTTCCGTCTCTTCAAAAATACCCGTCCCCTCCATCTGCTCTGCCGCATATTTCTCAAAAACCTTGCGCTGAACGCATTCAGAGCTCTGAACCTTTGTGCAGGAGGGCGGCACGGCGTTGAATGTCACCCGGCAGGCATACTTCTCCCAAAGTTATTATAACGACTTCTCCTTTCTCAGATGCCTTCTTCCTCTCCATCCGGAAAGAAATACTCTTTAACACTCGCGATCATTACATGCCGCTCCGTTTTACCAGGGCTGTCTGAACTCTTCTTTTCCGGCGACTTTTTTCAGTCATATTTTACTGTCATATGGACTGACAGTTCTCATGGACAAAAACCCTGTTCATTATTGAAGAATAGCCTTGTATGCTCCTTTTATGCGAAGGGACCGAAACGTTCCTTCCGTCCTGTCCGTACACCATGAAAACCTGCTGAGGAGGCAGCACCATGACAAGCATCGGAAATGCTCCGCCGGACCTTTTGGGCTATCCGTCAGATCGTCCCCGCCACGGACACGGTCCGCCGGAAGATCCCGGCGCCGTCCGGCGTCCGGCACGACAGACGGCACCATCATCCGGCATGCAAAAATCCACCAGAATCACAAGGAGCACACCATAATCATGGGAACAACATACGGCTATATCCGTGTTTCCAGCACGGATCAGAATGAACTGCGTCAGTGCATCGCCCTGCAGGAAAAGAACATTCCCAAGGAAAACATCTTCATCGACAAGGTGTCGGGCAAGGATTTTCAAAGGCCCCAGTACTGCGCCATGCTCAAGCGTCTGAAGGCGGGCGATCAGATATGCATCACGAGCATCGACAGGCTGGGAAGAAACTACAAGGAAATCCAGCAGCAGTGGCACATTCTCACCAAGGAGATGAAAGTCGACATTCTAGTACTGGACATGCCGCTCCTCGATACCAGACGGGACAAGGATCTGCTCGGCACCTTCATTGCCGATCTCGTCCTTCAGGTGCTTTCCTTCGTGGCGCAGAGCGAGCGGGAAAACATACGGAAGCGGCAGGCCGAAGGCATAGCTGCGGCAAAAAGCAGCGGCATACGCTTCGGCAGAACGCCCAGCCCTCTGCCCTCCGGATTCTCCCGTGTCTACGCGCTGTGGAAGGAAGGCAAGATCAACACCTCCGAAGCCGCACGACGCTGCGGCATGGCACGCTCGAGCTTCCGCTATCGCGCGGATTCCTACGCGAGAAAAAACACCACCTGATGACGACTCACGGCACCCCGTTTTCCATGAACGCCGGACTCCCTGCTCCAGACGCAGCTCTTCGGCGTCTTTCATGAAAACGGAATGACGCGCCGTCCCGGAAAGGCTCCCCGGCACAGTCCGGGGCAGTCCTTTCAGGACGGCACATCCTCCCCAAAATCGTGACTTCAAATTCCACGACTCGCGAGCTTCCGGCTATGGCCATGGGGTCGACTCCATGCTAGAAGGGAAAAGCCTGCAGGAGTGACGCCATGAAATTCTTTACCAAAAGCCGCTACGCTCTGCGCGTTATGATAGAACTGGCAAGACAGCCGCAACAGGACAACACGCCTCTCAAGACCATCGCCAGATCTCAGCACCTCAGTCTCAAGTATCTTGAACAGATCATCGTACCGTTGAGCCGTGCCGGACTCGTCAAGAGCGAGCGCGGCAGCCAGGGCGGCTACCGGCTGGCCATGCCACCCGAAGAATGTACGGCAGGCGACATCCTGCGCGCCATGGAAGGCAGTCTGGCTCCCGTGGACTGTCTTGAACCGGAGGCGCAGACCTGCGGATTCCAGAATCAGTGCGCGTCCCTGCATTTCTGGAGCGGTCTCGGCGAATGCATAGAGCGATATGCCGACAGCGTGACGCTGCGGGATCTCGCCTCCCTGCCCCATGAATGTTCCCTGTCTTCGTGACTCTCAATCCCGGCGCAACGCCTTTTTCTTTTTCGAGGTCTTTATGCCATCCAACGGACTCACGCTCTCCAGGCAGTTCTTCGAATCGTCGCTCCCCCTGCTCAGGACACGGATGCCCGACATCATGGCGCATGCCGCCGCCGGACTTGCGGGGGAAGGCTCGGAATGTCTCGGCCTGGACGACGACATTTCCCGCGACCACGACTGGGGACCCGCGTTCTGTCTCTGGATCCCCGACGATGTGCTGCGCCGTGAAACCGACCGCATTGAAAATGTCATGGCCGAACTGCCCGCCTCTTTTCAGGGATACCCCACCCGCATGGCGCGCGACAGACGCATGGGCAGGACGGGACCTCTTCCCCTGCGGGGATTCTACCGTCGTTTTCTCGGTCTGGACCGCGTGCCCGGCAGCTGGCGCGAATGGCTGGCGATTCCCGAATATCATCTCTGTTCCTGCACCAACGGCGAAGTGTTCATGGACGAAGACGGAGAGTTTTCCGAATTCCGCCGCAGGCTTCTCGACTACTATCCCGACGACGTGTGCCGCAAAAAAATCGCGGCGCGCTGCATGATCATGGCCCAGGCCGGACAATACAATCTTCCGCGCAGTCTTCAGCGCGGCAGCGCCGTAAGCGCCATGCTCGCCGCCGGACGCTTTGCCGAGGCCGCCCTGTCCATGACCTTTCTGCTCAACCGCCGGTTCATGCCCTTTTACAAGTGGGCGGGCATCATGGTCGAAACGCTGCCCGTCCTCGGACGGGAAACATCCTCGCTGCTCAGGCGTCTTGCGCATACCCCCTGGGATTCCCGGGAGTCAGGGATGTCGTCCGTGGAAGCCATAGAAGACTTCTGTGCAGGCATTGCCGAAGAACTCAGAAGGCAGAACCTGTGCGATGTGCGGGACAGCTGGCTGTGGCAGGCCGGGCCGCTCGTTCAGAGGGGCGTCAGGGACCCGGAACTTCGCGCACGCAACGTGATGGAGGACTGATGGAAAACTTTCGTGCCGCTCTCGACGAGGCAAGACGTCTTCCCGACGCTCAGGCGGAACCGGCGCTGCGGGAACTTCTGCGGGAGCACCCCGACCTTGCGCCCGACGAGGAAGGCTCTCTCAGGTATGCGCTGGCGCTTGTTCTCATGCGTCAGAACAGGAACGCCGAAGCCTGCGGCATGCTGGAGTCGGCCCTTCCGCTTCTCGACGGCAATGACGCCGGACGCGCGCTTGCCGTGACGGCCCTTGCCCGCGCCGAACTTGCCTGCGGCAATCTGGAAAAGAGTCTCGATGCCGGCAAAAAGGCGCTCCCTCTGCTCCATGCCGCTCTTTCCCCGGACGATGCGCGTCTTGCGCCGTCAGTTTTTTCCCTGTCCTTTGCCGAATACGAAGCCCGCCGTCTAGATCGGGCCGAAGCGCTCTGCCTTGAGGCAAAAGAGCTCTGGGAAAAGCAGCGCGGCCCGGAAAGCCTCGAAGTTTCCACGTGTCTCAACAATCTCGGCCGCATTTATGAAGAAATGGGCCGCGAGGAAGAAGGCATAGCCCGTCACCGCGACGCGCTTGCCATACGGCGCAAGGTCCTGGGAGATCATCTGGAAACGGCGTTTTCCATGGGCAATCTCGGCACGGCTCTCGCCTCTGCGGGAAAATGGCGGGAGGCCGCCGCCATGCTGGAAGAGGCCATAGCCTGCTATGCCCGCTGCGGACACGTCGAAGGCCGCGACATCGAAGGCTACCGCCGCAACCTGAACGTCTGCAACGATGCCCTTGCCCGGGGTGAATCATAAGGAGGCATACATGTCATCGGATAAAAACAAAGAACAGCTCATCCACGACATCGTGGAACGGGAACTCATCATGTTTCTCGCGACCCCCAACGAAGGCGGTCCCAGTGCCTGCCAGACGAGACCGCAGTCCTTCCGTCTCATGCGCTGGATGAATCACAGCACCCATGATGCGGCCACGCTGGAGTCCTATCTGAACGACCTGAAGGCGGCTGAAGCGCAGGGCAGAAACTTCATGATCGAAAAGTACGCCCGCATGGACAACCGGCTTCCCCCGCTCTCCACAAGTCCTCTGCTCGACGAGATCACCGATGCCGAATCCGCGTTCCTGCACGAGGCCTCGGCCCGCTATCCCCATGCCATCACGGGAAACGGCGACACGGCCTTCCGCAACTACTGCCGCTGCGAACTCGAAACTCTTTCGGAACGTACCCGGGAGCTGTACGCCGAGGAAGTAAGACGGGCGCAGAAGGAAGGGCGCAATCTGGCCGAAGAACGCTACGACAACCTGTGGAAGCGTCTCGGTGAAGGCTCTCTGGCCGCCTACGACGCCAAGCTGGCCGCCGGAGCCTGACCCGGCTCGTTTTTTTCCGGTATGCATAACGCAGGCGGGACGCATATTGCGCCCCGCCTTTTCATGATCTTCAGTCGGAAAGCCCCAGCGCCTTCAGGGCCTGAACACGCAGGCGCTCCGGCTCAAGCGTGGCGTCCAGAACACGGAAGCGCTCCGGCCAGCGGGCTGCACGGGCAAGAAAACCGTCCCGGATACGCTGATGAAAGGCCAGTTCCTCGGCCTCGAAACGCCCTTCGCTCTGGCTGAGACCTTCCCTGCCGTTGCGGGCGCGCGCCCTGGCAAGGCCTGTTTCCACGGGAAGGTCGAGCAGGAGCGTCCTGTCCGGCCAGAGTCCGCCCGTGGCATAGTCGTTGAGCGCCTGAAGCCGGTCCGCGTCCATGCCGCGGCCGTAGCCCTGATACGCAATGGTGGAATCCGCGTAACGGTCGCACAGTACCCAGTCTCCCCGAAGGAGCGCGGGTCGTATGGTCTCGGCCACATGCTGCGCACGGTCGGCAAGAAAAAGAAAAAGCTCCGCCCGGCTGTCCAGAGTGCTCGACACGTCCAGAAGAAGAGGACGAAGACTGGCCCCGAGCCCACAGCCGCCGGGTTCCCTCGTGCGCAGAAAGGGCATGCCGCGCCGCTCGAGCTCACGGGCAATAAAATTCATGAGCGTGCTCTTTCCTGCGCCCTCCACGCCCTCTACAGTAACGAACACTGTCTCTCCTCCTGACGGGATTCCTTCTTCTCGGCTCTGGCGCTCCTTGCCCCGGACGACGTTTCCGGCGTGCGCACGGGACGGCAGACGCTGCGGCCGAGCAGAGCCTGGTACGGACTCCAGACCATGCCTTCCTCCCCTTCTCCCGCAGGAGGAAGCACGCCGCGGCACTGGGCGAGCTTGGCGTCTATGTTGTCGGCATAGTGCAGGACGAAGGCCTCCGGCGTAACGGGTTCCCTGGCCGCACCGAACTCCATCTCACCGTGATGACTGGCGATAAGATGCTTGAAGTGCATGACGAGTTCCGGCGCAAGTCCGGACTTGCGAAGATAGGGCTCAAGCATGATCAGCCCCTGAACGATATGACCGAGCAGACGCCCCTCATCGGTGTACTCCGTCACGAGCAGTCCCTGCATCTCATCGATCTTGCCTATGTCGTGCAGGATGGCGGCGGCAAGCAGCGTCTGACGGTCGAGGCCGGGATAATGATCGGCCATGAGCATGCACAGCTCCGCCACGGAAAGCATGTGTTCAAGAAGACCGCCCGCATAGGCGTGATGCACGGACTTGGCGGCCGGAGCCCTGAGCAGAAGGGGCCGTATATGCCTGTCTGAAAGCACGGAGCGCATGAACTTCTTCCACGGCTTGTGAGTCAGCACGTCGTCGCACAGTCTTTCGATGTCTGCCAGCATGTCGGACGCCGGACGCGGGCTGGAGGGAACATAATCCTCCAGCGGCACGGCGGCCGCCTCTTCGTCATCGAGCACACGCAGCGCATCCACCGTGAGCTGAAGCTGATCGCGATACAGCGAAACGTGCCCTTCCACACGCACGAGCTGTCCCGCGGAAAGAGAGGGCACGGAAAGACTGAGAGGACTCCATATCTTGGCTTCCAGCGAACCGCTGGCGTCCCTCAGTTCCAGTCTCCAGTACGGGCCGTTTCTGGACTGCTGCAGGGAGGCCAGCGAAACAACATAGACGGAAGACAGCTCGTCGCCGGCCGTCACGGCGCTTATCTTCTGATGTTCGGTCATGATTACCTCGGAAAGGTTTGACTTTTGATTCCCGTTCTATACAAGAAAACATGGGCGGCGGCAGAAACGGCCGTCCCACGACATCATTTTCCTTTTCCACTATTATGTGGCGCGGCAGGGCTTGTCAAAGCCTTTCAGACGCGCCCGGAGAGCTTTCATGCGCATACTGATAAGCAACGACGACGGCATCTACAGCCGCAATCTCCATCTGCTCTACGCCGCCCTGCGCCGCGCAGGTCACGACGTGCGCGCCGTGGCCCCGGCCGGACAGCACTCCGGCGCAGGATGCTGTCTCACGGTGCACGATCCCATTCTCGTCAAGAGAGTCTGCCTGACCCTGGACGGGGGCGAATCCTTTGAAGGCACGGCCGTATCCGGCACGCCCGCCGACTGCGTCATTCTCGCCCTGCGCGGTCTCATGCCGGACTTCAAGCCCGATCTCGTGATCTCCGGCATCAATTTCGGGCCCAACGCCGGACAGGACGTCTTCTTCTCCGGCACGGTGGGCGCGGCCATTCAGGCCGCCATGTACGGCCTGCCCTCGCTTGCCGTCTCCCACTGCTCCCACGACGGAGCCTCGGCGGCCCATGCCGACCTTGCGGAACGCGTGGCCTCGGCCATGGACTGGAAGAACCTTCCGAGACACCGCGTGTACAATCTCAACCTTCCCGACGGTCCGGCAGAGGAAATACGCGGTCTCAAGGTGTGCCGACACAGCACGGACTGGGCCTGTCTCGACTCCTACGAGCGCCGCTTCTCCCCCTCCGGCCGGGAATACTTCTGGATGAAGGACCCCTTCCAGCATTTTCTTCTTGAAGACGAGGGCACGGACAAAAGCTGGCTGCATAAGGGCTGGGCCACGCTCACTCCTCTCAACATCGACCTCAACGATGCAGAGACGGCCGGAAAGCTGAATGAAACCAACCTGTGGGAAAAAGTGCGTCCGTAACGACAAGGAAGAGTCGTTCTTTCCGCCGACATCCCTTGCGAAAAATCCTCACTGCGGATACAAAAGAAACAAAGAACCGGAGAGGCTCCTTTTTACAGTTCTCCCCTCTCCATGATACTGATACCCGCTCCCCGGAGGGAAGCCATGCCTATCACCACTCCCAAAGAGATGTTCGCCCGTGCCTACAAGGAAGGCTATGCCATCGGCGCCTTCAACGTCAACAACATGGAAATCATTCAGGGCATCATGCAGGCCGGTGCGGAAGAACGCTCGCCGCTCATTCTTCAGGTTTCCGCCGGCGCCCGCAAATATGCCGGTCAGGTCTACATCATGAAACTGGTGGAAGCCGCCCTCATCGAATCCGATCTCCCGGTGGTGGTGCATCTCGATCACGGTCCCGACTTCGAGCTGTGCAAGGCCTGCATCGACGGCGGATTCAGCTCCGTCATGATCGACGGTTCCCACCTGCCCTTCGAGGAAAACATCGCCGTCACGAAGAAGGTCGTGGACTACGCCCATGACCGCGGCGTATGGGTGGAAGCGGAACTCGGCCGTCTCGCCGGCGTGGAAGAGCACGTCAATGCCGCGGAAAGCATCTACACCGATCCCGATCAGGCCGTGGAATTCGCCGAGCGCTCCGGCTGCGACTCTCTCGCCATCGCCATCGGCACCAGCCACGGCGCCTACAAGTTCAAGGGCGAAGCCAAGCTCGACTTCGACCGCCTCGACAAGATTTCCTCCATGATGCCCGGCTATCCGCTCGTGCTGCACGGCGCGTCCAGCGTTCCGCAGGAATTCGTGGACATGGCCAATGAATACGGCGGCAAGCTCGGCAACGCCAAGGGCGTGCCCGAAGACATGCTGCGCAAGGCCGCCAAGTCCGGCGTGTGCAAGATCAACATCGACTCCGACATCCGCCTCGCCATGACGGCCAACATCCGCAAGTACATGGCCGAACATCCCGAAGCCTTCGACCCGCGCGCCTATCTCAAGCCCGCCCGCGAAGCCGTGAAGAACATGGTGCAGCGCAAGATCCGCAACGTGCTCGGCAGCTCCAACAAAATATAAGACGTTATCCGTCCGCCCTGCCCGGGCGTGACGGCATTCTTCCCTCGGGAGGACTTTCCTTCCTCCACGGCAGGCCGCCTTCGGGCGGTCTGCTTTTTTTATGGTCCGGGCATGCGCTTTCGAGTGAAACGCCGCTTTGGCCGTTCCCTCGGAATCTTCCCGCTTCTCTGGAAAACTACCGGAAAAGAACCCCTATGACCATGCCGCTCCAACATGCCGTCAACGCTGTTCCCATGGACAGGGGCAATGCGTCCCCGGCCGTCTCCCCGCTCCGGACCGCTCATAATCTCCACTGATAACCAGCCATTGAAAATTAATATTTTTCTTTTTTTTCCTCCTCTCCTATTTTCTGGAATAGATGTTCAGAAGGTTTAAGCCACTTCGCCCTGCGGCCCCTTCCGCTTCCGGAGCCGCTTAAAATGTCACAATCCTGTATCGCCAAAGGAGAGCGTATGAAGCCCATCTACAAAGAAAAATATCCCCATCTGTTTGAACCGCTCTATGTCGGCAAGAACAAAGTGCGCTTCAACAACCGCTTCAACGTAGCCCCCATCGGCTCCGGCGCCACCGGCGGCGGTGAAGACAGCGACGGCCGCATCAACACCTTCGGCA
>CAJJMX010000004.1 GCA_905192935.1 uncultured Mailhella sp.
GTTTACCAATTCCACCATTCCGGCACAGCTGCATCTATATAGATTTCAGCGCGCGAGGTCAACCGTCCTTTTCCCGGAGAGGCAGAGAAAGCACGGCAAAACAGGCCTTCAGGGCGCTCCGCGCTTGCCTTTTTGCAGCGAACAAGCTAGGCTCAGTGCAAAATCTGGATCTGACATGAACGATACCTGCCAAACCACAGTTCACAGAGGCGACAGCCTGCTCTCCGACATGGAGGATGCCGGCTGCCAGTCTTCCGACGTTCCTCTTGGAAGGAGCGCGCCGGCAGGCAAGTTCATTCCTTTCGGACACCGCGTCTTCTGCGGTCGTCCTTCCGCCTTTTTCTTCCCTGCGCCCGACATGCGGGCCTTTCCCGTGCCGGAGCCGGTTTCTGCCGGCGCTTGCCGATGTGGCATGGTCTTTTTTCCGGCCTGAACCCTATTTGAAGGAGTATCGTCTTGGACGGCGAATCCCACAGTACCGTGTGGTCGAAACTTGGTGCTTTCTTTTCCGGCAAGTCTTCGGAAGATCATCTGGAACAGGCAATCCGCGAGGCCCGCGAAGACGGCGAGCTCAAGGCGGAGGAAGGTTCCATGCTGCTTTCCATACTTTCACTGGATGAGCTGCAGGTGCAGGACATCATGACGCCCCGCACCGACATCGACTGCCTTCCCTCTGGAACGACCATTCTTGAGGCGGCGGGAGCCATCGTGGAAACCGGCCACTCCCGTCTTCCCATCTATAAGGAGACGCGGGACAACATCATAGGCATCGTTCACGCCAAGGACATGCTGAGTTCCCTCATGCGGGCCGACCTTCAGATCGCTCCTGTGGACAGCATCATGAGCCAGCCCTTCTTCGTGCCGGAAACCAAGATTGCCAGCGAACTTCTTCAGGAGTTCCGCAGCCGCAAGAATCACCTTGCCATCGTGGTGGACGAATACGGCGGAACATCCGGCCTCGCCACTATTGAAGACCTGCTCGAAGTCATCGTCGGCGACATCGAGGACGAGCACGACGCGCCCAAGGAAGAGGACATCCGTCCCCTGGGCGAGGGAAAATACGAGCTTTCCGGCCGCGCCTACCTCGAGGAACTGGAAGAGCTCGGCATACATCTTGAATCCGATGAAGTGGACACCATCGGCGGCTATCTCAGTCTCGATGCCGGACACGTACCGCAGAAGGACGAGGAATTCCGCATAGGAGGATGGCTGTTCACCATCGCCGATGCGGACGCCAAACAGATACATACCGTCATTGCGACGCGCGAAGAATAGACGCAACGGGGGCCATGGGCACACGCTCATGGCCCCCGTTCTGTCAGACGTTCTCCGCAGTTCTTTGCAGAACGGACCTTATGGACATGCCGTTTCCGCACGCCCTGCCGCATGTCTTTTTGCCGCGTGCACCATGCCGCACGACATTCGAGGCTCAGCGCGGGAAAAACACGGAATGTCGCGCATTTTCCCGGTCTGCCGTTTTTTCCCGGACGGGACATGCAGAAAGCACGGCGGCATCATGCAGGCGCTTCCCGCCCGAAGGCAGGACACGATGCTTGATTATCTCAGGACAACGTGTAATCATATGCAAGTTTAAACCTACTTTAGGAGCGGAATATGCCTAAGCGTACAGACCTTAAGCGCATTATGGTCATAGGTTCGGGTCCGATCGTCATCGGCCAGGCCTGTGAATTCGACTATTCCGGTACCCAGGCCGTGAAGGCCCTCAAGGAAGAAGGGTACGAAGTCATCCTTGTCAATTCCAACCCGGCTACCATCATGACCGATCCCGGTCTTGCCGACCGGACCTATATTGAGCCCATCGAACCCGAAACCGTGGCCGCCATCGTCCGCAAGGAGCGGCCCGACGCCATTCTGCCCACGCTCGGTGGTCAGACCGGCCTGAACACCGCTCTTGCTCTGGAAAAGATGGGCGTGCTCAAGGAATGCGGCGTCGAGCTCATCGGCGCCAACGCCGAGGTCATCGAAAAGGCGGAAAGCCGCGAACTGTTCCGCGCCGCCATGGAAAACATCGGCATCAAGGTGCCCCGCAGCGAGATCGCCCGCAACATGGAAGACGTGCGCCGCATCGCCGCGGAAATGCCCTTCCCGCTCATCATCCGTCCGGCCTTCACGCTGGGCGGCTCCGGCGGCGGCGTGGCCTACAACCAGGAAGACCTGGAAGAAATCGCCGCCGGCGGCCTCGACGCCTCTCTGACGAGCGAAGTGCTCATCGAGCAATCCGTTCTCGGCTGGAAGGAAATCGAAATGGAAGTCATGCGCGACCGCAAGGACAACTGCGTGATCGTGTGCTCCATCGAAAACCTCGATCCCATGGGCGTGCACACCGGCGACTCCATCACCGTGGCCCCGGTGCAGACCCTCACCGACGTGGAATATCAGAAGATCCGCGACGCCTCCATCGCCATCATGCGCGAGATCGGCGTGGAGACCGGCGGTTCCAACGTGCAGTTCGGCCTCAATCCTGAAAACGGCGAGCTCGTGGTCATCGAAATGAACCCCCGCGTGTCCCGCTCCTCCGCTCTGGCGTCCAAGGCCACGGGCTTCCCCATCGCCAAGATCGCCGCCAAGCTCGCCATAGGCTACACGCTCGACGAAATTCCCAACGACATCACCCGCGAGACCATGGCGAGCTTCGAGCCGGCCATCGACTACTGCGTGGTCAAGATCCCCCGCTTCACCTTTGAAAAGTTCGCCGGCGCCAAGGACGAGCTCACCACCTCCATGAAGAGCGTGGGCGAAACCATGGCCATCGGCCGCACCTTCAAGGAAGCGCTGCAGAAGGGCCTGCGTTCCCTGGAAGTGGGCGCTCCCGGTCTCGGCAGCCATTTCCGCGATCCTCTGCCCTCCATGGACGAGATCATGGCCAAGCTGCGCACGCCGAACTCCAAGCGCATCTTCGCCCTGCGTCATGCCATTCTTGCGGGCATGAGCGTGGAGGAGATCCACGCCGTCACCTCCATCGACCGCTGGTTCCTGCGTCAGATACGCGACATCGTGAAGATGGAAGGCGATCTTCGGGACTTCGCCCTCGGCAACTCCATGACTCCGGACAATCCCGAGCTTGTGCGCCTTCTGCGCCGGGCCAAGGAATTCGGTTTCTCCGACAAGCAGCTTGCCGAAATGTGGAAGCGTCCCGAAAGCGACGTGGCCGCCCTGCGCAAGGCCACGAACACCGAGCCCGTGTATTACCTCGTGGATACCTGCGCCGCGGAATTCGAGGCCTACACCCCCTATTTCTACTCCACCTACGAGACCGGCCGCGAACTTGACGTGCACGACCGCAAGAAGGTCATCATTCTCGGCGGCGGCCCCAACCGCATCGGCCAGGGCATCGAGTTCGACTACTGCTGCTGCCATGCCTCGTTTGCCCTGCGCGACGAGGGCGTGGAAGCCATCATGGTGAACTCCAACCCCGAAACCGTGTCCACGGACTACGACACCTCCGACCGCCTGTACTTCGAGCCGCTCACCTTCGAAGACGTGATGCACATCGTGAAGACCGAGCAGCCCGACGGCGTCATCGTGCAGTTCGGCGGTCAGACCCCGCTGAACCTCGCCGTGCCGCTTCAACGCGCGGGCGTGCCGATCCTCGGCACCAGCCCCGACGCCATCGACCGCGCCGAAGACCGCGAGCGTTTCCAGGCCCTCATTCAGAAGTTGCATCTTCTCCAGCCCCAGAACGGCACCTGCATCTCGCTGGACGTGGCCAAGGAAGAGGCAGCCCGCATAGGCTATCCCATCATCGTGCGTCCGAGCTACGTGCTCGGCGGCCGCGCCATGATGGTCTGCTACGGCCCCGACGATCTTGACGACTACTTCCGCAACGTGGTGGGCACGGATACGCCCGAGCATCCCATCCTCATCGACAAGTTCCTGGAAAACGCCATCGAAATGGACGTGGACGCCCTGGCCGACGGCAAGGACGTGTACGTGGCGGGCATCATGGAGCACATCGAGGCTGCGGGCATCCATTCCGGCGACTCGGCCTGCTCGCTTCCGCCCTACTCCCTGCCCGACAGCATCGTCCAGGAGATCAGCCGTCAGACCATCGCGCTGGCCAAGGAGCTGCGCGTGGTCGGCCTCATGAACATCCAGTTCGCCATCAAGGACAGCAAGATCTACATCCTTGAAGTGAACCCCCGCGCCTCCCGCACCGCGCCCTTCGTGTCCAAGGCCACGGGCGTGCCGCTGCCGCGCCTTGCCACGCAGATCATGCTCGGCAAGACTCTGGCGGAGCTCGATCCCTGGTCCATGCGCAAGACCGGATACGTGTGCGTGAAGGAAGCCGTGTTCCCCTTCAAGCGCTTCCCCGGCGTGGACATCCTGCTCGGACCTGAAATGCGCTCCACCGGCGAAGTCATGGGCGTGGCCCGCACCTTCGACGAAGCCTTCCTCAAGAGCCAGCTCGGCGCAGGTCAGACCCTGCCCTCTTCCGGCAAGGTGTTCATTTCCGTGAACGACCGCGACAAGGAATTCGTGGTGCCCATCGCGAAGTCCTACGCCGACCTCGGCTTCGAACTTCTCGCCACGCGCGGCACGGCGAAGCTCCTCAAGGAATCCGGCCTCGACGTGCAGCCCGTGCTCAAGGTGCATGAAGGCCGTCCGAACATCGTGGACATGATCAAGAACGGCGAAGTCGCCATGGTCATCAACACGGCGTCCGGCAAGCGCACCAACCATGATTCCCGCGCCATCCGTCAGACCACGCTGCACTACGGCGTGCCCTTTACCACCACGATTTCCGGCGCCCGCGCCATTGCCCGCGCCATCCAGCATCAGCAGAACGAGGCCCTTCATGTGGAATGCCTCCAGGACTACTATGCCGGATCGCCCAAAGGAGAACGCGCATGAAAGCTCTGCTCGCCCTCGAAGACGGCTTCGTCCTTGAAGGGGAATCCTTCACCGGCCCCATCGAACTGACCGGCGGCGAAGTCATTTTCAATACCGCCATGGCCGGCTATCAGGAACTGCTCACCGACCCGTCCTACGCGGGTCAGATGGTGTGTCTCACCTATCCGCTCATCGGCAACTACGGCATCAACCCCGAGGACATGGAATCCGAAAAGGTCCACATGTCCGCCCTCATCGTCAAGGAATGCTGCAAGGAGCCTTCCAACTGGCGCGCCACGGAAAGCCTGCCCGACTTTCTCATGCGTCAGGGCGTGCCGGGCATCGAAGGCATCGACACCCGCGCCCTTACGCTGCACCTTCGCAAGAACGGCGCCATGCGCGGCTGCATTTCCACCAGCATCCTCGACGCCGGGGAACTCGTGAAGAAGGCGCAGGAGCTGCCTTCCATGGAAGGTCAGAACCTCGTCACCCGCGTGGCTCCCGACAAGCCCTACCGCTGGGATGAAGAGGCCGGACGTCCCGCGCCCGTGACCCTCAATGCCGACGGCTCCTACAACTGGCCCGCCGGCAAGGCCCTCAACATCGTGGTGTACGACTTCGGCATCAAGTGGAACATCCTGCGCCTGCTCTGCAGGCAGGACATGGAACTTCTCGTGGTTCCTCCGTCCTTCACCTGCGACGAGGTCAAGGCCGTGAACCCCGACGGCGTGTTCCTCTCCAACGGCCCCGGCGACCCCGCCACCCTGAAGCCGGAAATCGCGGAAATCGCCAAGATGGCGGAGATCTTCCCCATCGGCGCTATCTGCCTCGGCCATCAGCTTCTCGGTCACGCCCTCGGCGGCACCACCACCAAGCTGAAGTTCGGTCATCACGGCGTGAACCATCCGGTGAAGAACCTGCTCACCGGCCGCATCGAGATCTCGTCCCAGAACCACGGCTTCTGCGTGATCCCGCCCGAAGGCGTGGAAAAGGTGTACGTGAACCTCAACGACGGCACGCTGGAAGGCTTCCGTCATCCCACGAAGCCCATCATGACCGTGCAGCATCATCCCGAAGCGGCCGCCGGCCCCACCGACAGCCGTACCTTCTTCGCCGACTACAAGGCCATGGTGCTGAAGGCGAAGGCCGGAAAATAACCTGAAAAAACATTCCGGAATCCCGACGATTTTCGGAATGGGACAGTTTGCCGAGGGGAAGAACGAAAGCGGGAACGCCTTTCGTCCTTCCCCTCGGTGCATTAATGCTCCATGCCGGAGACTCACTCGTGAGTTTCCTTGCGCTTTAAAACATGATATCATCGGCGGGTGGTTGAAAACGCCCTCAAAGGTATTCGGAGCATCGTCGCGGCATATTCTCCAAAAGTCCGCCGCTCTTTCCCTTCCCGCTTGTCCGCCTCCGGCAAAAGTGACGCATGAAGCTGGCCGATAAAAAATTCTGGCTCCTGGAAATCCTGCTGCTGATCGGCGCGGCCGTCAGTTCAGGCATCCTTACCTCCTCCCTCCAGCTCTTCACCGTCTTTTTCTTTCCCTACCTCATCGGCACTCTCATGGCCTGGAAGCATCAGCAGAATCTGGTCTGGTGGAAACTGACAGGAAAAGTGCTGATCCTTGCCTCCGTCATTCTCATCATCGAGCTGTTCGGACTGACCGGTATCTGGCATGACCCCGATGACGACGCCTACCTGACCGGCAGCGAGATGATCGGTATCGTCATGCTGTTGTGGGCAGTCCATGCTCCGGTTCTCATCGGCTGCGCCTCCTATGTCGTCTGCCGCCTCATGCCGGGCAACAAATGACCCGTCCGGCATCGCCCGCCGTTCAGAGCATATTTGGCTTTTACGATAAAAAGCCTTATCTTCCCGAAAAGGAACAGGATTCGCCGCTGCCGGGAAGGGGCGCCTTCCGCCCCTCCCGACTGTTCAACCTATAAAGCCAGCACTTTTTTCGCGCCGAAAGGCGCGGCATACGAGGATATCATGAACAGGAAAACCTTTGAGGCCCGCCGGGAAAACCTGCGCCGTCTCATGCACGAGGAAGGCCTCGACGCCCTCATCGTCTCTCAGCCCGCCAACCGCTTCTACCTCTCCGGATTCGAGCTGCACGACTGCCAGTGCAACGAAAGCTCCGGCTGCCTCATCGTCATGAAGGACGGCAAAGACTGGCTGTGCACCGATTCCCGCTACGAGGAGGCTGCGGCCAAGCTCTGGGACAGGGAACGGGTATTCATCTACCGCGGAGCTTCGTCCGAAGCCCTCAACGATCTTCTCAAAAAGCTTTGCGGCAGTACCGGCATCATCGGCATGGAAGCCGAGCATCTGGCATGGAGCTACGTGCAGCGCCTCGAGCCCGGCCTCACGCTCAAGGCCGCCGACGGTCTGGTAGAGAAGCTGCGCGAGGTGAAGGACGAGGAGGAAATACGCCTCATCGCCGAATCCGTGGCGCTCAATCACAAGATGCTGGAATGGCTGCCTTCCGTGCTGGTTCCCGGTCAGGACGAGGCAGGGGCGGCCTGGGCCATCGAAAAATACTACCGCGAGCACGGCGCGTCGGAACTGAGCTTCCCCTCCATCGTGGCCATGAACGCCAATGCCGCCCTGCCGCACTACGCCCCTGACTCTCCTGCCGTGTTCACGGAGGACTGCATGGTGCTCGTGGACGAGGGCTGCCGCCTGAACCGCTACTGCTCCGATCAGACACGGACCTACTGGATAGGAAACCGTCCCTCCCCTCGCTTCACGGAAATGCTCGAGCGCGTGCAGGAGGCGCAGCGCCGCGCCATCGCCGCCCTGCGTCCCGGCGTGACAGGCAGGGAAGTGCATCAGATAGCCGTGGACTACTTCGCCTCCTGCGGCATGGACGGCTTCTTCACCCATTCCCTCGGTCACGGCGTAGGCCTCGAGACCCACGAGGGACCGCGCCTCAGCCCGACCAGCATCAAGCCCCTTCAGCCCGGCATGATCGTCACCATCGAGCCCGGACTCTACTTCCCCGGCTGGGGCGGCGCCCGCTGGGAATACATGGCCGTCATCACCGAAGACGGCTGCCGGGTGTTCTGACGCTCCCGCCTCTTCCTTCATGAGCGCGCCTTTGTCCTTCCCCCTGTGGACGGCAGCCCCAAAAGCGCTGGACGAAGGAAAGAGCATGATTATCTTTTTCCTGTCGGGCAGAAGCGCATGCGCTCCGCCCGGCGGAACCATCCACTCTTCAGGAGACTCGCATGATTCACCCCGAAAAGCGGCATTTCATCATCGTAGCCAAGACTCTCGGCATTCAGCTTCTGCTGTTCGTCGGCATTCTGTTCGTCGTATGGGGCTCCCAGAAGCTCTACACCCTCATCGATCCCGTCAAGTTCCCCGTCTATCAGGCGGAGATCAAGGACAACATGACGGAACAGGAAAAGGGCGCGTCCCTTCTCTCCGCGCTCACGCACCGCATGGAGGCGGAACTGTCCTCCACCTTCGGCTGGACGGCCAACGACATCCTGTTCAACCGCTGGATCATGGACAACCGCGCCTACCGTCAGTTCGGCACCTACGTGGCCACCAAGATGCTCTTCGACCACTATTCCACGGTCATCGCCAAGCTCGGCAACAACGACAGGGAAAACGACCTGCTCTACAACGCCCGTCTCAACTACTTCGCCATCAGCCCCCAGCGCTGGGGCATGCTGTTCATCCCCTCGGCCGAAGGCTCCTTCAAGAAGGCGCTTTCCATGACCGAGCAGTACAAGAAGGATCTTCTCGCGGGCAAGGCCGTGTACAACTGCCGCACCGACGACATCTATTCCGCCTTCAATCTCATTCTCGGCGAAACGGTGTTCGGCTACGCGCTCGGCCTGCTCAACGACAGTCAGGACCTGCCCTTCTACACGCTCGACAACCGCATCTACGAGGCGCAGGGCGTCATCATGGTGGTGCGCGACTATCTCAAGGCCCTCTATGAGCTGTATCCTGAGATAGGCAACAAGAACAACGAACAGAACATGGCCGAAGCCATGCGCTACATGGATCTCATCTGCAATTACGATCCCATGTACATCACCTCGTCGTTCAACTCGGGCGAGCTCATCATTTCCTACCTGCTCTTTGCCCGCAACCGCCTCACCGACATACGCGACAGTCTGAGGATCTGACGCCGCGGCCACACGGACGACGGCTTCCGAAGCCGTACCGAAGAAAACCTGAACACGAGGGGGAAGGAAAGCGTTCCTTCCCCCTTTGCCATATCCGCAACTGCCATGACAGAACATCACGACGCTCTCACCAGGGAAAGGCTGACGGCCCTTCGCAGGCTGTTCCACAGGCATGCCGAAACCGGCATGGCGGAATTCTGGACCACCGCGCGCATTGCGGAAGAACTGGAAGGCATGGGACTCTCTCCCGTCGTGGGGGAAAGCGTGTCCCTGGCCGAAGCCCGCATGGGCATGCCGGACGACGAGGCGCTGCGCGCGGCCGAAGCGCGGGCCGCAGAGGAAGGAGCGCCGCATGCATGGCTTGAACGCATGAACGGCGTCACCGGACTTGTGGCGGACATCCGGCCCGACCTGCCCCTCTGCACCGTGCTGCGCTTCGACATCGATGCCGTCAACGTGCAGGAAAGCGACTCGCCGCAGCACCGTCCCGCAAGGGAAGGCTTCGCCTCTCTGCACGAAGGCCTGTGCCATGCCTGCGGACACGACGGCCATATCGCCGTCGGACTGGGCCTTGCCCATGAGCTTGCCCGTCTGCGCGGAGAACTTTCGCACAACGTGAGACTCATCTTCCAGCCCGGCGAGGAAGGCTGCCGCGGAGCCCGGGCCGTGGTCGCCGCAGGATGGCTTGCGGGAGCAAGACATTTTCTGGCCGCGCACATCGGCATGCATGCCGACAAAGATCACGCGCTCGTGTGCGGCGCACGCGGATTTCTGGCCACCACGAAGTTCGACGTGGAGTTCTTCGGCCGGGCCGCCCACGCAGGAGCGGAACCGCAGAAGGGCGCAAACTCCCTGCTCGCCGCAGCAAGCGCGGCCCTCAACATGCACGCCCTGCCCCGTCACGGAGACGGCGATTCCCGCATCACGGTGGGCACGCTCAACGCGGGCAGCGGCCGCAACGTCATTGCCGATCACGCCGTCATGACCTGCGAAACGCGGGGCGCCACCACGGCCGTCAACGACTTCATGTTCGAGCACTGCCGTTCCATCATCGAACACACGGCCGCCATGTACGGGCAGCGCTTCCGCATACGTCTCATGGGCGGCTCCGACAACGCCGACAGCGACGATGCCCTGATCCGCGTGGTCAGGGAAGCTGCCCGCGCCGTGCCGTGGTTTCAGGATAATCTCATCCGCGATACCGCGCAGGGCTACGGCAGCGACGACGCCTGCGTGCCCATGGCCGCGGTGCAGAAACAGGGCGGAGACGCCGCCTATATCATGCTCGGAAGCCGCCTTGCCGCAGGGCATCATGCCCCGGATTTCGACTTCAACGAAGATACGCTCCTGCCCTCCGTGGAACTTCTGACAAGAGTCGTCCTCGCCCTCGACAAGGCCTGAACATTCTCACCGGCATGCTGTCACGACAGGCCGTATTGACCCGTCCCTCACGCTTCAGGCATACTCATGCAGGTCATGGTATCGTCCCGGCTTCGGGATGGATCTTTCCGGGACATGGCGTGAAAACTTCGAACTGCGGAGAGAACGTATGAACAAATTTCTGTCCTGTCTGACCACCGGTCTCATCAGCGTCCTTCTTCTTGCCTCCGTCGCCCTCGCCGAGGACGTGAAGACCGATTACTTCACGCTCACCCTCTCCGAGGGCTGGAGCATGCCCAGTCCCGTGCAGAGCGCCAACGGCGCGACCGTCGCCATTGTGCAGTATCCCGACGGCGCCGGCGCGGTGAGCGTTACCGTGACGCCGGCTCCGCTTCCCGCCAGGGATCTTGCCCTCCAGACGCTCAACAACATGAAATCAGGCGGCTTCACCGTTTCCGAGCCAGCAGCTTCCGGCGATTCCTATGTCGGCGAATTCTCCCAGCAGCAGGCAAAGGGCGTCAGCTACTTCACCTCCAACGGCAAGCTCGGCAGCGTCATCACCATCGTCGGTACCGATACCGCTCCCGGCAAGGACTTTCTGAACAGAAACTTCAAGAGCGCCGATCCCAGGCTCTTCCCCTCGTCCTTCTGAAAACTTCCGGTTTCGAAACAAAGACCGGGACACGCTCCTTTCGCAAAAAGGATCGTGTCCCGGCCTTCTTTTACCGCGCTTCGGGCATCCCTCACGGATGCCGGAACTTACCAACGGTCGCCTATCTCAAAAATGACCTCGATCTCCACCGTCTGGCCGTTGGGCAGGGAGCCCATGCCCACGGCGGAACGGGCATGCCGTCCCCTGTCGCCGAACACTTCCACCATGAGATCGGAAAAGCCGTTGATGACCTTGGGATGTCCGGTAAACTCCGGCACGGCGTTGACCATGCCGAACACCTTCACGCAGCGCACGATGCGGTCAAGATCGCCGAGGGCGGCCTTTGCCGCCGCAAGGAGATTAAGTCCCGTCTGCCGGGCATCGGCATAGGCCTGCTCCACGGAAACCTCTCCCCCCACCTTGCCGAGAGACACATGCCCGTCGGGATACAGCGGGCCCTGCCCTGAAAGATAGAGAAGATTGCCGGTCACCACAAAGGGCACATAGTTGGCCACGGAAGCGGGGACTTCCGGCAGGGTGATGCCCAGTTCCTTGAGTTTCTGTTCCGCGTTCATGCTGTCTCCTTTTACTTTTACGTTAAAGTGTCAAAACCGGACAAAACTTTCCGAGCACGGCTCATCAGACGGCCGCGTCGGTCTCAAGCTCCTCGCTTCGTCCCGCCTCTTCATGAAGCGTGACGGGGAGCACGACATCGGCACTTTCAAAACTGCCGTGTTCCAGTCTGTGCAGCAGAGCCTGCGCCGTCTGCACACCGAGCTCATAGGAAGGCAGAACGACGGATGAGCAGAAGGCTTCCATGTAGTTCCACGGACTGTTGATGTCGTAGGTGGCGAGCATGATGTCGTCCATGGAAATTCCCTTGCGCTGCAACAGCTGCGAAGTGATGAAGGCAAGCTGATTGTTGGAGGTGATGATGGCGTCGGGTATGCCGGGCGCATCGATGCGCTCCTGGACTCTCGCGAGCGCCCCCTCGTACTGCTCGGGCACGGAAAGAAGCTCCAGGGAGCAGGCTCCGGCGCTCTCCATCACGGCGGCCTCGAGACCGCGTATTCTGGCACGCAGGGACGGCCAGGACACGGCCGGTATTATCATGAGCATCTTGCGCGCTCCCCGGGCAATGAATTTCCGCGCCATCTGAAGACTGCCGCCGTACTCATCCATGCGCAGGGTGCACACGTCGTGTCTCGGACCGGGAAGTTCCATCTGCAGAAGGGCCAGCGGCTGCCCGAGGGCGGCAAAAAAATCCACGATGCTGTCGCGCTGCTCCACCGACGCCGCGGCGATGACGCAAAGCGCATCGGTAAGCTGATGCAGCAGCACAGGCGAATTTCCCATGGCGGAAGGCCTGACGCTCTGCACCGTCAGGGAATAGCCGTTGTCGTTCAGCTGCCGGGCAAGTCCGGCCACTATGCTGCCTATGACCTGTCGGGTCAGAAAGTAGGGAGAATCGTCGACGACGACGAGTCCTATGGAAAACGACCGCGACAACCTGAGATTTCGCGCGATGCCGTGCGGTCTGTACGGATATTTCTGCAGTATCTTACTAAGTTTTTCACGAGTCTCCGCACTCATCGTATGGAACTTTCCATTGATGAAGTTGGAGACGGTCATGCTGGAAACCTCGGCCATGGCCGCAATGTCTTTCAGTGTGGCCGTATGTCGATGGTTTGCATCGCACGCCATATACGCTCCTCCATTCTATCATCTCTCATTTGAGGCATGAGCAAACTAGCCCCTGAAAACTCCGGAGTCAAACCCCGGATGCGGCGAAAACTCCCAACATTCAAACGAGATGGACTTCATGCGGGCAGGAGCCGGACATTCATTGCCGTCTATCTATTTTACGATAAACTAATCTGGCGTATTAAATCAAGAGAAAATGTCATATCACTCGAAAAAAATTATTAATTTGACATATTTTATTTTTTGGCATTATAGCTTTAACGAAAAATAAACTCCGGCATGCCTCCATGCGGGAAATGTTTTTCGAGTTCTCCGGAAGGAGGACTCCACCGTTCAACCTGTAACTGAGAGAGGTCATCATGAACAAGTTCAGCGGTATCCTCCTTGCGGCCCTTCTGGTCACGACCGGCTTTGCCCCCGCCGCATCCGCCGCGCAGAGTCCCATCACCCTGCGCTTCGCTGCGGACGAACCCACCGGTTCCGTGGAAGATCAGGGCAATCTCGCCTTCATCAAGGAGGTGGAAGAACGCAGCAAAGGTCGGATCAAGGTGGAATACTTCCCCGGCGCACAGCTCGGCTCCGACAAGCAGTGCCTGCCCTCCCTTCTGGCCGGAGCTCTCGACATTTCCTTCATCGCCGCAGGCAATCTGGCCGAATTCACGCCGGCCATGAACTTCACCGACCTGCCCGGCATCGTGAACTCTCCCGAACAGCTGCGCCGCGTCTGGCAGAGCCCCGTGCGCGACATGGTGGCCAAGAAGATCTATGCGGATCTCAAGCTGCGGCCCATCATGTTCGACATCGCCGGCGGCGCGGCCCGCGCCATCTTCTACAACGGCAAGCCCATCGTGCGCCCCGAAGACGCCAAGAACTTCAAGTTCCGCACCACCGGCTCTCCCATCGAAGTGGCGCTGTTCCAGTCCTGGGGTGCAGCTCCCACGCCCATGGCCTACAGCGAACTCTACTCCAGCCTGAGCCAGAAGGTCGTGGACGGCATCTATGTGCATCCCATCGGCGCCTATGACCAGAAGCTGACCGAAGTGGTCAAGAACGCCACCATCATCAACCTCTCCTACATCTCTCAGGTCAAGCTCATCAGCGAAGCCGCCGTGGCCAAGCTCGGCGGCGTGGATTCCGAACTGTACAAGATCGTGCTCGAAGCCGGCAGAAACGCCGAACTGCTCAAGGACAAGCTCTATGCCGAGCGCGTGAAGAGCGTGTACACGGAACTTGAAAAGGTGGGCGTCAAGGTCATCCAGCCTCAGGGCGACGACATCAAGGCCTGGCAGGACAAGGCCAAGGCGCTGTGGCCTTCCATCGTCAACGACCCCAAGTACAACATAGATCCTGAAGTCCTCAAGATCGTGGAAGAAATCCGCAGCAAGTAATCTTTCGGGAGCCGGCGTTTCCTCCTCTGCCGGCTCCCCCCCGTGTTTCTCTCCCGGAGGCCTCATGTCTCATTCTCGTCCCGTCCCTTCCTCCGTCCAGGCTCTGGAAAAAGCCCTGGGGATCGTCAGCCTTGCCGTGGAAAAGCTCTGTGACGCCGCCTGCGTCGTGCTGGGCTTCGTTGTGCTCGGGTGCATGGTTCTGGCCATAACCACAAGATACATCGACGGTCTGACGCCCTTTCTCTGGACCGACGAACTGGCCCGCTATGCCATGATCTGGTGCGCTTTCCTCGCCGCCAGCTCCGCGCTGAAAAAAGGACAGTTCCTTCGTTTCGACCTCTTCGTGAAGGCGCTTCCCGAAAGATTCACCCGCACGGCGACGCTTGTGTCCGACGTCCTCATGCTGGTCTTCAGCGGCTTTTTCCTCTCCTACGGCTATGCCATCACGCCCATAACCTTTCTTCAGAAAAGCTCCGCCATGCAGCTGCCCATGTTCTACCCCTATCTTGCGCTCATGGTCGGCATTGCCTTCATGGTGGTGCACATCATCTTTCATCTGGTCTGTGAGTGCCGCTTCATCCTCTGGGGAGGCGACGACCCCGACATCCGCCCCGAGGAACCCGAAGAAGCGTAGGAGTGCCCCATGAGTCTTGCCGTCATCATCGTCCTCTTCATGATCATCTTCTTTCTGTCGGGCACGCCCATCTTCTTCGCCCTGGGGCTGACCGTGGTCTTCAGCATCGTCTGCTGGGGACAGGTGCCTGCGCAGATCATCTTTCAGCAGACCTTCCAGGGCATCGACTCCTTCGGCATGCTGGCCATTCCGCTGTTCATGCTTATGGGCGAGATCATGACCCGCACCAAGGTCGTCGACGATCTTCTCTTCGTCTGCAACATCATTCTCGGACACATCCGCGGTGCTCTGGCCCATGTCAACATCGTGGTCTCCGTGCT
Source organism: uncultured Mailhella sp. (assembly GCA_905192935.1). GTDB lineage: Bacteria > Desulfobacterota > Desulfovibrionia > Desulfovibrionales > Desulfovibrionaceae > Mailhella. The sequence goes on from CAJJMX010000004.1 coordinate 15,082, forward strand.
CTTTGCCGGCATCTCCGGCTCCGCCGTGGCCGATACCGCCACCGTGGGCGGCATCCTCATTCCGGCCATGAAGAAGAACGGCTACGACGCCGAATTCTCCGTGGCCGTCACCGCCGCAAGCTCCGTCATTTCTCCCATCATTCCGCCGAGCATCTGCATGGTCATGTACGGCGCCCTCATTCCGGGCGTCTCCATTGCGGCCCTCTTCGCCGGCGGCATCATTCCCGGTCTGCTTCTCGCCGCAGCCATGATGGTCGTCACCGCCATCCTTTCCTCCAGGCGCAAGTATCCCAAGTCCACCATCACCTACACGCCCCGTCAGGTCGTGAACGCCGTGGTGCGCGCCATTCCCGCGCTCATGCTGCCCTTCATCATCCGCTTCGGCGTGGTGAACGGCATCTTCACCCCCACCGAGTGCGCCGCCGTCGCCGTGCTCTACGCCATGGCCCTCGGCTTCTTCTACTACCGCAACTTCACCTTCCGCGATCTCGTCATCTGCATGAAGCGCTCCATGCTCACCTCCGGAGCCGTGCTCGTCATCATCGCCATGGTTCAGCCCTTCGGCTGGCTGGTCGCCCTGGGACAGATCCCCGTCACCCTGTCCAACGCCATCCTCTCCCTCTCCGATCATCCGTACATGATTCTGGCCGCCATCACCGTGCTGCTCCTCATTCTCGGAGCCGTCATGGACGCCAACATCATCGTGCTCGTCTTCGCCCCCATCCTGGCGCCCATCGCCATGCAGCTCGGCATTCATCCCGTGCACTTCGGCGTGTTCTACTGCCTTGCCGCCATCGTGGGTCTTTCCACCCCGCCCTACGGCATGTGCATCTTCATAGCCGCAGCCATCGGAGAAGTGCCCGTGGGCGCCGCCATGAAGGCCATGCTGCCCTTCGTCATCAGCATTTTCGCGGTGGTCTTCCTGGTGGCCTTCGTCCCCGAGCTCACGCTCTGGATGCCGCGCTCCTCCGGCCTTCTCTGATCCTTCCCCAACCGACCCCTTCCGTGCCCGTTCTCTTTCCCCTGCACGGGCACGGAAGTCCCTCCCCCTACCTTCCACCTCCAGCCGGCACGGCGGCAGCCCACCCCTTCCTCCGCGCCTCCGAAGCATTCCTGCGGTTTTCCCCGGCCGCAGGAATGTCCGGACCTTCTGCACTCTACAACAAGGCATCATCATGAAACTGACGGACATCGTTTACTGGGTTGGCAGCGGAGAATTCGGACTGTCCCATTACAAGGACTGCCACGTCTATCTTCTCCACGACGGAACGCACAGCGTGCTCATCGACAGCGGCTGCGGCATCGACCTTACCGAACTCAAACGCAACATCGAGGCCGTGACGCCGCTCTCTTCCGTCACCGACCTTTTTCTGACCCACGGCCACGGCGATCACAGCGGCGGAGCCTCCGCCCTTCAGCGCGTTGCAGGCTTTCGCATCCACGCAAGCGCCGGAGAGAAGGCACTCGTGGAAAGCGGCGACGAGTGGGGTCTCGGTCTGACTCTCGCCAAAAGAAAGGGCGCCTATCCGCAGGACTACCGCTTCCCCGTCTGCCGCGTGGACGACGTTGTGGAGGACGGCGCCGTCTATACCTTCGGCAGCTGGAGCCTGCGTGCCGTCAAGGTGCCCGGGCACAGCGTGGACGGCGTGTGCTACCTGCTGGAATCCCCCGCAGGCCGCGCCCTCTTCTCCGGCGACACCGTCTTTCTGAACGGATACGTCAGCATCATCAACTGCCCCGGCTGCGAGCTCGGCACCTACCGGGACAACATCGGCAGACTCGCCGGTCTCGGCGTGGACTGCCTCTTTCCCGGGCACGGCTCCTGGACGCTGAAGGACGGCCAGAAACATCTGGACGCGGCCATCGCTCACTTCTCCACCTCCGCCCTGCCTCTCATGCGCTGAGGGGCAACCATCAAAGGAATCACCCATGATCACTCTCGGAATGATAGGCTTCGGCAATTTCGGCCGTCAGCTTGCCAAGGGCTTTCACGACACCGGCTTCTGCCGCATCAAGACCATAGCCGTGGGCCATCCCGCCGGACATGCCGGACAGGACACCTTCGGAGCCGTGCTCTGCGACGACTATCACGAACTTCTGCGCGACAACGACATCGATGCCGTGGCCGTGGCCGGTCCTCTTCAGATGCAGGCGCAGCTCGTGGAGGAGGCTCTTGCCGCCGGCAAGCACGTCTTCATGGAAAAGCCCGTCGCCCCCACGCTGCAGGACGCCCTGCGCATCAAGGTCGCCGCCGACGCCTCCGACAAGGTCGCCATGGTGGGCTTCATCGAGCGCTTCAACCCGGCCCTGCGCCGCGTGAAGGCCCTTCTGCGCAACGACTATCTCGGCAAGCTGTTCCGGCTGTCCATCAAGCGCGGCTCCCGCAACTCCGACCGCACCCCCTGGATGTGGGAAGTCGGCATGTTCGTGCACATTCTCGGCCACAACATCGACATCATGCGCTGGTTCCTCGAGGACGAAGTCGAACACGTCTTTGCGGAATCCGACTCCTACATGCGCCGCAGACCCGGCGAAGACGACAACATCTGCGCCATTCTCCGCTTCAGACAGGGCGCTCTCGGCGTCATGGAAGACTCGTGGACACTCTCTCCGAGCATGCCCATGGAGGAAAACGACACCCGCATGGATCTCATCGGAGACAAGGGGAATCTCAGCTTCAACGGTCTCAATCAGATGCTCTCGCTCTACAACACGAACGGAGTCTTCTATCCCGGACTTCTGCGCTGGCCCGGCGGTCTCACCGAGGAAAGCGGTCTCGAATCCTACGCTCTCAAGGATGAATGTCTGCACTTCATCCGCTGCGCGGAAAATCCCGGCATCGCTCCCATATCCACGGTGGATAGCGCCGTGGAGAATCTGCGCGTGGCCCTTGCCTGCCGTCTTTCCGCAAAGGAAGGACGCATCGTCCACCTTTCGGAAATACGCTGAGGTCCGCCATGTTCGAAATCCATCATGTAGGCATCGTGGTCTCCGATCTCGACGAGAGCGTGGGCTTCTACTGCCGCAATCTGGGCTTTCGCGTGGTCGCAAGGGACACCAATCCCGTCAAGAAGGCCAGAGCGGCCATGATCGACAACGGCAGCTTCATGATCGAGCTCATCGAGTACGCCGAACATCTTTATGACGACATCCCCGTCAATCACGTCGCCTACCGCGTCGACGACGTGGAGCGCGCCGCCGAAAAGCTGCGTGCGCAGGGGTACGATTTTATGGACGAAACACCGCGCGTCATCTTTCAGGGCCGCAGCAGGATCATGTTCCTGTTCGGTCCCGATCGTGAACGCATAGAACTGCATCAGGTCCTTGAGGAACTGAATGCCGCAAGCGAGGTTCAGCATGAAAACCATTGTTAAAGTAAAGGCCGCCATTCCCCAGCCGGGCAACGGTCAGGTTATGGAACACGCCGCCATCGTTCTTCATGATGACCGCATCGTCGACCTTCTCTCCTGGGAAGAGGCCGAAGCGGCCTACCCCGACGCCGTCGTGGACTTCCGGCCCGAGGCCTGGGCTCTGCCCGGGTTCATCGACGCCCACGTTCATCTGAGCTTCAGCTGCCGGAACGATCCCTATCTCGACATGCTGGAGGAAATGAACAGCGAACCGCTCATGATGCTGCGTCTCGTGCGCAACGCTCAGGCCTCCATTCTGGCGGGCGTCACCACCGTGCGCGACTGCGGCGCGGGCACCGAGGGCATCTACCAGCTGCGCGACGCCATCAAGAACGGCACCATGCGCGGCAGCAGCATCGTGGCCAGCGGCCGCCCCTTCACCGTGACGGGCGGTCACTGCTGGTACCTCAACCGGGAAGTGGAAGGCGAGGAAAACGTGCGCAGAGAGGCGCGCGAAGCCATCAAGAACGGCGCCGACTTTCTGAAGATGATGATCTCCGGCGGCAACATGACGCCCAATTCCGGCTCCGGCGTGCTGCAGTACCGTCAGGCCGAGGTGGACGCCTTTGCCGAAGAAGCCCGCATGCGCGGCAAGATGACCTCCGTGCACGTGCACAGCACCGACTCCATCCGCATCGCCGTGAAGGCCGGAGTCTCCACCGTGGAGCACTGCAGCTTCCGCGGCTCGGACGGCACCATCGACTACGACGCCGCCTGCGTGGACGAAATGGCCAGGAAGGGCATCATTCTCTGCCCGGCCTTCAGCGCCTCCTACCGCACTCCCGTCACGAACTTCCCGCCGGAACAGCAGGAATTCTGGCGCGTGTTCCGCAAGGAGCGCATGGACGTGACCGCACGCATCATCGGTCAGGGCGTGCGCTTCGCCCTCGGAACCGATGCCGGCTGTCATCTCACGGAGTTCAGCGACTATGCCCTCTCCTTCGGCATCTTCAAGGAATATCTCGACATGTCCAACCGGGCCATTCTCGACTGCGCCACCGGCGTCGCCGCGGCCTGCTGCGGACTCGAAAAGGAGATAGGCAGTCTTGAACGCGGCAAGAGGGCCGACATCACGCTTCTCGGCGGCAATCCCCTGGACGATCTTGCCTTCGGCAGCGATGTCAGGGCCGTGTACCAGTACGGACGCCTCGTCGTCGATGACGGCAGGATAACGCCCGTCACCTCAAAGTAAAACCGAAGACGGCCGGAGCCGCGCCGCCCCGGCCGTCCCCCATTTTCTGAGCTTTGAAGAGGTTTCCCATGCTTTTCGACAGGGCAAGATTCAATCTCGACATCCCGGCCATTTCCCGCTTCGACTTTCTGAACACGGCCGACCAGGGCCCCAAGCTGGCCTGCATGCACTACACCGTGCAGGAACTGGAAGACGACGTCTTCTACAACAGCCCGAGCCGGGCCGACGTCTATGCCAGACTGCACGCCGCCACCGAGGCCTCGCGGCGTTCCCTGGCCTCCTTCTTCCATGCCTCCCCCTCGCAGACCGCCTTCGTGCGCGGCATTGCCGACGGTCTCAACATCCTGCTGCCCCACTTCAGCCTCGGCCCCGGGGACGAGGTCGTCACCACGGATCAGGAAAACCCCGCCGTTCTGCTTCCCCTGCTGGAAGGCGCACGGCGTCTGGGCTACGCCATCCGCTATGTGAAGGTCGGTCTCACCATGCAGGACGCGCTCGACAACATGGAAGAGGTCTGCAACGCAAGAACGCGCCTTGTCGTCATGAGCCACGTCAGCCACATCGGCGGCTTCTGTCAGCCGGTGAAGGAAATTTCCGAAATCGCGCACCGACACGGCGCGCGCATCATCTGGGACGGCGCGCAGTCCGCAGGCCAGATTCCGGTGGACTTTCCCTCCCTGGGCTGCGACGCCTACATCGCCGCCGGCTACAAGTGGATGCTCGGCCTGCACGGCACCAGCGTCATGCTGCTCGACGAAGCCTTCATGAACGAAGTGAGGCCGCAGGCCGTAGGCGTGGGCGCCGAAAGAAACTTCAGCTTCACGGACTACTCCTACACCCTCAGAGAAGACGCCGGAAAATTCGAATACGGCTCCCGGTACCTTCCTCCGTTTGCCGCGCTCGGCAAGGCCGCCGACTACCTCGCCCTGCTCGGCGTGGAAAACATCACGGCAAGAAACCGCGCCCTGAAGTCCTCGCTCATGGAGCGTCTGCGTGAAATGCCCGGGATCGTGCTGCTCTCGCCCGAGGAAGACGCCGTTTCCTCCGGCATCGTGGGCTTCACGTTCCCCGGTCTGGATGCCGACGACCTCGTGAAGTTTGCCTGGCAGAGGAACATCCTCATCAAGACCCGGAACCTCGCCGCCGGCATGCCCAGCCGCAGAAGCATCCGGGTATCCCTGCACTTCTTCAACACGGAAGAGGAAATTGCGCGCCTTGCCGCGTGCCTGCGCGAATACAGAGGTCTCGACTGATGTCCCGCAGGATACGTCTCGCCCTCACCGGAGAATGCATGGTCGAACTTGTGCCCGATCCCGGGCGGAAGGACATGCTCCGCCGCTCCTTCAGCGGCGACACGCTCAACACGGCCGTGTACGTCTCAAGGCTCGGAGGCGTGGAGACGAGCTACCTTTCCGCCGTGGGCACGGATAGCCTGAGCGATGCCATGCTGCGCTTCTGGCAGCAGGAGGGCATCGACGCCTCCCTGACGAGAAGACTGCCCGGAGCCGTCCCCGGTCTGTACATGATACAGACCGACGAGAACGGAGAGCGCTCCTTTCTCTACTGGCGCTCCGCTTCCGCCGCCCGTCTGTGCTACTCCGGCAGGGATGCGGACGGCATTCTGGACGCCCTCGCCTCCTTCGACGGCGTATACCTGAGCGGCATCAGCCTCGCCGTCTTCTTCGAGGACGGCAGGACGCGTCTTCTCGAAAGGCTGGCACAGCTTGCCGGAAAGGTTCCCGTCTTCTTCGACGCCAACTTCCGGCCTTCCCTGTGGGGCGGCAGCCGGGACGAGGCCGTCGAGAGGGCCCGGCCGTGGTACCGGAACATACTCCCGCTCTGCTCCATGCTCTTTCTCTCTCCGGAAGAGGCCGAAGCCTTCGACGACATGAAGGGATGTGCAGGCCCCGAGGACACGGCCGTCCGGCTGGCCTCCCGCATGCGCCCCGGCGCGGAGCTCATCATGAAGGACGGAAGCCGTCCCTGCCTTCTGTGGGACGCAAAACGCATGCTCCGCGTGCCGCCCCTGCCCGTGGAGAACGTCGTCGACACCACGGCCGCCGGAGACTCCTTTGCCGCGGCCTATCTGCACGCGAGACTGCACGGCATGAGTCCGGAACAGGCCGCGCGAAGAGGACACCGTCTGGCCGCGGCCGTCATCCGGGAACCGGGGGCCGTCATACCCGTCAATCATATGCCCGAGGAGCTCATCCATGAATCCTTTTAAAGAATTGTGCAGGGCGCAGAAGGTCATTCCCGTGCTTGCGCTCGAAGACGACGACACCTCCTTCGGCCTGTGCCGCGCCCTGGTGAACGGCGGTCTCAAAATGCTGGAGATCACCCTGCGCACCCCCTCGGCGTGGTCTCTGCCCGAGCGGGTGAAATGCGAAGTGCCGGAAAGCATCGTGGGCATAGGCACCGTGCTTTCGTCCGCAGACATGGAAAAGGCCGCCCGCCTCGGCTTCCGCTTCGTGGTGAGTCCCGGTCTGACCGAATCCCTGCTGGCCTGCCGCAGGGATACCGGCATCGACTACCTGCCGGGCGTGTCCACGCCTTCGGAGATCATGACCGCAAGGGATCACGGACTGGACTTTCTGAAGTTCTTTCCCGCGGAACAGAGCGGCGGAGTCACGAAGCTCAAGTCCTTCGCGTCTCCCTTTTCCGACATGGTCTTCTGCCCCACCGGAGGCATAAACGCAGGGAATGTGAAATCCTATCTTTCGCTGCCCAACGTGTGCTGCGTGGGAGGCACATGGATAGCCGACAAAAACGATGCCTCTGCCGGACGATGGGACCGCATAACGGAACAGGCGAGACTGTGCGCAACGCTGTAGTCTGTTTTCCGCGCCCGTTCTTCTTTGAAAGACCGGTATCATCCCCGCATTAAAACATTCCTTTCTCGCTGCGGCACATTCCACATTCCTATCTACCATCAGGGAGGACACATCCGTGTCCCTCCCTGTTTTTTTATTTATGCGTTTTATGAAAAAAATATAATATTTCATCATCAGATTTATTTGTGTGCTCACAAGCATATGCAAAAAATATTTTATATATTAAAATGTCATATACCATCAAACATGTCTATGAACATATCATGATACTTACCAGATAAAAGAGTAAAATAAAAATGCAAAGCAACTTGCCGCATCAAGAGGCCCGCCTTCCATGAACGACGGAAAGGAAAAATTGAACAACTTGTCCAT
>CAJJMX010000005.1 GCA_905192935.1 uncultured Mailhella sp.
GGCCACGCTGGCGCTTGTGGCGAGAATCTTTCTTCAGGGCACCATGGCATGCATTGCCGTCATCGTGGTGGCCTACGGCATCTGCGAAGCCCTGCAGCTAGGAAGAAGCCGGGCGTCCGCCGGACTCATGGTGGCCACGGTCATTTTCTACATGGACGCCAACTACTTCATCTACTCTCCCGACTTCATTTCCATCCTCTACAGTGCGGCCGAGCCCGTGGAGAAAATCGTTCCCTCCTATCCCGCCTTCTTCAGGGACAACGCCGTATTCCTCGTGGGCAACTATCTTGTGGCTGCGGCCATCGGCCGTTACTGCCGTCCCGCTTCTCCGCTCAGCGGCCGTGAGAATTTTGAAAGGGAGCTTGCGTCCCTCGGGCGTCTCAGCGTCAAGGAATGGAAGATCATCGTCGTTCTTGTCGCGCTGGTGATCTTCCTCTTCACGCATCAGTATCACCACATCAACATGGTGTACGGCTTCATTTTCGCGCCGATGATCCTCTACATGCCCGGCATGAACGTGGGTACGCAGCAGGATCTGAAGGACGTGCAGTTTTCCGTGCTGTTCTTCATCATCGCCTGCATGGGCATAGGATCGGCAGGCAACGCCGTGGGCTTCGGACAGTACGTGTCGGTCAGCATCGTGCCCATGCTGCAGAACGTGAGTCAGACCGCCTTCCTCTGCGCCACCTACCTTGCCGGTCTGCTTCTGAATTTTCTCATGACGCCGCTTGCGGTTCTGGCCTCCTTCGGACTTCCCTTCGCCCAGATATGCCGGGATCTGAACTTCAATCTTGAGCCCATGTTCTATATTTTCTATCAGGGCACGGCACAGCTCTGGTTCCCGTACGAAACGGCCGTGTATCTCGTGGCCTTTTCTCTCGGGCTCATTCGGGTGAAGGACTTTGCGTCCATCATGACCATCAAGTTCATCATCAACGTCGTTTTCCTGGCAACCGCAGGCATGGCCTGGTGGGCTGCCATGGGCGTGTTGTAGGAGGCAGACTATGGCAGTTGCAGCATTTTTCGGACTGGGCAGCATGGGGTTGCCCATGGCGATCAATCTTCTGAAGGCCGGTCATGAAGTGCGCGTCATGGTGCATCGCAGTCCGGCCGGCCCGGAAGAAGCCGTCCGGCACGGAGCTCGTCTCTGCTCCTCCGTGAAGGATATGGTGTCGGGGGCGGATTTCGTCGTCAGCGTGGTTCCCGACGATAAGGCCGTGCTCGATATTTATGAGAACGGCGACTTTCAACGCTTCGTGAAACGCGGATGCGTGGTGCTGGAAATGAGTTCCTGTACGCCGGAGGCCGTGTGCAGGGTCGAGGAGATCTGTCGTCCCCTGGGCGTTCATGTGCTGGATGCGCCCATTACCGGCGCAAGGCCCAAGGCAGAGGCCGGAACGCTGGTGGTGCTCGGCGCCGGTGATGATGCGGATTTCGATGCCGCCGGGCCCGTGCTTTCCGCCATGACGGAGAAGGTGTTCCGACTCGGCGCCGTGGGAACGGGCAAGGCCGTCAAGGCCATGACCAACCTGCTGGGAGCCGTGAATCTGGCGGCGGTGGGAGAATTTTACCGCTTTGCCGCCGCGATGGGGCTGGATATGGACATGCTTGCGGAAGTGACGAAGGAAAGCGCCGGAGGCTCCACCCAGTTTTCCCGCAATTTCGGCCGGATGGTGGAGGGCAATTATGCGCCGCTCTTTACCCTTGGCCTCATGCTCAAGGATATGGAGATAGCCATGAAGTGCGCTGCGGGACATCCTGAGCTTCACATGCCGATAGCGGAACGTGCCGTGGAGCTTTATCGGGCGGCTTCTGCCCGGTATGCCGGGGAGGACTGCAGCGGCATTGCCCGTGTGGATTCGACGGCCGGTTAGGGCGTTTATCGTTATGCAGAAAAAATAAGGGCGGAGCCATCCGGGAAGGATGGTTCCGCCCTTGCGGTGTCGTGGCTCTGGAGAGGCGGGCTTTCAGGCCTCAGTCCTCATTGCCGTCATGCGGACGGCGCCGTTTTTTGCACGGCGGAATTATTTCAGAGGCATGTTCTCGCGTTCCGTCTTCCACGGATCGGAGACTTCCTTGCTTTCGGTGTTGAAGCGCATGGTCATGCGGCGCTCGCCCTCAAAGGGCGTCCAGCCGGGATTGCCGGTAGTGGCGAACTTCACCCATGCGCTGTGCATGGAATTTGCCAGAGAGTCCGGAGGATTGGTGCCGAGCGTGCTCTTGATGCGCGGGGAGTCCTTGTGCAGGGTCTTGAAGACGAAGGGCAGATCCACGCTGTGGGCTGCGCCGAGCCTGCCGTTTGCGGCGTCGCTCTTCCAGCCGAAGGAGTAGGCCCAGACCTTGCCGCCGGCCTTGGCCTGGCTTTCCAGAACCTTGTTGGCGGCCATGCGGAAGACGAAGTCGGACTGAAGGGCGGTGAAGATTTCGCCGGCGGTCTGGCCGCGTCCGGCCTTGCGGTAGCGTTCCGCGATGTCGGCGGGGAAGCCGGTGGAGTCGATGAAGCCCTTGATCGCGCCGTCGCCGATCTTGTCGATGGCGCCGCTCGGCACGGTGTAGAGCCGCCATTCTTCTTCAGCGCAGCCGGCCATGATTTCCAGTCCCTTGGCCGCGCCTTCGGCAATGGCGTCCACGGGACGCTTCATGAGGATGTCGCCGTCGTAGTAGGGCTTGAATATGGCAATGTTGCCGCCGAGCATGCGGCACCATTCGGGCTTTTTGTTCTGAGCGGCAATGAAGGAGGAGAAGGTAAGCAGCTTTTCGGGAGAAAGGGAGGCCACGGCTTCGCGGCTGTCCTCGATGCCGTAGAAGTTGAGCAGGGCGGCGGAAACCTTGGAGGCCAGGTCGGCGTCGTACTGCGCCAGAGCTGCGGGGCTCTGAAGAATGGCGCGACGGAAGAGGCCCTTCGTCTTGCTGGAGGAGATAAGGGAGGTGATGTGCGTGGCTCCGGCGGACTGGCCGAACACCGTGACCTTGTCCGGATCGCCGCCGAAGGCGGCAATGTTGTCCTGTACCCAGCGCAGGGCGAACATCATGTCGCGCAGGGCGAGGTTGGAGGGCACGCCCTTGATCTTGAGGAAGCCGTCCACGTTCACGCGGTAGTTGATGGTGACGAGCACGATGCCGTCCCTGGCGAAGGCCGTGCCGTCGAAGCGCACGTCGTTGTTGTCGCAGCGGGTGCTGCCGCCGCCGGGAATGTAGACCATGACCGGGCAGTTGGTCTTGCCGGGAGCGGGAGTCCAGATGTTCAGGCGCAGGCAGTCGCCGCCGCCGATGGGCTTGTTCTTGTTGTCGGGCTGCAGTGGGATGTCGCCGAACTTGACCGTGTCGAGCACGCCGTTCCATGCCTGCACGGGCTCGGGAAGGGCAAGGCGGTACTTTCCTTCATAAGGAGGCATGCCGCAGGGCACGCCTCTGAACACATGTACGCCGTCCAGGACAAGACCGCGCACGCTGCCTTTGGCCGTCTTGACCACGGGGCCTTCCGCGGCACGGGCCTGAAAAGGCATGGCGCTCATGAGAGCCATGGCCGCGCTTCCATATAAAAACTGACGTCTGTTCATGTGAAGCTCCTGACATTCTGTGTTTGAGATCGAGAACCCGTACAGGAGAGAGAACGGGTTTCTTCGTTATTCAGAAAAAGCAGAAGGGGACAGAAAAATAAAGCTCAAAATTTCACATTGTTGTTCAATGAAAGCCAACAACTGAGGAAATATGTTGATGGAATCTCGGAAAAAAGGTGTTTTCAGGCGTCATAGGGGAGGTTTTTCCGAGTTCGTTCAAGAAGGCGTATGGGAGGTGCGGAGACAGAAGAGTCGAGGTAGAATGCTTTTGTGCTATGGTGCTCAAGATGTTTTCTTCGGAATCATGAACGGTTGCGGGATAAGGCGAAGCGTCTGAACCTGAAGGATGCCTCTGAAGAAAGAAGAAGGGCCGGGGAGCCATGGGAGTTTCGGCACTTCATGACGTGGCGCGCATGGACTGAGGAGAGAGGCGGAAGGTTTCGGAGGGAATAAAAAAGGGAGACGGCGTGCCGTCTCCCTTTCGGAAGTGCAGAGCTGCGGAGAACTACATGTCGGGCGTGATGACCTTCAGGCCGCCCATGTAGGGACGCAGAACTTCGGGGATGATGATGGAGCCGTCTTCCTGCTGATAGTTTTCAATGATGGCCACAAGAGAGCGGCCGGTGGGCAGGCCGGAACCGTTCAGCGTGTGCACGAATTCAGGCTTGCCGCCGCCCTTGGGACGGAAGCGGATGTTGGCGCGACGGGCCTGGAAGTCCACGCAGTTGGAGCAGGAGGATATTTCACGGTAGGTGTTCTGACCGGGCAGCCAGACTTCCACGTCGTAGGTCTTGGCGGAGCCGAAGCCCATGTCGCCGGTGCACAGGGTGATGGTGCGGTAGGGAAGTTCCAGCTTTTCGAGCAGGATTTCCGCGCAGCGACGCATATGTTCAAGTTCTTCCCAGGACTTGTCGGGATGGGCGAAGCGCACCATTTCCACCTTGATGAACTGATGCTGACGGATGAGGCCGCGCACGTCCTTGCCTGCGGAACCGGCTTCGGAGCGGAAGCAGGGCGTGCCGGCGGTATAGCGCAGGGGAAGCTGATCTTCCTCAAGAATTTCACCGGCGTGCAGGTTGGTGACGGGCACTTCGGCCGTGGGGATGAGGTAGTAGTCCCAGGCGGGCATCTTGAAGAGGTCTTCCTCGAACTTGGGCAGCTGTCCCGTGCCCTGCATGGTGGCGGCGTTGACCATGAAGGGAGGCAGGATCTCGGTGGCGCCGAATTCGGTGGTCTGAGTGTCGAGATAGAAGTTCATGAGCGCGCGTTCCATTCTGGCGAACACGCCGTGGGACACGCAGAAGCGGGAACCGGCGAGCTTGGCGCCGCGCTCGAAGTCGAGACCGGTCTTTGCCGCGCCCACTTCAAAGTGCTGCTTGGGCGGGAAGGTAAATTCGCGCGGAGTACCCCAGCGGTGAAGCTCCGGGTTGTCGTTTTCGTCGAGGCCCACGGGAACGGAGGCATCGGGGATGTTCGGCACGCGGAGCATCCACTGATAGACCTGTTCCTTGATCTCGGAAGTTTCGGCATCCAGTTCCTTGATGCGGTCGGAGAGCTTGCCGAGCTCGGCCACGAGGGCGGAGGCGTCTTCGCCGGAACGCTTCATGCGGGCCACTTCGGCCGATTCGGCGTTGCGCTTGCTCTTGAGCGTTTCCACCTCGGTAAGAGCGGCGCGGCGGCGCTCGTCCAGTTTAAGGAAGTCATCGACGGAAATGTTGGAATGGCGGTCGGCCAGAGCCTTGGCCACCACTTCGGGATGTTTCTGGAGAAGTTTGAGATCAAGCATTGCTGATTTCCTCGAATCTGCGTGATATGCGGCAGGGCGTCATGCCCGGGCATTTGAAAGGAACGAACAGTCTAGCCTGACAGCGGCGGAGCGTCAATCGTGACGGAAAATGCAAAAAGCCCGCGCCTTGTCGGGGACGCGGCGCGGGCGGGAGGGGAGAGTGCGTTTGGAAAGCCGTCTACATGATGCCGACGAAGTTCCACCACGGTACGGCCACGAGGATAAGCAGCACGCCGCAGAGCAGCGCGCGGACGGCAAGCGCGGGAATGACGTGGGAGAGCGTCACGCGGCCGGTGATGAAGATGTAGAGAAAGTACACGGCCTCGTAGGGCAGAAGATACTGATCCACGCCGTACTGGAAAGCGTAGAAAAGCGGCAGCGGATTCATGTTCAGAGCCTGTCCGAGTTCGCCTATGGCCGGGGTGAAGGCGGCCGTGGCGGCAAGGGGCGTCAGCAGGAAGTTGACGAACACGCCGGAAAGATAGGCGATGAGCACGGACATGGTCTCTCCCCAGCCCTGCAGCACGGGAAGGATCTGCTGCACGGCCCAGGCGTTGAAGCCCACGGCTCCGCCCACGAAGCCTATGGACATGCAGCCGGTGATGAAGATGAGAAACATGATTTCCAGCTTGCCTATGCTTTCATTGGGCAGAATGTTGATGCCGGGCATGTAGCAGAGCATGGCGAGAGTCGCAAAGACGAAGACGGGATCGACCTTCGTCCAGGGCTGGACCATGAAGGCGAGCACCATGCCCGCCACCAGCACGAGCAGGATCTTTTCCTTGATGCTCATGGGGCCGAGTTCTCTGCTGCTTTCGGCCAGGAAGACGCGGGCGTTTTCCATGGAGGTCAGGCGTTCTCTGCCCTTTACCATCCATACGACGCCCATGGATGCCATGGTGTAGATGACGGAAAACAGCGAGCCGTGCCAGGCGTACTGCCAGAAGTCCACGGTGGTGCCGTCCTTGAAAAGCATGGTGAAGGCCCAGATGAAGCTTTCGGAGGTATGCAGGAAAAGAAACTGCGGAGCGGCGGAGGCCATGAAGGCCATGAGGATGATGGCCGAGGACATTCTCGATTTGTGATCGAGCTTCAGCGTGTCCACGATGCCGGAGGCTATGGCGCACAAAACGACCATGCGGGCCAGAATGGACGGCAGGACGAGGGCAAGGGCGAGACCGCCTGCAAAGAAGCCCAGGACAAGCCCGGAAAAGCTGCCGCCGGCAAGGGAAAGGCAGGCAAGGGCGAGGCGTCTTGCAAGTCCCGTCCGATCCATGGCTTCGCCGATGACCACGGCGGCAAAGGAGATCCATGGCAGCACCGTGGCCCACGGGCCGAAAATGACTTCCATGGGGGCGACGTTGCCGAGGGTGTAGCCGAAGGTGAGCAGTGCGGCGACGCCTATGGCGGGAAAAATATTGAAGGCCCATGCCAACACGGCCATGCTGGTCATGGCCATGAAGAGCGGAGCCTTCGGGGAAATGTCGGCGGGCGCGGCGAAATAGACGATGAAGGGCAGAATGACGGTCAGAGGCCAGCGGAGCATGAGAAGAGCGTTCATGGCAGTCTCCAGACGGTGACGAGGTTCCGGGCTGCGTGCCGCAGCATGGCCCGTGAGCCTGTTCTGTCGGCGTTTGCAGAGATAGTTCGGGCATGACGCGAGAGTCTCGGCAAAGAGGCGGACCAAGGGCAGATATGCCGGTACGTGTCTTTCTGAGAAGAGAGCGGAATGCCGGGATGGCGGTTTTTGTCCGGGCTTCTCGTGAAGCCCGGACGGAAAGGGAGAGAAAGGTCAGATAAGCCTGTCGCGCCATTCGGTTCTGACGTTTTCACCGTCCTTCCAGACGCGCAGGAATTTGTCGCGCAGAAGCGGATTGGTGAAGGTATAGTCGGAACGGATGTGGCGGCCGCGGCTTTCCTTGCGTTCCCTGGCGGAAATCATGAGGGCCTCGCCGAGATCGAGCAGATTCACCACTTCGGCGGCGCGCATGAGTTCGTGGGCGTCGGAGGCGAAGATCTGCGTTTCGATCTTTCTGCGCAGGTCGCCGAGATACTTGATGCCCGCCGTCAGCATGGTGTCGGAACGCACCCGGTGCGGGCCGCAGTCGGCGTATTCGGTCATGATCTGCTGAAGGGCGAAGTTCGCTTCCTGCCACGAGGCGCCTACCTTGCGCTCGTAGATGGCGCTGTAGAAGGCCATGCGTTCCCCGGCGTTGTCCGGCGTGCCTTCGGCAAGGGAGAGGCTCCGGTAGTCCGCGGCATGATGGCCGGCAATCCAGCCGTACACGGCCGCGGCGCCGATGTCGCCGCTGATGTTGCCCATCATGTCGCCCGCGGCAAAGAGCCCGCGCACGTTGCTTTCGCCGTTGATGTCTATCTCTATGCCGTTGGTGACGAGGTTGGCTTCATACTGGCCGAATTCCACGGCGTGCTTTCCCGGATCTATGCCTTCCTTGTCCATGTAGTCCAGAAGGGCGGTGAGTCCTTCGCACTTCATGGCCCAGCGCATGTGCTCGAGGTCTTCCTTGCTTGCGCCGGAGCAGTCCATGTAGGCGGGACCGCGGCCGCTCAGTTTGAGATCGGTGAAGGCCGACGACCATACGTCGCTCGTCATGTCGCCCGTTTCCACATCGGGCTTCGTGATGAACGGCCCCACGGGACGGCCGTCGGGATAGCGGTACACGCCTATCCATGTGGCCTTGCCGCAGCGGGCGAGAAAACGCGGTCCGGCGTGACGATAGGTCTTTTCCATGTTCACGAGATAGGTGCCGATGCGCCAGGCCTGAGCTATGGAGTCGCCGGTGCCGGAGGGGCACATGTTGGTGTTGAACATCTGACTCGGCGTGGGATCGGTGGTGAAAAGACGGCTCACGTAGCCCGTGGCGGCCACCACGGCCTTGGACTTCACCATGATGAAGGAGGGATCGTCGCCGGACACGTCGAGGGCCAGCACGCCGGTCACGCCGTCGGCGTTGCGGAACATTTCCAGCACGGGCGCATGATTGAGAATCTTCACGCCGCGCTTCTTCGCCTGTTCGGTGAGCACCTTTTTCTGATTGTGGCCGTCGTACTTGAGGAAGATGCGCGGACGGCCGGGATAGGCGTGTCCTTCGAAGTGGTAGTCGCCCGTGGGCTTCATGTTGATGCCCCAGTCGTTCCACATGTTCACGATCTTGGGGCTGGTCTCAAGAAAGCGCATGACGAGCGGCGTGTCGTTGCTGGTGGCGTTCTGACTGTCCATGAACTCGTTGTATACCACGCTGATGTCCCCGTGCTTTTCGGGTATCCAGCACAGGAAATGATCGTTGCCCGTGGCGCCTGCGCCGCTGCGCTTCGTGTTGGCCTTGTCCAGAAGAACGACGCTTGCGCCCTTGTCCGCCGCCGCTATGGCGGCCATGAGTCCGGCTATGCCTCCGCCGATGACGGCGACGTCTGCTTCATGCTGCTGTTTGAGGGGAATCATGGATGACCTCCGGGAAATATTGAGTGAAGAGAATCCCTTTCCGGGACGAAACTGTCGACGCGGACCGTGTTCAGCGAACAGGCAGGTCCCTGGGCTTCAGCGTGTCGGAGTCCACATAGAGCAGCATGTGGGTGAGAGGCAGACGCAGTTCTATGGCGTGGGCCCGGCAGTCCAGCACGCAGGCGTTGCAGTGCCAGCATTCATAGGGACGCTTCACTTCGGGAATCCTGTCCTTTTCCCTGTTGTGACTGAATACCTGCAGGGGGCACACATCGGCGCATACGCCGCAGCCGAGGCATTTTTCTCTGTCGATGACCGGGGGCATATTTTTCTCCTTCGCGAAAAGTGATTGGTACGTGACGGGCATGTCGCTCAGTGATGCGTACAC
Organism: uncultured Mailhella sp.; assembly: GCA_905192935.1. Classification (GTDB taxonomy): domain Bacteria; phylum Desulfobacterota; class Desulfovibrionia; order Desulfovibrionales; family Desulfovibrionaceae; genus Mailhella. Next base: position 9,198 of record CAJJMX010000005.1, read on the forward strand.
TTTTTCACAAGGCAGAAAGGGAAAATATCGCACGTGCGACATTTTGCCGAAATTCAGGAAGAAAAAATAATTTCCGGCGAAAACGATGAAGATCTTCTGAGAGGCGGAGGGGACGGGCCGTCAGAGGGCCGGGGAAGGGAGAGAATGTCGGAGAAGGCGGAGGAAAGCGGACGAAGATGCCTGCATCGGGGAGGTGCAGCCGGGGAAAGCGGAATGGTTCCCAAGGAGGAAGACGGCCTCATCCGCAGGGCAGGCGGCATCATGATGCGGCAGGGGCATGCCTGTACGGCCGGGGACGAGGAGGAGCGGGCAGAGGCGGCACGGGGAGAATCGCGGGAAGAGAGTCTCACATGCCCGCAAGGGAGCGCAGGCGGTCGGGGTCGAGGATGCAGACTCTGTTGCGCCTGAAACATTCGATGACGCCCGTTTTTTTCAGGTGCTGTATGGCCCGGCCGAGTGTGGCCCGATGCACGCCGAGCATGGCTGCGCAGCGGTCCTGGGTGATGCCGAGGGGAAACTCCGTGCGGTCGTGCTTTGCGGCGAGCGACAGAAGATAGCGGCTGAAGCGGATGACGAAGTCGTCCATGAGCATGTCGGAAAGAAACGTGCTGTGTATGAGCGCCACGGTGCCCATCTGGCGCAGGGCATAGGCGGCAAGTGCGGGGCAGGCCGTGACGGATTCTTCATTCTTCAGGATCGTGCCGGGCACGCGCCATATGACGCTGTCCTTCACGCACTGGTACAGTCCGGAGGCATCCTTTTGCGTGAGGGCGCAGGCCAGATTGAAGATGCCCCCGGGCTCGAAGGTCATGAGGGCGCGCTGCCTGCCTTCCAGGGTGTCGAAGAGAATGCGGACCCTGCCTTTTTCCAGACAGTACATGTCGAGCAGATGTTTTCCCGAAATATCGATGAAGGTGCCGGCCGTGAAGACGAGACGCGTTCCCTCCCGTCGTATTTCCTGCCAGACGGGGGAATCGGCGCGGGTTTCGCCCTGGACCACGGGAACGGCGAAGGGCATGAAGATGGGAAGGGGCGTCGACGGGGAAGAGGGAGGATTGCGGTCTGTCATGGCGGGTCCTTCAGGGCGGGAATCGCCGGATTCCGGGAACGGACGGGAATGCCCGGCTGGTTCTGCATCCGGGGCATGCAAGAGCTCTAGCAGGACGAAGCGGCACAGGCAAGCGCACAGTACGGAAAGGCCCCCTTCCGCGGGGGCGGAAGGGGGCCTTGGGGACGCCGGGGACGGGCCCGGCCGTAGTGTTCAGGCTCTTGTGCTGTGTCAGCCGACTAGAAGAGCATCGAACCCATGATGACGATGACGGCGCTCATCAGTATCCAGGACAGCAGGATGACGATGGGAGAGGACTTCCAGATGCTCTTGGTGCTGGCCCATTCGTTGCCGTGCAGCAGTGCGGCGCTGGAGCTTGCGGCAGGAGTGAGGAAGGCCAGATGCACGCCCATGACCACCATGATGACCGCCATTTCAGGACCGACACCCTTGTTGGTGCAGTAGCTGAAGATGATGGGCATGAGAGCCACGCCCACGGCGCCGTTGTTGATGAACTGGGTGAGGATGGTGGCCAGAAGACCCATGCACAGGGCGAAGAACAGGGGAGAACCTGCACCGAACAGGGGTTCGAGGATGGACATCAGGAAAGGCGTGATGCCGCTTGCGGGGTTGGCCATGGCGCCGGAGAGGGGCTGGACCATGGCAAGGATGAAGATGATGCCCCAGGCCACGCCGTCATCGACCATGGCCTTGAAGCGGAGCAGCGGCTTGCCGTTGACCTTGATGAAGCACATGAGGCCGACGAGGAACATGCATATGCCGGTGTTGCCGATGCTCTTGAGGAACTTGACCACGGCAAGATCCGCGGGCAGGAAGGCGGGAATGAGCAGCAGGGCGACCAGGGCGAAGAGAAAGCCGAGCACGGACTTCTGCACGCCGGAGAGGCTGAGGCTCTGATCCTTGTCGAGCTTGCTGGCGTCGAGGTCGGCGAGCTTGCTCACGTCGGGACGGAAGATGTACTTGCCGATGAGCAGGAAGAGCAGGGAGCACAGGGCGCAGGCGACGATGGCGATGATCATGTACTTGGCGTAGTCGATGTGCGTGCCGGACATGGTCTCATAGGCGCTCATGACGGTGAGGGCGGCCTGCTTGAAGGGGATGATGGCCATGCCCACCTGGGCGGCGTACACGATGCCGAACACCATCATGGTCGGATAGCCGTCGCCTTTCTTGTAACCGCACACTTCGCACACGCCGTAGAGGATGCTCCAGCCGATGACCGCCGCGGGAGAGGCGCTGGTCAGGCCGCCGAGCAGCATGATGGAGGCGAGGAAGGTGTAGGTGAACAGCCAGGGCTTGCCGGCTACGGCCTTGCGGGTGATGAACCACAGGGAGATGAACTTGGACAGGCCGTAGTAGTTGATGGTGGCGCAGAACACGAAGATGAAGAACATCATGACGACGATGGGGTCGCCGAAGCTCTTGTTGAGCAGCATGCCGGGCTTCATGCCGCCGACGAGCATGAGGGCCAGCAGACCGGCGATGCTGGGCCAGATGATGTCGATGAATATCCAGCCGTAGAGCACGCCGAGGAAGATGCCGATGAGGTTCATTCCCAGCGGGGTGAGGGGTTCAATGGGGGAAAGCTGCCCGAAGCCGAACATGATGACAAGGCAGATGATGGTGTGCACGAAGTACATGACATTCGGCTTTTTGGGCGTGGCGGTAGCAGTGCTGGTGTTTGCAGCCATGATATGTTTCTCCTGATGGGGAACGGAGTATTAATGTTCTTCCGTGAAGCGGAAATTGTCCTGATAGGACCTGGTGATGGGATGGCGGTAGCGTTCCAGGGGAACGCGCTTCCTGCTGAAGCTCATGCTTCCGTCCTCACCTTTCTGGATGAGTATCCAGGCAAGGCCGTCTTCGGCGCGGTGGGGGAAGTCTTCACGGAAGTGACCGGCACGGGATTCGCGGCGTTCAAGCGAGGCGCGAAGATAAAGTTCGCTCACGAGCGCCATGCCGCGGATTTCGCGCAGCTTGAGCAGGTAGTGCGTGTCGGCGGCGGCCATGTTCGGAATCTCTTCTTCGCGGATGCGCACGATCTCGTCGAGGGCCCGCGTGAGGGAGGATTCCGTCTTGAGAATGGAGACATCGTAGGGGAACATGGCGGTCTGGATCTTCCTGAGAACGTCGTGAGGCGCGAGACCTTCGCGACCGAGGGGAGCATAGACGGCTTCGCGCAGCGCGTCGATGTCCTCATCCACGTCGTCGCTTTTCACGGGAGCGGCGGAGGCGAGGAATTCGGCGGCGCCTTCACCGGCCAGATGACCCGTGACGGACGTGCTCATGAGGGCGAATCCGCCGGCGTACACGCCGGGTTCGGTGCTTCTGGCCGTACCGGCGGCGAACAGGCCTTCCACATTGGTGGTGCCCTTGATGCCGGCTTCCATGCCGCCGTAGGAAATGGTCATCTGCGGCAGCCATTCGGTATTGTCGCGGAAGAGGTCCATGCCGAGCTTGCAGAGCTTCTCGTAGTTCATGAGCTGCCAGCCGTTCTGGGGCCGGAGCAGAATGAGATCGTCGGGATTGATGCGGCTTATGTCGAAGTAGATGGGGCCGCGTCCGGCACGGATCTCCATGGCCATGGCTATGGTGATGAAATGCGGATCGGTATTCACGCCGAGCACGGGAGAATACTTCTCCATGAAGGGCTCGCCCTTGGCGTTGACGAAACGCGCTCCCAGGGGAATGAGCTTGGTCTGGCCTTCCCAGCCGAAGTAGCGGGGCATGTTCCATACGCGGCTGAACTCGAAGTCCTTGAGTCTCGCGCCGGCGTTCCATACCATTTCCACGCCTTCGCCCGTGGGGGTGTTCTTGCCGTAGGAGGTCTTCCAGCCGCCCACGCCCGTGGCCGCAATGACCACCTGCGCACGGAAGCGGTAGAAGTCTCCGGTTATGGAATCGAAGCCCACGGCGCCCACGACGCGGCCGTTCTGCTTGAGAAGGTCGGTCACCACGATGCGGCCGAGACTCGTCACGTTGGCCTTGCGCAGCTGCCTGACGAGATTGCGCACCATGTCTTCACCGCCACGTCCCACGAGCTTGGCGGGATACAGCTTCACATGGGGCAGGCCGCGCTGGGGAATGCTCTTGAGCGTGCCGTCTTCCTTGCGGAAGAATTCGCAGCCGTAGCGCTGATAGTCTTCCAGACGCTCATGAGAGCGACGGAGTATTTCCTCGATCTGTTCCTGATCGCAGAGTCCGTCGAAGTAGTAGATGAAATCTTCCACCCAGGCGTCCAGGTCGTCTCCCGGAAGCACGGCGTCGAAGTCTCCGCCTGCCATGGACATGAGGCCGCCCCATTCCTTGGGTCCCTTGTCCACGATGACCACTTTTTTTTCCGGCAGAAGCTCGGTGAAGCGCTTTGCCGCCCACAGGCCGGCGGAGCCGCCGCCGATGATGAGAAGGTCGCTTTCCACGATATGGGTGTTTCTGTCAGGCATGGTAGACCTCCTTGTCCCTGAGGTCGTTGCCTTCCACGGCGTCGTACCGGGGACCCGGAAAGACCGGGGGCAGCTTTTCCTTGAACGGATGAACGAAAATGGCTCCGGCGGGGCAAAGCCTTTCGCAAACAAAACAGGTCATGCAGTCGTCGGGATACGCGATGAAAGCCTTTCCCTGCTCGTTGAGTCGAATGGTGTCCAGAGGGCACTTCTGCACGCATACGCCGCAGCCGACGCATTTGGCGTCGTCGATATGCTGTATCATTTGCCATCGTCCTCGCCAGTCGTCCGCCCCCCGGCGCACGGCTGGACAAGTTCACGGTGAAAAGGCGCATCCGAAAATCTCCGTCCATTTCCGGATGTAAATTCCTTTGCCTTGCGTGTCCGGTCTTTTCCGTCCCCTTGGAAAACGCAGCATGCCTGCTCCGGACGCGCAGAAGTCGCAGTAAGTTGACCGAAAAATCACATTTTCAATAAAATAAGTCAAAACGATAATTTCATGTTTTTGTTTGATATAATCATACATATAATTCAATATGCCGAAATGTTTTGAAAGACCTCATTTTTTCCTGGATGCGGCTCGGCGCAAAGGAATTTACGGCGTTCCGCCGGAGGGGGACGGACGGAAAATCGAGGCGTCAGGCGGCCGGTTCCGTGAGACAAGCGGCCTCAATCGACGCTTTCCGGAGGGAAAATCTCGTGACGAAGGCGGAGGGAGAAGAGGGCAAGTTCGGGTGCGGCCTCTTGAAAGGGCGGATTTCGGGAGAGATGCGGACAGGATTTGTGTTTTATGTCTCAAATTCTCTGAGGGGGCGATGCACGGCGGTCCTGGAGCGACGGCGTCATGTGTTCCGGGCAAAGCGTTCACGGGAAGGAGGAAGGCCGGAAAAGAGATGCCGGAGGCGTTTTCAGGCATGAAAAGACAAGCCTGATTCTCTTTTTTTGTGGAAGGCGGTTTCGGGGCTGAAAAGCTCTTTGAGAGCGCGCAATAAGGCTCTGCCGACAGGAGAACGGGCCGCGCAGAGGAAGATTTCTCCGGCGCCGGACCGGCGGGGACCTTCAGACGCAAAAACGCCCTGTCCCGGGAAGGGACAGGGCGTTCATTTGTGCGTTCAGCTTGCTCTGGTCGTTAGACCTGCATGCGGAGCGGGAAGCGGAAGCCTATGGCGCCGGTGGGGCAGCTCGTGCGGCAGTTGGCGCAGTGCCAGCATTCTTCGCCGTGAGCCACTTCGGGGCGGTCGAGGCCGTTGTCGAGGTGCTTGAGCTCGAGCACGTAGCCGGGGCAGTCGTCGACGCAGGTGCCGCAGCCCTTGCAGTGGCCGCAGTGCATGCAGCGGGCGGCTTCAAGCTGGGCCTGTTCGGCGGTGTAGCCGGCGTTGTTTTCCGTGAAGTCCATGTGGTTGGTGCAGGCCTGTTTCTGAGGCTCGGTCTTCTCGTACTGGAGAATGCCGTAGATCTCTTCCATGGGCACCACATAGGGTTCCTTGGTTCCGGCGAGATCGTCGCGGGCAACGATGGTGTTGTCGTCGCCGATGGCGTACACGCGGGAATTTTCACCGGTCAGATAGGCATGCACGCCGAAGGCGGCGCGACGGCCGTTGCCGATGGCGGCAGCGATGGAAGCGGGGCCGGAGGCCACGTCGCCGGCGGCAAAGATGCCTTCGACGGAGCTGGCCTGCTTGCCGTCCACCACGATCCAGTTGCGGGGCGTGAGGTTGACGCCGGCTTCGGCCATGAAGTCGAGGTCGGTCTTCATGCCCACGGCGAAGATCACGGTGTCGCAGTCCATGGTGTGTTCGCCGCCTTCCACGGGAACCAGGGTCAGACGGCCCTTTTCATCGAAGCGGCATTCCTGCACTTCGAAGTAGTCCACGCCTGCGGTCTTGCCGTCCTTGGTGCGGATGGCGGACATGGTGCAGGAGTTGTGGATCTGGATGCCTTCTTCCGCGGCCTGTTCGAGGTCTTCCGCGGGAGCGCGCATTTCACCGGCCTTTTCGAGGCAGATGACGTGCACTTCTTCGGCGCCGAGGCGACGGGCCACGAAGGCGGCGTCGAAGCCGACACCGCCGCCGCCCATGACGACCACGCGCTTGCCCACTTCGGGACGCAGGCCGAGAGAGGCGGCACGCAGGAATTCAACGGCCTTCACCGCGGTTTCGTTGCCGGGGATGGGCAGGCTGTTTTCCTTGGGGGTGCCGGTGGTCACGATGACGGCATCATGAGCGGCGCGCACGTCGGCAAAGGAGATGTCGCGGCCGACCACGGTGTTCACGCGGGCACGCACGCCCACTTCGAGGATCCAGCCGATTTCACGGTCGACCACGTCGCGGGGCAGACGGAAGTCCGGCACGCCGTAGCGGGTCATGCCGCCGAGCACGGGATTGGCTTCGTACACGGTGACATCATGGCCGAGAAGGGCCAGGAAGTACGCGGCGGTAAGACCGGCGGGGCCGCCGCCGATGATGCCGACGCTCTTGCCCGTGGCGGGACGGCGCTTGAACAGCGCGGAACCGTAGGGGGCGTAGTCGAACACGGCGCGTTCAAGGGCGCGGGTGTTCACGCAGGCGTCGTAGCCGGCGCGGTTGCAGTTGGACTGGCAGAAGTGCGGGCACACGCGGCCGGTCACACCGGGGAAGGGGTTCTTGGCGCGCAGGTAGCGCAGGGCTTCACCGAATTCGCCCTTTTCCACAAGAGCCTGCATCTTCTGGATGGAATTGCCCGCGGGGCAGAAATGCTCGCACGGCGAGGTGCGGAACTGCTCCTTGAGGCTGTCGCCCATGACGATGGGCAGGGTGATTTCACGACTATATCTAGGCGGCATGATAATACTCCTTGAGTGACTGATCCGCTCCCGGATGACCGGGAGGGGGGCGTCGGAACGCTGCTCCGGCGCCGGGAAACCGCTGCGGGGCGTCGCCGCCCCGGCAGGCGGTTTCAGACGGAAAGGGCTCTACAGAAGAGGGGCCTTGCCCCAATGGTACTCGGTGCCGTTCTTGCCCTTGAGGAGAAGCAGAGGCTTCGCCATGTCGGGATTGAGATTGGGGTAATCGGTAATCTTGTACACGCAGCGGCCCGTTTCCTTGCGTTCCATGGTGGCCTTGATGGCCAGTTCGCACACCTTGAGAACTTCGCACGATTCATGGCAGCGCATGAGGTCGCGCAGGGTGTCGGCATGGAGCTGAGGAATCTGTTCTTCAAGGAAGGTGATCTTTTCCAGAGCGCGTTCCATGCCGGCCATGGAGCGACGGAAGCCCATGTAGTACATCATGACGTTGCGGGCGGCCTCTTCCAGTTCCTGATAGGTCAGTTCCTGATCGTTGCCGAGCGGGGCAAAGATGCTGGACTTCACCTGGGCGGCAAGGTCTTCGTCGATCTTGCCGGCTTCGGTCATGCCGGAAGCCTTCATGGCGGCCTGACGGCCGGCTTCGAAGCCGCCGCACATGGCGCCGGAGCAGTACAGGAAGATGCTGCCGCAGAACAGTCCGGGAACGGTGGTCTCAAACTGGTCGTTCACCGCGATGGTACCGCCGAAGATGAGTTCGCCGATTTCCACTTCCAGCAGCTTGTGCTGGAAGTCGGTGCCGGTGCAGTCGGCCCAGTCGCCGAAGGTGGCCTTGTCGCCGGGCATGAGGATGTACTGCAGTTCATGCACGATCTCGGGATCGACATGACGCATGTCCATGTAGAAAGGCGGCCCGTTGCCCTCGAGCTGTTCCTGGTAGGTGCCCTGAATCTGATTGTTGCGCACGCCGTTTTCCCACATGGGATCGTACTTGCCCATGAAGCGCTCGCCGATGGCGCTGATTTCGTGGGCGCCCGAGCTGTTGATGCCGTTCATGCCGGGGCATCCGTAGCCCTTGGGCTCCATGGTGGCGCGCTGATAGGTGTCGAGTTCGGTGACGGCGGCACCGGCGTCATAGCCGAGAACCACGCCCGCACCCGTGTTGTAGGGGTACATCCACACGTTGTAGGGGTTGTGCGTGGAGTTGTTGTAGCCGCGGGTGGAAGAACGACCCTGAGCGGAAACCACGGTCTTGGCGCGGATGATGACGTACTCGCCGGTCACGACGTTCCAGCCGATCACACCGCAGGCCTTGCCGCCGTCGGTGAGGATCTTCATGGCCATGATGCGGTCAAGGACATGGACGCCGGAGTCGCGAACGATGCGTGCCATGACGCGCTTGATGGTCATGCCGTTGGCGATGTGAACCCACCAGGTGCCGGGCTGACCGAAGCCCTGGGTACGCTTGTAGGTTCCGTCGGGATTCTTGCTGAACTCAACGCCGCGGTCTTCGAGGCGCTTCAGCATGTGGTACATGTGATTGTACCAGCCGTTGACGAGCATCGTGGGGGAATAGCCGGTCAGAGGCTTGGAGTAGAACTTCACGAGGTCGTCTGCGGTGTCGAAAGGCGTGCCTTTTTCGTTCAGGATGGCCATGTAGTGGTCGTTGCCGCCACCAATACAGCCAGAACTTTCCAGCTTGCCTTTATCCAGCAGCACGACATCCAGACCCTGCTCGCGGGCTCCGAGGGCGGCGCCGCAGCCGGACGCGCCAGAGCCGATGACAAGCACGTCCGTTTCGATCAGCGTGCCAAGCGGATGAGTTGAACTTTTCATGACTCCTCCCTGATTCTGAATATACATCGGATGGGAAAGAGAGCGCGGCTTTGGGCGGGGACAACGGAATGGGGGCCGCGCCGGAATCATTCCCGTCGTGTCAATGATTTCACAAAAACATGTTCAGTTGTCAAATCGAAAAAAAATTTTTATTGTTTGATGAAATCACACAGTAACACGGCAGCTCGCCCGGACATGGGAGGTCAGGACCATGATTGAAGAACTGGGAGGCGATTTTTTCCAGCATTTACGGGGATTTTACTATACGGCAAAGACGGGCAGCATACGCAAGGCGGCTCAGCTCATGAACAGGAACCCCTCCACCATCAGCTGGCAGATACGGCAGCTCGAGCAACAATTAAATACAGTGTTGTTCGATAGATACATGAAAAGACTGCGTATTACTCCCGAAGGTGAGAGATTGCTCACATGGACGATTTCCACCTTTGAACTTTTACGCGGTATGAAATCCGACATCAGTTCTCCGTCAGGAGTGCTTCGCGGAACCATCAGTATATCGAGCAATTTGCCCTTTTCTGCACGAGCGGTGCGGATCATTGCCGCATTTCGTCGGGAACATCCTGAAGTTCATATAAAAATTCGTCGTGCCCTGCCCTATGAGACCGTGGACGACGTGGCCAGCTCCCGCGTGGACTTCGGGCTTACCGGACTTACGCATGAAGCGCCCAACTGTTCTCTTGAGGAACTTTTCACCTCTCAGCCTCTGCTCATCGCAAGGGAGGACAACGAATTCGGCCTGCCGGAGAAGCCTGCGGTGGAGGATATCATCCGTCTGCCCTTCATCTCCTTTCTTGCGGAGAACATGGAAGAGGGCGGAGATCCCTATTTCGACACTTCTCTTGCCTCCCTCCAGCAGCCTCTGCATACCGTGCTCAGCGTGAACAACTATCATCTCATGCTGCGCTACGTGAAGCAGGGCATGGGCGTGGCCGTCATGGACGAGCTGTGTCTCATGGCCAGCAAGTACGGCAATCTCGGCGAAGGACTGCGTTCCTATCCTCTGGAAGGCATCCTGCCGCCGGTGCACAACGGTATTCTGCTGCGCCATCACAAGCATCTGAGCCCGCAGGCCGCCGCCCTTATCGAGAAGATACGCGTGGAAATGAAGGACAGTCTGGACAAGGACAAGGAGCAGCTTGCCCGCTGATGTCCGGAAGGCGTTTTTTCTGCCGCGGCTCGCCGGGGGCTCTCCGTCCGGGAGCCTCCGGCCGGCTTTTGTCTTTTCTCTCCGTGCTTGACCGGAGCAGGGGCAGGCCGTAAGGTTTTCAGGAATTTTTCAGTACCTGTCGGTCCCTTCGGGCCGCATGATCTGCCGCGTCCTTCTTCGCACGGGCGCGGCCAAAGCGGATATATTATGGCAGCAAACGCATCCCTTGCGGCCCTGTACCGGCCGCAGACCTTTGCCGAGGTGGTAGGGCAGGACATGGTGAAGTCCATCCTTTCCCGCGCCGCCCGCGAGGACCGTGTGGCTCCGGCCTACCTTCTCAGCGGCACGCGAGGGGTGGGCAAGACCACCATAGCCCGCATATTTGCCAAGGCGCTCAACTGTGAGCACGCTCCCACCGGAGAGCCGTGCAACGAGTGTGAGGCCTGCCGCCGCATCACGCAGGGCAACTTCGTGGACGTGGTGGAAATAGACGGCGCGTCCAACCGCGGCATAGACGACATACGGCGTCTGCGCGACGCCGTGGGCTACGCTCCCCTTGAGGGACGCTACAAGGTCTTCATCATCGACGAAGCCCACATGCTCACCAAGGAAGCCTTCAACGCTCTGCTCAAGACGCTGGAGGAGCCGCCCGCGCACGTGACCTTCATCATGGCCACCACGGAGCAGCACAAGTTCCCCGTGACCATAGTGAGCCGCTGTCAGCATTTCGTGTTCCGGCAGATCCCCGAGGCCACGCTGGAGGCGCATATCTGCGACATTCTTCAGCGCGAGGGGCGTGCCTTCGAGAAGGAGGCCGCGCATCTCATCGCCCGCCGGGCGGCGGGAAGCGTGCGCGATTCCATGTCGCTGCTCGGGCAGGTTTTGGCCCTCGGCTCCTCGCCGGACGAGCCGCTCACGGCAAGGCAGACCCGCGAGGTGCTGGGTCTTGCCGGTCAGGAAGTCATGGACCGGCTCCTCGATGCGCTGGCCGGTCAGGATGCCGCGGCCATTACGGTGCTCGTGCGCGAGCTTCTGGCGCAGGGCGCGGACATGGGCTTTTTCCTGCGTGAACTTTGCAGTCTGTGGCGCAATCTTTTCCTCATGAAGCAGGCGGGCCGGGAAACGGCCAGAGAGCTCGACATGCCCGAAAGCGAGCTTGAGCGCCTTTCCTCCATGGCGTCGCGCTTTTCCCTCACCTATATCCATGCCGCATGGCAGATGACGCTCGATTCCCAGCGTCGCATCCTGACGAGCCTGGAGCCTTCCACCGGCCTCGAGCTTCTGCTGCTCAATCTCGCCATGCTGCCGAGACTGCTGCCCCTGGAGGAGCTTTCTTTGCCGTCTTCCGCAGCAGCTTCCTCTCCTGCGGCTCCGGCGCCTTCCGCCGCGCCCGTCTCCTCGCCAGCCCCGGCCGCTTCTCCGGCTTTTGCCGCGCCTGCCGCTTCCGCGGTCTCGTCGCCTTCTTCCGGCAGAAGCGCTCTGCCGCCCTTGTCCGAAGAGCCGGCTGTTTCCCGGCCGGCTGCCGCGGCCGAGGCTTTTCCGGCGCCGCCGTCGCAGGCTTTGTCTGCGGAGAAGAAAAGCGAGCCTTCCGCCTTTGTTCCTCCTCCGCCCCGGACGTCTTTTCGTCCTTCCGCTCCGGCGGAACAGGAGCCTTCCGCACACTTGACGGACGAGCCGAAACCTGTTGAAACTCGGGCTCCGGCGCCGCGCCGTCCTTCGTCGGACTGGAAGGACGTTCCGGTGGATTCTTCCCTGACGTGGGCGGGTTTTCTCGAGACCTGTCAGGACAACCGCGACATTCCCCTGCCCATGCTTCGTCAGGTCACGGGCGAGGTCCGCGGAGACTGGCTCGTGCTTCAGGCGCTCTCGCAGGTCATCGGCATGCAGCTTCAGCGCACGGAAAAGCTCCGTGTCCTGGAAGGACTCGTGGCCGCGTGGGCGGGCAGACCTCTGCAGATCGTCTTCCGTCCCCCGCAGAAAATCGTGCGTACCGAGGCCGAGCTCAAGGAAGAGATCCAGTCGCATCCCGTCATCAAGAAGTTTCAGGACGCCTACGACGCCAGACTGGTGCGCTGTACCCCCATCAACCGTTAACATGACAACAGAAGGGCCGCTGGCCCCTGTCTTTCAAGGAGACATGGCATGAAGAACATGAACGACCTGCTGCGCCAGGCTCAGGAGATGCAGAACAAGATTGCGAAGCTCCAGCAGGAAATGGCCGAGAAGGAAGTGGAAGCTTCCGCCGGCGGCGGCATGGTGAAGGCCGTGGCGCAGGGCGATATGAGCATCCTCGCTGTCACCATCGATCCCGAGGTCGTCGACCCCGAGGACGTGGAGATGCTGCAGGACATGGTGGTCGCCGCCTGCAA
>CAJJMX010000006.1 GCA_905192935.1 uncultured Mailhella sp.
GAATGGCGGCCACGATGAATATGACCAGAATGGCATAGCGGCGGGAACGACGCATGAAGTCCGGAGTGAGCAGGCCGAACCGCGACAGGAAGTACGCGAACAGCGGCATTTCAAACACCACGCCGAAGGCGATGAGAAGCTTGAGGGCGAAGCTGAGGTATTCTTCCACCGAAATCATGGGAACGATGGTTTCGGACGCAAAGCCCATGAAGAACTGGAAGGCTATGGGGAATACCAGAATGAAGCAGAACGCCGCACCGGCCAGGAAGAAGATGGAGGAGAAGAAGGCGAGCGGCAGCACGGCCTTTTTTTCCTCGCGGTACAGACCGGGAGCAATGAACGCCCACAGCTGATAGAAGGTGAAGGGACTCGTGCCGAACAGCGAGGCCACGAGAGCCACCTTCATGTAGGTGAAGAACGCGCCCTGAGGCGAGGTATAGATGAGCTTGCTGCCCTCGGGCATGCAGGCCTGAAGAGGCGCGGACAGAAAGGCGTACAGCTGTTCGGAAACGCCGTAGAAGGCCACGAAGCCGAGTACGACGATGATGACCATGCGGAACAGACGACGGCGCAGCTCGTTGAGATGGCCGATGATGCTCATGGGCACGTCGTCTTCCGCGCCTTCGGGTTCTTCGTCGTCTTCCTTGTCGGGAGTCTTTTCCGGGGCCTGAAATGCGGCAAAGGCAGGGGCGTTTTCGTAAGGCGGGACGGGCTCACGGCTTCCGGCATCCGGCTCATCGCCGTCCTTGCCGTCCTTTTCCTCCGACTGCGCGGCGGAGTCTTCGGAAAAGAGATCGAGCGGGCCGTGAGGACTTCCGTCCTCCGAGATGTCGTCCGCAGGCGCAGATTTTTCCTTGTTCTCTTCCGTCTCGTCGCCCTCGGCTTCTGAGAGGGCGGAGGACGTTTCTCCGGCGTCGGTTACGGTTTCATCAGCGCCTTTTTCGGCATCGGAGGCGTCGTCGCTTCGGACGTCGTCGGCCTGAAACTCGTGTCCCGAGGCAGCGGCCGTCGCCGCTGCGGCGTAATAGGAGGCAAGATCGGCAGATGCCTTTGCGGCATCGTCATGACTGTGTTCCCCGCTGGCCGGGGACTGGGAAATATCTTTTTCTTCCATACCGGTGAACCGTTCAGGCCTTGTTTTCCGTGTCCGAAACGGGGCTGCCGGTCGTGCCGGAAGTCGTTTTTTCACTGCCTGCCGCAGCCTTTTTCGCCTTGGCCTTTTCCGCTTCTTCCTCAAAGGCTATTTCCGTATTGAGGGTGCGCTGAAATTCCGTGGACACGCGTCTGAATTCACCCATGGCGCGGCCGAGCGTGTGCGCGATCTTGGGCAGGTTCTTGGGTCCGAGTACGAGAAGGGCCACGACCAGGATGACCAGCAATTCTGTGCTGCCGATGCCAAACATCTATAAAAACTCCTCAAGAGGGTTGTCTCTCCGTCAGCCTTGGACGGTAGCATATCGTTGGTGGGCCTTCAAGTGCATCCTCGACTTGCGTAGGGCCGGTCCTTGCGCCTGACGGGCTGTTTTCCGGCTCTTTCAGGGTTCGAAATGGGCGCGCAGAACACGGCCCTTTTCATCGAACCGCACGCCTTCCTCCTCCAGCAGGTTCCGCTGCCGTCCGTCCGTTCCCGGGCCCTGCGGAAGGCTGCCGTCCTTTCGGACGACGCGCTGCCACGGCACATCCTGAGGACAGACGTGGAGCGCCCAGCCCACCTGACGCGCCATGCGGGGATTGCCCGCAAGAAAGGCGATCTGACCGTAGCTTATGACTTTTCCCCGCGGCACGGAGCGCACGATGTCGTAGACCTGTTCGAAGAAGTTCATGGCATGGAGGGCGAAAGGTTGGAAGGCACGCAGGAACCTGTCATAAACGCCGCATCATGACAAGCTCCTCCTCATCCTCCCGCAGGACCTGGAATCCGGCCTTCCGGTAGAGGTGAACGGCGGGATTATCCTTCTGCACGGAGAGCGAGAGCGCACGGAAGCCGTCTTTTTGCAGGCGGGACAGCAAAGAGAGAAGCAGCGAGGTCCCGATGCCCAGTCCGCGATGGGGAGCGAGCACGGCCATGGCCAGTTCCGGAGTTTCGTTATCCGCATGGCCGAATCCCTGCATGAGACGCGCCCAGGCGGCTCCGATCACGCGGCCGTCCGATTCCGCGCAGAGACAGACATCACCGGGGCTCTGGCCGAACTTTTCAATATAGATGTAAAGTTCCGGCCTGCGGACTATGCTCCTCGGCAAAGGCGCGTTTCCCGTTTTTTGAAATACGGCTTCGTAGAGGAAGTCTTCCAGAAGGGGAAATTCTGCGGGATGCATGTCTCTGATGACGGGATTCATGGGCGTATCGTCCGGAAGCGTTTCGGGAAAAAGGGGATGACGGCGAAGTTCCCGGAGGGCGATCTTGCCGAGAGGGACGGAAAAGAGACAGGCACAAAAAAGCCCCGGAAGCCGGGCTTCCGGGGCCGGGATGCTTATTCCCACTCGATGGTGGACGGCGGCTTGGAGGAGATGTCGTAAACGACGCGGTTGACGCCCTTCACTTCGTTGATGATGCGGCCGGAAATCTTGGCCAGCAGATCGGCGGGCAGGCGCGCCCAGTCGGCGGTCATGGCGTCCACGCTCTCCACGATGCGCAGGGCGATGACGTGCTCGTAGGTACGGCCGTCGCCCATGACGCCCACGGTCTTGAGAGGCAGAAGAACGGCGAAACCCTGCCATACCTTGCGGTACCAGCCGGAGGCGCGCAGCTCTTCCATGACGATGACGTCGGCCTTGCGCAGGATCTCAAGACGGGGTCTGGTCACTTCGCCGATAACGCGGATGGCAAGACCCGGGCCGGGGAAGGGATGACGCCACAGGATGGACTCGGGAATGCCGAGTTCCGCGCCCACGGCGCGTACTTCGTCCTTGAAGAGCTCGCGCAGAGGTTCGATGAGCTTCATGTTCATCTTTTCGGGCAGGCCGCCCACGTTGTGGTGGCTCTTGATGACGGCGCTCGGTCCCTTGTAGGACACGGACTCGATGACGTCGGGATACAGGGTGCCCTGGGCGAGGTACTTCACGTCGTGTCCGGCGTCCTTGATGGCCTTGGCTTCCTTGTCGAACACGTCGATGAAGGTGTGGCCGATGATCTTGCGCTTCTTTTCCGGGTCGTCCACGCCGGCAAGCAGATCGAGGAACAGATCGGAGGCCTGAACGTACTTGAGGTTCAGATTGAAGTGCTCGCGCAGGTAGCCCACGACTTCCTCGCCTTCGTTCTGACGCAGCACGCCGTTGTCCACGAAGATGCAGTGCAGCTGCTGGCCAATGGCCTTGTTGAGCAGCACGGCCACCACGGTGGAATCCACGCCGCCGGAAAGGGCGCAGATGACGTGGCTGTCGCCCACGGTTTCCCTGACCTGCTTCACCACGCGTTCCACGAAGGAGCTCATGGACCAGTCGGGGGTGATCTTCGCCACCTTGAAGAGGAAGTTCTGGATCATCTGCGCGCCGTCCTCGGAGTGATGCACTTCGGGATGGAACTGCAGGGCATGGATGCGGCGTTCATCGCAGCTCATGGCGGCCACGTCGAGGGTGGCGGTGCGGCCGGTCACGATGAAGCCGGGCGGAGGCGTCTGCACCTTGTCGCCGTGGGACATCCACACGCGGGAGCTTCTGCCTTCGGCCAGGGAGGCAATGCCGTCCCACAGCGGGCAGTCGGCGACCTTTTCAAAGTCGGCGGGGCCGTATTCGCGGGTTTCGGACTGGGCGAGCACGCCGCCGAGCTCGTGGGCAAGCAGCTGCATGCCGTAGCAGATGCCGAGCACCGGCACGCCGAGTTCAAGCAGGCCCTTGTCGAGACGGGGAGCGTCCTTTTCGCCCACGCTGGCAGGACCGCCGGAAAGGATGATGGCGTCGGGATGCATGGCGGCCACGGCCTCGGCGGAGGTGACGCAGGGATGAATTTCGGAATAGACTCCGGCCTCGCGCACGCGGCGGGCGATGAGCTGGGTGACCTGGGAGCCGAAGTCGAGAATGATGACTTTGGACATGCGATTTCCAGAGATGTTGAGGCCCTGCTCCGCGGGTAGGGCGAAGCAGGGCCGTGACGGTTAGTTTTCGACCTTGTAGTTGGGGGCTTCCTTGGTGATGATGACGTCGTGGACGTGGCTTTCACGCAGGCCGGAAGCGGAGATTTCCACCATGTGGGCCTTCTGATAGAGCTCGTCCAGCGTGGAAGCGCCCAGATAGCCCATGCCGGAGCGCAGGCCGCCCACAAGCTGGAACACGGTGTCGGAAACGGGACCGCGGGCAGGCACGCGGCCCACGATGCCCTCGGGCACCAGCTTCTTGGTGGGGTTCTGGAAATAGCGGTCGGCGCTGCCGGCGCGCATGGCGTCGATGGAGCCCATGCCGCGATAGGTCTTGTAGGCGCGGCCCTGATAGAGAATGGTTTCGCCCGGGCTTTCGTCGGTACCGGCGAGCATGCTGCCGATCATGACGGTGTGGGCGCCGCAGGCAAGAGCCTTGACGATGTCGCCGGAGAACTTGATGCCGCCGTCGGCGATGCAGCAGCGGTCGGCTTCACGGGCGGCGCGGCTGCCTTCCATGACGGCCGTCACCTGCGGAACGCCGACGCCGGCGACCACGCGGGTGGTGCAGATGGAGCCGGGTCCGATGCCGACCTTCACGGTGTCGGCGCCGGCCTTGATGAGGGCCTTGGCGCCTTCATAGGTGGCCACGTTGCCCGCGATGAGCTGGCAGTTCGGGAAGGTGGTGCGCAGCATTTCCACACTGCGGAGCACGTTGGCGGAATGACCGTGTGCACAGTCGAGCACGAGCACGTCCACGCCGGCGGCGAGCAGTTCGGAGGCGCGGTATTCGCAGTCCTTGCTGATGCTGACGGCGGCGCCCACGCGCAGACGGCCCTTGTCGTCCTTGCTGGCGTTGGGATACTGCTGCACCTTGTCGATGTCCTTCATGGTGATGAGGCCGCGCAGCTGGCGGTTTTCATCCACGACGAGGAGTTTTTCGATGCGGTGGGCATGCAGATGATGCTTGGCTTCTTCAAGCGTGGTACCCACGGGCACGGTCACGAGATTTTCGCGGGTCATCACTTCGCAGACGAGCGTGGTCTGCGGTTCGGTGACGAAACGCACGTCACGGTTGGTCAGAATGCCCACGAGGGCACTGTTCTTCACCACGGGCAGACCGGAAACGCGGAAGTCGGACATGAGGTCGAGGGCATGCTGCACCGTGTCGTCGGGGGCGACGGTGACGGGATCGAGAATCATGCCGCTTTCGGACTTCTTGACCTTTTCCACCTCGAGGCGCTGGCGGGCGACATCCATGTTCTTGTGGATGATGCCTATGCCGCCCTGGCGGGCCATGGAAATGGCCATTTCGGCTTCCGTTACGGTATCCATGGCGGCAGAAATGAAGGGTACGCCGAGTTTTATGCTGGGAGTCAGCCATGCCGACACGTCGACCATGTCCGGGGTGACTTCCGAATATTCGGGAACCAGAAGGACATCGTCGAATGTCAGCGCCTTGCCAAGCACAGTGGCCATATGTTTCCTCCGGGGTTGGATTAAAATCGGAAAAAGATAGGTCAGGATATCTAGGTGCACTGTACCTGTCAACCGCAGGAATAACGTCCTTCTCATGCCGCTTTTCGTTTTCCCGCACCGTGCGGGAAAAAGCGCATGAAAAAAGCCGGAAAGCGTACTTTCCGGCCTTTGAACCAGTGTGGAGATGGCCGCTCGGAAAATCAGCAGCGCAGGTTGGACCCGTGGCTGGAGTTTCTGGAAATGGTCTCTTCCGCGGCGTCGCATTCGGCGGATTCTTCTTCGGGCTTTTCTTCAGCGTCTCCGCAGCGCAGGTTGGAATCGCGGCTGGAGTTTCTGGAGATGGTTTCCTCCGCAGGATCGCATTCGGCGTCGTTCTTCTCGGTCTCGGTCTCGGGCTCGGGAGCGGGAGCGGAAGGCGCGTCGCCGCAGCGCAGATTCGAGCCGCGGCTGGAGTTTCTGGAAATGGCCTCTTCGGCGGCGTCGCATTCGGCGTCGTCCTCAGGGGCCGGCTCGGGATCGTTGCAGCGAAGGTTGGAAGCCTGACTGGAATTTCTGGAAATGGTCGCCTCGGCGGCGTCGCATTCATGGTCGGAGACATTGCCGTTCATGGCGTTGCGGAGCCGCTGCTCGTCCTCATGGGAGAGCGAGGTCTGAATGATGGTGCCGCCGGTACCGGCAAGTTCCTGAAGGGCCTTGTCCATGGTGATGCTGCGGAAAAGGATGAACAGCATGGAGCCGCCCGGCTTGAGATTGCTGCCGAGCTCCTTCATGAAGCGGTCGTCGATGCCCACGTCCGCCAGGGCTCCGGAAATGGCACCGGCACCGGCGCCTACGGCCGCGCCGAGCAGGGGATTCATGAAGAGCAGGCCGATGAGCAGTCCCCAGAAGCCTCCGGAAACGGCTCCTGCGCCGGTAAGATTGTGAAGCTGGAGCAGCTTTATCTTGCCGTCCTGCTTGCGGACGGCGATGACGGCGTCTTCAAGGTCGACAAGATATTCCTGCTGCATTTTGAGAAGTCTCAGACGTACTTCTTCAGCCTGAAACTCGTTGGGATAGGCAACGACGACAAGAGTACTCATGGAACCTCCTTTTTTTATAGAGGTAGCATGCCCGTCGACAAAAAGCTATGAGTATGGTGGACAAATGTGCGGCGGCTGCGAAGTTCTTTTGGTCACCAGAACAGAGCTGATGCGGTTGTTGCAGCGGCGTCTGCGGCGGACATGTATGAGAAAAAAGGCGCGTTCAGACCTTTGTCATGTGCAGGATGGGAAAGGGCAGGCCGAGGGCGTCGGTGTCGCTTCGTCCCGACACCGCGAATCCCATGTGCCGGTAGAAGCCGACGGCCTGCGGATTCTCTTCGTTGACATCGACGCGCCGGGCTCCGCGCACCACGGCTTCGTTCAGAAGCGCGCCTCCCGTGCCCATGCCCCGGAAGGCGGCGTCGACGAAAAGCATGTCCACTCTTTCGCCGTTCATGCCGAGAAAGCCGACGGGCCTTGCGTCCTCCATGGCCACGAAGAGCACGGGAACCTTGCGCAGCTCTTCGAGAACTGTCGGACGCAGCATGATGATGTCCTGATTGGAAAGAAAATCGTGCGTGGCGGCGACTGAGGACTCCCAGACGAGCAGCAGGCAGCCGAGCAGGCTTTCCGGGCGTTCATTCACTTCTTCGATGGTCATGACGGGTTCACAGGGCTGAGGTTCGGGGCGCGGGCCGTTCCGGGGAATACGAGAACGCACCTTTGGACGGAAGGTCGATGAAAAGGCCATGAAGAGGAGTTCTTCATGGCCCGGCGGATTACTTCTTTTCTCTCTTTGTGTGGGAAGAGCGCAGATGCAGGCGCATGGGGGCATGGCGTATGCCGAACAGGCGCCGCAGGGAACGCTCAAGATAGCGTGCATAGGAAGGCGCCACGCGGTCGGCATCGTTGACGAAGCAGACGAAGGTCGGCGGTTCGCTTTCCGCCTGCGTGAGATAGAAGAACTTGGGACGCACGCGACGCACCACGGGAGCCTGATGACGGGTAAGCGTTTCTTCCATGGCGCGGTTGAGCAGGCCGGTGGACACGCGGGTACCGCATTCGGCGTAGATGCGCTCGGCAAGAGGAATGAGCTTGCCGAGTCCCTCTCCCGTGCGTGCGGACGTGGGAACGAGGGGCACGTGATAGCAGAAGCTGAGCTCTTCCTGAAGGTTCTTCATGAGCTCGGTGCGTGCCTTCACGGGAATGAGATCTATCTTGTTCACGATGATGAGGAAGGGCGTCTTGCGCTCGTCGAGAAGCTCGATGAGACGCTTGTCCTGCGTGGTGAGTCCTTCGGTGGCGTCCAGCAGAAGGAAGGTCACGTCGGCCTTGGTGGTGCTCTTCAGCGAAGAGTTCACGGAAAAACGTTCCACCGTGTCCGTGATGCGCGAGCGGCGGCGCACGCCGGCGGTATCCACGAAGGTGTAGGTCTTGCCGTTCTTTTCCACGGTGACGTCCACGCTGTCGCGCGTGGTGCCGGCCTGATCGCTGACGATCATGCGGTCTTCGCCTATGAAGGCGTTGGTCATGGAGGACTTGCCCGCGTTGGGCCGGCCGAGCAGACACAGACGCAGGTGATCCGTCACCTTGCGGCGGCGTATGCCGGGCTTGTCGCGGTCTTCCTCCAGATCTTCCCTTTCGTCGTCCTTCTCTTCTTCGTCGTCGAACCCGTCATCCTCGGGCAGCATGTCGCGGATTTCCTCCTCGAGCGCCCGCAGATTGTGGCCGTGCTCCGCCGAGCAGGCGATGACGGGAAAGCCGAGTCCGTGGAACTCCGCAAGCATGAGCTCTTCCTTTTCCGCACCGTCCACCTTGTTGACCACCAGCAGGATGGGTTTGTCGCACTTGCGGAGGTACGAGGCAAGATGCTCGTCGAAGGGCATGAGACCGTCGCGGCCGTCCACCACCATGCAGATGACGTCGGCTTCCTTGAGGGCCGCCTCGGCCTGACGCAGGATGTCGGCCTCGAAGCCGCGGATGCCCGCCGGACCTTCGGCCACGGCTTCATGATGATCGAGCGTGATGCCGCCCGTGTCGACGATGGCAAAGTCGCGGCCGTAGCGGGAGCGGACCACGCCTTCCATGCGGTCGCGCGTCACGCCGGGACGGTCATGGGTGATGGCTCGGTTGCTGCGGATGAGGCGGTTGAACAGGGTGGACTTGCCC
Organism: uncultured Mailhella sp.; assembly: GCA_905192935.1. Lineage (GTDB taxonomy): Bacteria > Desulfobacterota > Desulfovibrionia > Desulfovibrionales > Desulfovibrionaceae > Mailhella. The sequence continues at coordinate 8,738 of CAJJMX010000006.1, forward strand.
ACATTGGGGCGACCCAGCAGAACGACTTTGGGCATCATGGGCGCACACCTCGAGAAGCGGATATGGTTAAGGCCGGCCGTGCGGCCGCCCGTGCGTGAAAAGGGAACTTCGGACGGAACGGAGGCAATCTTTTACGCTCAACTGCGCCGTCTGTCCAACATTTTCAGGATACCCCCTCTGAACAGGGGAAATCAAGCGAAGAAAAATTGTATTGTAACATATTGAAATATAATAAAAAATAAAAAAATCCTTGCAATGTTCCGCTAATTCGTCTATAAAAATCGTTCTTTCAGCCAAAGCATAGACATTTCCATATAACGGAGTCCCGCCATGACCCGCAAAGATCGCACGGAAGGTATTTACAGCCGTCGTGAAGTGCTCGACGAGAGTGAACGCCGTCAGTACAACCTCATTCAGCTCAAGGATCTGCTTTCCTACGCCTACCGCTATTCGGAAGACGTGAAAAAGCGTTTCGACCGCGCCCAGTTCAACGTCGAGAAGTTCAAGACGCTCTCCGACCTCAAGCACATTCCCATCCTTAAAAAGAAGGAACTCATTTTCCTGCAGACCATGGGTCCCCGTCTCGGCGGTCTGCTCACCAAGGACATCGGCGAACTGCGCCGCGTGTTCCTTTCTCCCGGCCCCATCTTCGATCCGGAAGACCGCAACGACGATTACTGGGGATACACCGAAGCCTTCTATTCCGTGGGCTTCCGTCCCGGCGACGCCGTGCAGGTGACCTTCAACTATCATCTTGCCCCCGCGGGCCTGATGTTTGAAGAGCCTCTGCGCAATCTCGGATGCGCCTCCATTCCCGCCGGTCCCACCGACGCCGCCACGCAGCTCGACATCATGCAGAAGCTGCGCGTTTCCGGCTATGTGGGCACGCCGAGCTTCCTCATGCACCTTGCCCAGCGCGCCGAGGAGAAGGGTCTCAATCTGCGCAAGGATCTCTTCCTTGAAGTGGCCTTCGTCACCGGTGAACGTCTGTCGGAAAAGATCCGCAGCCAGATGGAAAAGAAGTACGACATCATCATGCGTCAGGGCTACGGCACGGCGGATGTGGGCTGCATAGGCTACGAATGCTTCCAGAAGAACGGTCTGCACATTTCCAACCGCTGCTACGTGGAAATCTGCCATCCCGATACGGGTATTCCGCTCAAGGACGGCGAAGTCGGCGAAGTGGTGGTCACGGCCTTCAACAAGACCTATCCTCTGATCCGTCTTGCCACGGGCGACCTCTCCTACATCGACCGCACGCCCTGCTCCTGCGGACGCACCAGCCCCCGCCTCGGCAGCATCGTCGGCCGTGTGGACACCACCGCCCGCATCAAGGGCATGTTCGTCTACCCCCATCAGGTGGAGCAGGTCATGGCCCGCTTCGAGGAAATCAAGCGCTGGCAGATCGAAGTCACCAACCCCGGCGGCGTGGACGAAATGGTGCTCTACATCGAGGCGAGCAACTTCAAGCGCAAGGAAGAGCTCCAGCACCTGTTCCGCGAGCGCATCAAGCTGCGCCCCGAACTGCGTATTCTCGCTCCGGGCAGTCTGCCTCCTCAGATCAAGCCCATCGAAGACAAGCGTGTCTGGGACTGATGTCCGCAGGCGCTTCACGCCTGCGGCGTGAAGGCAGAGTCATGTTTGAAAGGCGACCATCCCCGGGGTGGCCGCCTTTCTTTCTGTGGAGCACAGACCAAAACACTGTCCCGGAGGGTGCCGCGTCCTGCGGCACACGCTTCGTGGACCTCGCGGAGCGCACTTCTGGCGGAGCAGAGATTGTTCCATAAGGGAGTCCGTACCCCGCAGGTGTTTTTCGGAAGTCTTTTCGTCCCCGGGCAGAGCCGTGTCCGGCAGGGGCAGGGCGCAGAGCGAAAGGAGGACGGAAGCGTGTTCCACATATCTTCATCAACGTCGTCAGAAAGGAGGAACGTCATGATCCGCAGCTTTGGACCGACCGCGTTTCATCATGAAAATCGGAAGCTCGTCTGCGCCTGCGGAAGGAAGATGAACTTTTTCGAAGAATTTCCAGACAATCTTGACAAAGGGCAAAATTTCACTAAAAATGTCGACATTCGACAGAATGTTCGTGTCACCTTTCATTTTGTGAGGACACTATGGATATCAAAGTTGTTTCCACCTCCGCGGCTCCTGCTGCCATCGGTCCGTATTCCCAGGGAATCCAGGCCGGAGGCATGACGTTCTTCTCCGGTCAGCTCGGTCTTGATCCCGCCACCGGCAAGCTCGCCGAGGGCGGTGTGAAGGCTCAGGCCGAGCAGGCCCTCAAGAACATCGCGGCTCTGCTCGCGTCCGTGGGCGCGACGGCCTCCGACATCGTGAAGACGACCATCTTCCTGGTGGACATTGCTGATTTCGCCGCGGTGAACGAAGTCTACGGCAAGTTTTTTGATGGTGCCTATCCCGCCCGTTCCTGCGTGGCCGTGCATCAGCTTCCGATGAACGGTCTGGTGGAAATCGAGGTCGTGGTAGCCAAGTAACCTGTGCACCCGGACTTTAGGCGCATGCCTGAGGCCCGGGTTTGTTTTGTCTGCAGGAGGATGTCACAAAAGAGAACAAAGCGGCAATGACCGTTCATGTCCGGCACGGCTCCGAAGAAGGAGCAGTCCCCCGGTCGGCATGGATGACTGAGAGATCCAACGTATTTACATTGAGAGTGCTTATGTCAAAACGTTTAGGTCTTCCAGCCCAGATGGGCATCGGTATGGTTCTCGGCATCGCGATCGGTGCCGTGGCTCCCTCCCTCAACATTGAAGCCAGCTGGTTCAAGCCTCTCGGCGATCTGTTCATCGCGCTCGTGCGCATGGTTGTGGTTCCGCTGGTGTTCACCACCCTTGTGGCAGGCGCGGCCAGCGTGTGCGACGTGAAGGAACTCGGCCGCGTTGCTTCGAAAACGCTCATCTATTACCTGTTCACCACGGCCGTGGCCGTCGTCGTCGGCCTTGTTCTTGCCAATCTTCTTCGTCCCGGCCTCGGGCTGACGCTTTCCATGGAAAACCTTCAGGTCAAGGAGGTTTCCGCGCCTCCGCTCGTCAAGGTGCTCATGGACATCGTGCCCCTGAATCCCATTGATGCCCTGGCCAAGGGCAATATGCTTCAGGTCATCTTCTTCGCCCTGCTCTTCGGTTTTGCGCTCAGCATGCTCGGAGACAGGGGGCGTCCCGCCTTCGTGTTTTTCGACTCCTGCGCCGAGGTCATGATCAAGGTGACCGGCATCGTCATGCATTACGCTCCCATCGGCGTGTTCGGCCTCATGGCCTTCACCGTGGCCAACCACGGCCTCGGCGTGCTGCTGCCGCTCATCAAGCTGGTCGGCGTCATGTATCTGGCCTGCATTATTCAGATCCTTCTGGTCTACCTGCCCTGCGCACGCGTGGCCGGTCTCACGCCGGGCCATTTCCTGAGAGGAATTTCCGAACCTCTCATGATCGCCTTCTCCACCTGTTCCTCGGCAGCGGCTCTGTCTTCCAATCTGCTTTCCGTGCAGAAGCTCGGCGCCGCCAAGTCCGTGTCCAGCTTCTCCATCCCGCTCGGCAACACCATCAACATGGACGGCGCCGCCATCTACATGGGCGTGGCCGCCATTTTTGCGGCGGAAGTATACGGCATCCCCATGCCTCTGGACAAGCAGCTCACCGTCATTCTGCTCGCCGTGCTGGCCTCCATCGGCTCCATGGGCGTGCCCGGTGCGGCCCTCATCATGATCACCATGGTATTCACGCAGGTGGGCATCCCGCTGGAAGCCATCGCTCTTATTGCGGGCGTCGACCGCATCATGGACATGGCCCGCACCTCCATCAACGTTCTTGGTGACGCTACCGGAGCGCTGCTGGTTTCCAAGCTGGAAAACAACGGCGAGTGCAGAGGATGAGCGTGATTCAGCGGTTTGCCGAACATCCGTCCGTGCCCCGCACCATAGGCATCGTGGGGGGACTCGGTCCCTACGCCGGGTATGATCTCGTGCGCAAGATCTTCCGCTGGACGAAGGCCGGCAAAGATCAGGACCATCTTCCCCTCATGCTCCATTCCTTCCCCGGGTGGATACCGGAACGGCCCGCCTATCTGCTGGGCCGGACAAAGGAGAATCCCGGGGAGGACATAGGCGGCATCATGGCGCAGCTCGCCAGAGACGGCGCGACCGTCATAGGCATGCCCTGCAACACGGCGCACAGTCCCCGCATCCTCAATGTGGCGCTTGAGCATCTGCACCGCACCGGTCTCGACGTGACCTTCGTGTCCATCATCGAGAGCGCCGTGAAGCATGTGTCCGCCCTCTGTCCGCACGGCGGCCGCATAGGACTCATGGCCACGGTGGCCACGCTTCAGACCCGTCTTTACCAGGACGCGCTGGAGAAGGCCGGTCTTGAGCCCGTGCTTCCCGATGATGAAGACTGCGCTCTTGTTCAGCACGCCATCAGCGACCCCGGATTCGGGGTCAAGGCCTTTTCCGATCCCGTTTCTCCGAAGGCACGGCAGATCCTTCTTGATGCTGCGCGTCGGCTTGTGGAGGAGAAACAGGTATCCGTATTGCTCCTTGGCTGCACGGAAATTCCGGTGGCGGTCACCGAGCCCCGTCTGTGGGAGACTCCTGTCGTGGACGCTACAAGCGTGCTCGCTCGGGAACTGATCCGGGCCAGTTGCCCGGAACGACTCAAGGAATTATCCGATTCTCAATTCTAGCGAAGGACACATCATGAATCTCGCCAAGTTCCCCCGTCGCGGCTATGTGAAGGAAGCCACCCCCATCGAGTATCTGCCCAATTTTTCAAAAGCTCTGGGCAACAAGGTCAACGTCTATATCAAGCGTGACGATCTGCTTCCCGGCTGCGCCGGCGGCAACAAGACCCGCAAGCTGGACTTCAGCATCGCCGCTGCGCTTGCTCAGGGCGCGGACACGCTCATCACCTGCGGCGCCGTGCAGTCCAACCACTGCCGCCTGACCCTCGCCTGGGCCGTGCACGAAGGTCTCGACTGTCATCTGGTGCTCGAGGAGCGGGTGAAGGGCAGCTACAATCCCGAAGCTTCCGGCAACAACTTCCTCTACCATCTGCTCGGCGTGAAGAGCATCACCGTGGTGCCCGGCGGCTCTCCCATGATGGAAGAAATGGAAAAGGTGGCCGAAAAGCTTCGTGCGGAAGGCAAAAAGCCCTATATCATCCCCGGCGGCGCCTCCAATCACATAGGGGCTCTCGGCTACGTTTCCTGCGCGCAGGAGATCATGCAGCAGATGTTCGACATGGGGCTGAACTTCGATCATGTCGTGGTGCCGAGCGGCAGCGCCGGTACGCACGCCGGCATGATTGCAGGCTTCTTCGGCAACAACATGAACATTCCCATGAGCGGCATCGACGTGAGCCGTCCCGGCGACGTGCAGCGCGGCATCGTGCACAAGCTCGCTCAGGAAACGCTGGACTACATCGGCGCGGGCGTCACGCTCCCCGAAGAAAAGGTGGTCTGCTTCGGCGATTACTATCAGCCCGGCTATTCCCTTCCCAACGACGGCATGGTGGAAGCCGTGAAGATGCTTGCCCGCACCGAGGCCATACTGCTTGATCCCGTGTACAGCGGCAAGGCCATGTCCGGCATGATCGACCTCATCCGCAAGGACTACTTCCCGAAGGGCGCCAACGTGCTGTTCCTGCACACCGGCGGTTCTCCGGCCCTGTACGCCTATCTCCCGACGTTCCGCGGATGATCGGCGTCATCCTTTGAGCCTCTGACGCTGGGCCTCCGGAGTCATCATGATTTCGGAGGCTTTTTTTGCGCTTCAAACGATGCGTACTTTTCAAGTTTGAAAAAATCTGACACAATCGCTCGTTGAAGACCCTTGACCTTCCGTACCTGCCGTACTGCCGAATGTCGACAGGACGGTATGTACGTGAGATGGACATAACAAGGTCCGTCAGGGGAATGTGACAGGGGCGTCTTCGAGCCGTTCCGGGAGGATGTTGTTCAGATACGGCGAGCTCTTTACCGGAAGGAGTGCCGTTCACCACGAGAACACCTGGCCATATGATGCAGTTCAAGAAAGAAACATACAGTACCAAGGCCGCCGAATACATACGCAGTCTCATCCGTTCCGGGGTACTTCAGCCCGGACAGCCGGTGCGGGAGGCGCAGATATCGGAAAAGCTCAACATCAGCAGGGCGCCCATACGGGAGGCGCTGCTCATGCTGGCCCATCAGGGGCTCATCTGTGCCGAACCGCAGAAGGGCAAGTATGTCCGCTCCATGAGCGCCAAGGAAATTTATGACAGTTATGTCGTTGCGGGCATTCTCGAGGGCGCGGCCGTGGCGCAGTCGCTGCCTCTGTGGACGCAGAAGGAGTACGATGCCTTTGGCGAAGTGGTGCGCAGGCTCGATGATCAGGTGAATTATGCGGTTCATCTGGATATGCTTGCGGAAATAGACGAAGCTTTCCACATGACGCTGCTCTCCGCCTGCACCAACGAGCGTCTCATCGACATCGCGCGCACGTCCTGCTCGTCCCTTGCGAAATTTCTGTATTATACCTACTGGCGCACGCTGTTTACGCCGAAGGAGTTTTACGACAGGCATCATCTCATTGCCGAAGCCGTGAGTGAAGGAAACGGCAGAAATATTGAAATGGTGCTGAGGCGGCACTACGAGGAAGTGGGTGAGCGCCTCTCCGAGCTGGTGCACGACGAAAAGAACTGCACGCACTGATCCTTTTCGTTTCCGGATAGGAAAAAGCCCGCATCTGCGGGCTTTTTTGTCATGACGTGGCCGTTTCCGGGAGGAGCAGCGCGAAGAGAGGACAGGGCTGCGGAGCCGCTAATTGTTGATCCACACTTCGCCTATGATGCGGAACTCGCCGCCTTCGCCGGGTATCCAGTACAGAGCCTGAAGGCCGTGGTGATATACGCCCTTGCGCTGGTAGCTCTTGATGAAGCACGAGACCCAGTAGCCGGGACCAGCCAGAAGGCGTATGCCTTCGCGGTCGAGAAAGAGGTCTTCCTGCTTCCGGAATTCGGAGTGCATCCTCTTGCGCAGGGCCGAGAACTTTTCCCGGCTGGCGCGCGGGTAGTTCTGTCTGTCGTACATGTTGAAGATGTCTTCGGAGTTCTGCTGTCTGCTGTCCATCCAGAGCAGCGTCTGACGCAGCACCTTTTCATCGTCGCCCGAAGGGGCGGAAGAAAGGACCGTGGAGGGAGTCTGCGTCCCGGCAAGGGTCGTCCCTGCGGGAAGAGGGGAAGGCAGATTCTGGTCCGTGGCGGGGGGCGCTGCCGGAAGGAGGGGCGTGTCTCCGCCGGGGATGGTCGCAGGCGGCTCGTTGCCGGGCACGGGGGCGGGCAGGGATGCCTGTTGCAGGAAGGGAGAGCCTTCCAGGTGCTCGGCAATGACGACGGGTGTGCCCGGCGCGAGCACGGGAAGAAGATCCGTGAGTTCGTACTGGTCTATGGCCATACAGCCGCGCGTGGTAAGTCCCGTGATGGGCTGTCCCTTGCTGTGCAGCCATATGCCGCTGCCGGTCTTGCCGCGCAGTCTGTCCGCGGGATTGGGGTAGTTCAGGTTGAAGGCGTGCGGTCCGTATTCCATGAAGTCGAGCTTCTGCGTGATCTTGTGCGTGATGAAATACACGCCTTCCGGAGTGCGCAGGTCTCCTTCCTTCTGCTTGTCTCCTTCAAGGCGGCCGTGTATGCAGTCGAACTGCCGTGTGACCGAAGGGGAGACTCCTTTCGTTTCCACCTGAAAGAGCAGCTTGCGCGACTTGTCGGCGGCAAGAAGGTATTCCGGTGCATGGGAGGAGAGCCGGGCCGTCCATGAGGCGGCGGCGGGCAGGGGCAGCATCAGGCAGAAGATCAGGAGAAGGAGGCGGAACAAGGGAGTCTCCTTGGTTTGGTCGCAGGCAGGAACAGACGGGAATGACCGCTTTCTGTTTTAAGGGAAAACGTGTTGGAAGACAATGGCGTACATGAAAAGAGCGCCGCTTCCGGATGATGGGAAGCGGCGCTCCATGCGTCAGGTGGCGGGATGCGGATTATTTTTCCGCAAGCACGCGGTCGACGATTTCCGACTCATAGCGGGTGTAGTGATTGATGTCGAAAATGGCGTCGAGCTCGGCGGGAGAGAGATGAGCCTGGATTTCCTCGTCGGCGCGGATGAGGTCCGGGAAGGACTTGTGGGTCTCCCAGCTTTCCATGGCGCGTTTCTGCACGACCACATAGGCCTGCTGACGGGGCATGTTCTTTTCGATGAGCGCGGTGAGCACGCGCTGAGAGAAGAAGAGGCCGTAGCTGGCCCACAGATTGCGTTCCACGTTTTCGGGAAGGATGCGCAGACCTTCGAGCAGACGGTTCAGGCGATGCAGAACGTAGTCCATGAGAATGGTGGAGTCGGGGGTGATGATGCGTTCCACCGAGGAATGGCTGATGTCGCGCTCGTGCCACAGCGCCTGGTTTTCCATGGAGGCAAGGGAGTTGGAGCGGATGACGCGGGCAAGACCGCACATGTTTTCTGCGGAAATGGGATTGCGCTTGTGGGGCATGGCCGAGGAACCCTTCTGGCCCTTGGCGAAGCCTTCCTCCACTTCATGCACTTCCGTGCGCTGAAGGTGGCGCAGCTCCACGCAGATGCGTTCCACCGTGCCGGCCGCGATGGCAAGGGCGGTGAAGTAGTGCGCGTAGCGGTCGCGCTGCACGATCTGGGTGGAAATGATGTCCGCCTTGAGGCCGAGGATCTCGCAGGCGCGGGCTTCCACGGCGGGCGTGATGACGGTATAGGTGCCCATGGCGCCGGAGAGCTTGCCGGTGCGGATGTCCTCAATGGCGTCGGCAAAGCGCTTCTTGTCGCGCATGAATTCGGCATAGAAGCCTGCGAACTTGAAGCCGTAGGTCACAGGTTCGCCGTGCACGCCGTGGGAACGTCCCATGCAGATGAGGCCCTGATGCTTGCGGATGAAGGCGCGCAGCGTGTCGAGCACGAGATCGAAGCCGTCCATGATGATCTTTCCGGCTTCCACCATCTGCAGGGCCATGGCCGTATCCACGATGTCGGAAGAGGTGCAGCCCAGATGGATGAAGCGGGCGGAGGGACCGATCTTCTGTTCGAGATAGGTGAGGAAGGCGATGATGTCATGACGGGTCACGGATTCGATTTCGAGGATCTTGTCCACGTCGAAGTCCACGTCCTGCATGATGTTCTTCAGGTCTTCATCGGGGATGACGCCCTGTTCGTTCCAGGCCTGGCACACGGCCTGTTCCACCTTGAACCAGTAGCGGTAGCGGTTTTCCAGGGTCCACAGTCCGGCCATCTCGGGCCGGGAGTAGCGTTCGATCATGGTGACCTCTATTTCGTTCCGGCAGGCGTTTCCGCGCTTTTTGCGGGGGCCGGGCTTTCGGTTTTGGGAGCGGCGTCGCCTTTGGCTTCCGGCTTTGAATCGGACACGGAAGGAACTCCCTTGCTCTTGTCGAAAAGATTGCTGGTCCCGTGCCCGTAGGAGGAGGCGAACCAGCCGCCGCCCTTGAGAATGAAGGAGGTGTTGGAAATGACCCGATGGCAGGGGGCGCCGCAGTCGGGGCAGTTCTGGGTTTCGGCGTCGTCACTGGAGTGGAGCCACTCTTCAAAGGTTTTCTGACAATGGGGGCAGGCGTATTCGTAGATAGGCATGGGGAAAAGAAAAGTTTGTGCTGAAAAAAGGAACGGCGTGTCCGCAGAAAGAGCCGACACGCCGGAAAACTGACTCTGCAGCCGGAGGGCCGCAGAAACCCGCGAACCAGACTTACTTCTTGGCAGCGGCCTTGGCTTCGTGGATGCGTTCCTTGATGCGCTGGGCACGACGATGACGGCGGCGATCAAGTTCCTTGGCGCGTTCAATCTTTTTATGGGCCATGAGATTGCTCCTTAAAAGAAAATGTATCCAGAAGATATAAACTCTCCGAAGGACGCTGTCCAGTGAAAGAAGGGCCTCGAGGGCGGAGCGCAGGGCATTTCCCGTTTTTTTCCCGGAATGCGGCACGAGGGAGGCGGCTTGCCATGCCGCACGGCCGCAGGTATGCTCGCGCCCTGAAATAAAATGTTTTTCATGAGGTGCTGAACCATGAATTGTGATGTTGTCACGGAAGGCACGCTTTCCTCTCTGCTGGGCATCCGGGCGGAAAGCTCCGACGCCGAGGGAAACGGCGAGGTCTCCATGCCTCTGGATTCCCGCCATCTCAACGAGCTCGGCAATGCTCACGGCGGCGCCATATTCACGCTGGCCGACGTGGCCTTCGCCGTCGGATGCCGGGGGGCCGGGCTTGTCTGCGTGAGCGCCCAGTGCTCCATTTCCTATCTTCTGCCGGGAACATGCGGGCCCCTTCGCGCGAAGGCCGTGCCCGTCCGGCTCGGACGCACGCTCGCGGTATACGACATCATGGTGTACGACGGGGACGGCCGCAACATCGCCAAGGCGGTCATGACCGGCTATGTGCTGAGAAAATTCGACGGCGGAGAGAAGAATGACGGATGAGTCCCGCACGCTCAGGGACCAGGAAGAGCCGGACCTGGACGACGACGCTCTTTGTTCTGCCGCAGGCAGGGTGATGTCCGTCACGGTTCCGCAGGGCACGAAGAAGTTGCGTCTCGACGCCTTTCTCGGTTCCGTGGCCGATCTTTCCCGCAGCCGCATCAAGAGGCTGGTGGAGCAGGGCGGCTGCACGGTGGACGGCCTGCTCTGTACGGATGCCGACTTCAAGGTCCGCGGCGGCCAGCTCGTGGAGCTTTGCATGCCTGAGCCTTCGGACGCCCTTGTTCCGGAAGAGGGTCCTCTCGACGTGGTGTACGCCGACGAAGACATCGCCGTCGTCAACAAGCCTGCCGGACTGACCATGCATCCCTGTCCGAGCTGCCCGAAGGGCACGCTGGTGCATCGGCTGCTTTCCCGCTTTCCTGTTCTGGCTCTTCAGGAAGGACCGAGACCGGGCATCGTGCACAGACTGGACAAGGACACGTCCGGCCTTGTGATCATTGCCCTGTCGGAAAGGGCCAGACTGCGCCTCATCGAAGATTTTGCCGCACGGCGCGTGCACAAGACCTATCTTGCCGTGACGCGCGGGGTGCCGCCGTCGGAGGGCATGAGCGATCTGCCCATAGGACGTCATCCCACATTGAAGACGCGCATGGCCGTAGTGCCCGAGGAAAAGGGCGGTCGCAATGCCCTTACGACGTGGAGCACGCTTTATGCCTCTTCTTCCGGGCGGTTCGCGCTGCTTGCCGTGCGCATTTTTACCGGACGCACCCATCAGATTCGCGTGCATCTTGCCCGTGCGGGGTTCCCGCTGTGGGGCGATGCCGTGTACGGCCCCGAGGACAAGGCCTCGCCCGCCGCAAGGCAGCTGCTGCATGCCTGGAAGCTGGAGTTCGTTCATCCCGTGAGCGGAGCAGCCATGAGCTTCGTGTGCCCTCCGCCTGAGGACTTTCCCCGGGCTATGCTGGCTCTGGAGAGAGGAACGAGGCGCGTCATCCTTACGGGGATGCCGGGCTGCGGCAAGTCGGCCGTGCTGGAACGTATGGAGAGACGACATATTCCCGTGTGGAGCGCGGACAGAGCCGTGGCTGCCCAGTATCAGCCCGGCGCGGACGGCTGGCATCTCATGCGTCAGCGCTGGGGCGATGCCTTCTTTGACGACTCGGGCAGGGTGGAACGTGGGAAACTGACGAAGCTCCTTGCAGAAACGCCGGGAATGAGGCGTGAGCTTGAGCGCATGATCCATCCTCTGGTGCGTGATTCCATGGAATCGTTTTTCCTGAAGGCGGAGGCGGACGGCAAGGCCGTGGCCGTGGCGGAAGTGCCGCTCTGGTTTGAGACCGGCTGGACCTCGCCGGGAGCATCCGTTGCGGTCATCGTATGCCCCGACGAGATCCGTCATGAGCGCCTGCGCGCAACCAGAAGCTGGAGCGGGGAAAAGATCGCTGCCGTGGAGAGCTGGCAGTGGAAGCAGCAGGACAAGATCGCCGCGGCCGACCTTCTCATCCGCAATGCAGGTTCTCTGGATGAGCTGGATGCGGAAGTGGATGCCTTTTGCGGGACCCTTGAAGAAAAGGAAAGGGTGCGGGGCGAGAAGCTCTGCGCCGCATGGCGGAAGCTCTGGAGCGGAGGGGATTCCCGGGCCTGAAGCTTCCGGCATGTCTGAAGGCGGAAGACGGGCTGGACCGCCTGTGCCTGAGAAGGCGGAATCAGAGAAGACGGCCGGCAGGATGTTCTGCGTCCTGCCGGCCGTCTTCTGTCGTCATCCGTGCCGGAAAGCCGGGGACCCGTGGGGCACGGAGCGGGATGTTGCCGCACTCGGCAGGCAGCCTTTGCCTCAGAAAAACGAAATTGCAGACTTGATGATAGTGTACAATATTGTATTGCTGCTGTTACATTAAGTACGTTATTGTTTCATAAACGGCTTGACATGAGTCTTCGGCATGATGCCGGTCCTGTATTTCCTTGAAAATCAAGGATTCGTTCCAGGTAAACGGGAACGGAACAAGGGACGTGCAAGTAGAGGTCGAGAAATATCATTCTTTTTTTGTTCTTATATTTCAAAGTCCTGCCGCATCCCGGAAAAAGAAGCGGTTTTACGGCATTTTTTTTGGACATTATGGTATATTTTTTGCATTATTAAGTCGGAACATATCAAGCAGGAGTCCGACATGTATTCACTCGTAGAAAGCCGTGAAGCTGTGAACAACTGGTTGGAACGCTATGGCGTGCGTTTTGGCATCTATAAGAACGGAAAGTTCAAGGAGCAGCTTTTTCGCTTTGATCCCATTCCCCCCGTCATCGAGCCCGACGAATGGGCCTATCTGGAGAA
>CAJJMX010000007.1 GCA_905192935.1 uncultured Mailhella sp.
CGGCGTCTGACGAGAAGAGAGCATCAGCCCTTCTTTTATGGATATCTCTTTGTCTTCACAAGAAAACCTGAAAAATCGACTCTGAGTGCCACCGAGATCGGCCACAAGCATATCCATATGTTGCCTCCCTGCATGAACATGCAGATATCATAGAGGCGGCAACATTGCCATGCTTGCATAAACGGGATATCATTCTCACGGCAAAAGGGCTTTTCTCAGGGGTAAAACAGGAGTAAGCTCTTTTCTTCACCAGTTTATATGAAAAATTTGCCATAGGGGAGCACTCGTCCGGCAGGGACATGACAGTATTGCCTCCCCACGGCAGGAATTCAGGAGTTTCGGAACGTTCCATGGAATATCATATTCGTCCAGACGCATCTTATCCCAACGACGGCATGAACAGGGAGTGGCTTCTCACCAACAGCCTGGGGGACTACGCCTCGGGAACAACGGCCGGATGCAATACAAGGCGCTATCACGGTCTTCTGGCGGTTCAGACACCGTCGGAAAAACGCATGCTTCTGTCCACGATTGAAGATTCCGTCGACGTTGAAGGACGTATCGTCCCGCTTTCCACCCGTCTGCATCCCGGCGTGGTCCATCCCGAAGGCTGGCGCGCCGTGAAGGAAGTTTCCTGCAGTCACGACATGGTCACCTTCACGTTTCATCTCTGCGGCGGCGAAGGCGACGATGAAGTCGTTCTTGTGCGCTCGCTCATGCTCGACCGCACCTCGGAGAGAATCCTCATCCGCTACGCGCTTATCGACACTCCCGCCGCACGCGGACTCGGGAAGCTGCGTCTGACGCTGCGCCCCCTCATCAACGGCCGCAACGTGAACCATCTTTACCATGCCGCGCCGGAGCGCACGGCCTTCGTGCACGCTCTCGGCATAGAAAACGGCAGCTATCCGGGATTTTCCTTCCAGCCGGACGAGACCATGCCCGCGCTCGTCATGCAGGTTTCCCATCCCGCTCTTCAGCGCACGGTCTTCACCGCCGCGCCCGACTGGTACTACAAGGTGCTCTATCCCGTGGAAAGGGAACGGGGCTACGATTTTGAGGAAGATCTGCTCATGCCGGGCGAATTTTCCACGAGCCTTTCCGTGGACTGCCCCATATGGGTAAGCGCCGGCACCGAACCTCTGTACGAGGCCCCGGAAACCCTGTGGGAACGCCATGCCGCATCAGCGCCGAAGCCCGTGTTCAAGGAAGAAATTCTCGAACACCTGCGCCGCGAGAACGACCGCTTCCTCATCACCGCCGGAGGCGAAGCCGTGGTGCCCGCGGGCTATCACTGGTTCGGCCCCTGGGGACGCGACACCTTCATCGCCCTTCCCGGACTCACGTTCCTGTCCGGCCGCACGAAGGAAGGCAAGGCCGTCCTGCGTCAGATAAAGGGCACGGTGAAAAACGGTCTTGTGCCCAATCTCATCGGCGCAGGCAACGCAGAGCCCGCCTTCAACTCCGCCGACGCCTCGCTCTGGTACATCCTTGCCGTACATCGCTTCGCGCTGGCCTGTCCGAAGGAAAAGCCCTTCATCAGGCGTACCTGCTGGCCCGTGATCAAGGACATCATCCGCCACTTCGCCGCGGGCACCATGCCCGACGAAAACGGCAATCCTCTTGTCCGGGCCGACGAGGACGGCCTGCTGCACACCGGCAGTGAAAACACGCAGCTCACCTGGATGGACGCCTCCATAGAAGGCGTGCCCGTCACGCCGCGTGACGGCTGCGCCGTGGAGCTCAACGCCCTGTGGTTCGACGCGCTTTCCTTTGCCGCCGAGCTTGCTGCGGAATTCGGGGAAACTCCGCCCGCGGAAACGGCCCTGCTGCCGCGGCTCAAGAAGGCCTTCAACCGCGTCTTCCGTCCTTCGGACGAAGATGCCGCGCTCATGGGCGGAGGTCTCTACGACACCTGGCATCCGGAAAAGGGCCCGGGACGACACATCCGGCCGAATCAGATATTCGCCGCGGCCGTTCCCTGTTCTCCCCTGGCGCAGAAGGTACAGGCCTCCGTGGTGAAATGCGTGCGGGAAAATCTGCTCACGCCCTTCGGCCTGCGCACCCTCGCGCCTTCCGACCCGGCCTACCGTCCCGTCTGCCGCGGCCCGCAGAAAACGCGCGACGAAGCCTATCATCAGGGCACGGTCTGGCCCTGGCTTCTCGGGGCCTACATGGACGCCGTGGTGAAGACGGCCCGCTCGGGCAAGGCCGTATTCGACGCCCTTTCCGCCGTCACGCCGCTCTTCTCGAAGCATCTTTGCGAAGCGGGCCTGGGAAGCATTTCTGAAATTTTCGACGGGCAGCCGCCCCATGCGCCGGGGGGCTGCATAGCGCAGGCATGGAGTTCGGCCGAGGCGCTCCGTCTGCTGCTGCTCGTCAGACAATCCAACACGGGAGAATGGAAACGCTGGCTGGACTCCCTCCAGAAAAACGGATCTGAGCTCCGGTAATTCAGTTTTTCCTTACCCGACAAAACGGGGGATATCATATGCGCGTTCTGATGCTTGGATGGGAATTTCCGCCGCATATCAGCGGCGGACTGGGAACGGCCTGCTACGGCATAACGCAGGGACTCATGGAACGGGGCGTGGACATCGCCTTCATCCTGCCCAGCATGCGGGCCGACAAGTCAGTTGCGGGAACCTTTCTGCGCTCCGCCTCCGGCGTGCCCATTTCCCGGGCCCTGAAGAAGGCCGTGGAAAAAGTACGCCGTCAGCAGGAATCCGATGAGTTCTCCCATCTGTTCATGCGGCCCGTGCGCGCAAACCTCAATCCCTACGGAAGCACGGACTTCGGCGGGCTCGGCATCGATCCCGACGTTTTCAACGAAAACGACCAGTATGTCGATGAGATCAGTCATTTCCGCGGCGGCTACCACAATGACCTCATGGACGAGGTCTACCGCTTCACCACGGCCGCTTCCGCCGTGGTGCTGGAAGAGCACATGAAAAAGCCCGCCGACGTCATCCATGCCCACGACTGGATGACCTACCCCGCCGCAATGACGGCCAGCCGCCTGAGCGGTCTGCCCTTCGTCGCTCATCTGCACGCCACGGAATTTGACCGCTGCGGCGATCACGGGTATGACAAGATCTACAACATCGAGCGGGACGGTCTTCAGGCCGCCGACCACGTCATCGCCGTGAGCGAGCGCACCAAGCAGGTCGCCGTGGAACGCTACGGCGTACCCCCGGAAAAGATTTCCGTGGTGTACAACGGCGCCTTCCTCCACGACAAGGTGCCCACGTTTGAGATACCGGAGCTCGTGCGCAACGAAAAGCGCGTGCTTTTCATGGGCCGCGTGACCTTCCAGAAAGGACCGGAATACTTTGTGGAGGCCGCAAGGCTGGTGCTCAACGAAATGCCCGAGGCACGCTTCATCATGGCCGGCAACGGCGACCTTCTGCCGCGCATGATACGGCGGGTGGCGGAACTTCGCATGGGCAGCCGCTTCCACTTCCCCGGCTTCATGCGCGGCAAGGATGTGCAGCACATGTATTCCATGGCCTCGCTGTACGTCATGCCCAGCGTGTCCGAGCCCTTCGGCATCGCGCCGCTGGAAGCGCTGCAGTGCGGCGCGCCCATTCTGCTTTCCAGGCAGTCCGGCTGCGCTGAAGTGCTGCCCGGAGCCCTTACCGTGGACTACTGGGACGTGCGTCAGATGGCCGACAGGATACTGGACGTGCTGAACCATCCCGAAATGGCCGCTGAAAGCCTCCGTCGCTGCCGGCAGTCGCTTCAGTCCCTCACCTGGGAACGCGCCGCCGACGGCATCATCGACGCCTACGCTCATGTCTGCCCCAATGCCCGGAGTTAAGCCATGCCTTCCGTATGCTTTTGCTTTGAAGTTCATCAGCCTTACCGTCTCCGTCCCTACAGCTTCTTCGACATGGGCGCGAAGAACGACTATGAGGATGCCCAGCACAACCGGGACGTCATGCAGAAAGTGGCCGAAAAGTGCTACCTGCCCATGAACGCCCTGCTGCTCGAGCTCATTGAACGGTATCAGGGGCGTTTCCGCGTATCCTTCTCCCTCACCGGCATAGTCATCGACCAGTTCATGGAATACGCGCCCGAAGTACTGGAAAGCTTCCGTGCCCTTGCGCGCACCGGCTGCGTGGAATTCCTCGACGAGACCGACAATCATTCGCTGTCCTGCCTCTTTTCCGAAGACGAATTCCGCGGCGAGGTCATGCGTCACCGCAGAAGGATGCAGGAAATCTTCGGTCAGAGCCCCCGCGCCTTCCGCAACACCGAGCTTGTCTACAGCAACGACGTGGCGCGCATGGCGCGCGAGATGGGCTACGATGTCATCCTTGCCGAAGGCACGCAGAGCATGCTCGGCTGGAGAAGTCCGCATTTCGTGTATGAGCCAGCCCGCTGCCCGGGCATGAAGCTCATGCTGAGAAGCTACTCGCTCTCCGACGACATCGCCTTCCGCTTCTCCAACCGCGACTGGCCCGCCTATCCGCTCATGGCCGAAACCTTCGCGGACTGGCTGCACAGGATCAAAGGCAACGGCGATGTCGTCAATCTGTTCATGGACTACGAGACCTTCGGCGAACATCAGTGGGCCGATACCGGCATCTTCGACTTCATGCGCGCCCTGCCCGGCTGCGTGATGAGCGATCCCGAATTCGACTTTCTCACCGTGTCCGAAGCCGCCGACCGCTATCCTGTCCGAGGCGAGCTGGACGTGCCCGGCTACGTTTCCTGGGCCGACGCGGAGCGCGACCTTTCCGCATGGCTCGGCAACGACATGCAGAAGGACGCCTTCCGCGCCCTGTACGAATGTCTCGGACTCGTGAAGTACGTCAACGATCCCGCCCTCAGCGAAGCATGGAGGAAACTGCAGACTTCCGATCACCTGTACTACATGGGCACGCCCCAGTCCTCGGACGGCAACGTGCACAAGTACTTCTCCCCCTACCGGTCTCCTCTCGACGCCTATACCAACTTTATGAATATCCTGGCTGACTTCCGCATACGACTCTTTGCGAAGGCCAACCAGTAACTTGACCAGAAACTGACAGAAAGGCCCCTCTTTCTCCCTCTTTCGGGGGAAAGCGGGGGTCTTCCTGTCAGAATTCATTTTTTATGGAGCTTACATGAATCAACCTTCACGCACTCATCTTTTCGAGGTCAGCTGGGAAGTGTGCAACAAGGTCGGCGGCATCTATGAGGTTGTCGCCAGCAAGGCACAGCAGGCCATGCGCGCCTTCAACGGCGAATACATTCTCATAGGCCCCGACACCAAGCACAACACCGAGTTCACCGAGACCGATGAACCCTACTGGGACGCCCTGCGCTATCCCCTCAAGGACAAGGACCTGCACTGCCGCTTCGGCCGCTGGGAGATCCCCGGTCGTCCGCGCGTCATTCTCGTGGACTTCAACGGCCGCCACGACTCCAATCAGATCCTGCGTCAGCTCTGGGAAAGATTCGGCGTGGACTCTCTGTCCGGCGGATGGGACTACGTCGAGCCCGTCCTCTTCAGCTACACCTGCGGCGAGGTGATCGCCACCATCCATCAGGTGCTCTCCACGCGCAACAAGAGTCACGGCATCGCCCACTTCCATGAATGGATGTGCGGCGCCGGCATCCTTGCGCTCAAGCAGCTTGCGCCTTCCATCGGCACGGTGTTCACCACGCACGCCACCATGCTCGGCCGTGCCATGGCCGGAAACGGCGTGGACATCTACGCCAGGATGTCGGAGATCTCGCCTTCTCAGGAAGCGTTCCGCTACAACGTCACGGCCAAGTGCTCCATGGAAACCGTGAGCGCGAGAGAAGCCGACATATTCACCACGGTGAGCGGCATCACCGCCGAAGAAGCCCGCGTCTTCCTCGGCCGCACTCCCGACATCATCACCGACAACGGCCTCGACCTCTCCACCATTCACGACTACAGCGCCGACCGGAAAAGCGCCCTTGCCAACCGTGCCCGCCTGCTCGAACCCGTGAGCCGTCTGCTGCGCCGCGAAATCACCCCGGATACCCGCATTCTCGTCATCTCCGGCCGCTACGAGTATCACAACAAGGGCGTGGACCTCTTCCTCGACGCTCTCGCCAGGGCCAAAAAGTCCATGCAGAACACCTCGAGCAAGGTGCTCGCCCTCATGCTCATGATGGGCGGCCACACCGGCGTGGACGAAAACGCCATAAGCGGCGATGCTTCCGTGACTGCCGATCCCTCCATGCCCGGCGCAGGCTTTCTCACGAGCCACAAGGTGTACGACGCCCCCAACGACCCCATACTCACCACCTGCCGCCGCCTCGGTCTGAACAATACCGCGGACGACAACGTGAACGTCGTGTTCGTGCCCGCCCTGCTCGACGGTCATGACGGCTTCCTCAACATGCCCTATTTCGACGTGCTTTCCGGCTGCGATCTCGGTGTGTTCCCCTCCTGGTACGAACCCTGGGGCTATACTCCCCACGAAAGCGCGGCCTACAGCGTGCCCACCGTCACCACCGATCTGTCCGGCTTCGGCCTCTGGATCCGTCAGATGGAAAACAAGATCGGCACGCAGCCGGGCATAGGCGTCATCGCCCGCCGCAACAACGACTACGCAAAGATCGTGGACGCGCTGGCCGATGTCATCGTGCACTACGCCACCTGCTCCGACGAAGAACTCGACCAGCGCCGCCGCACCGTGCGCGCCGCAGCCGCCCATGCCGACTGGAACGAATTCTTCAAGCTCTACATGAGCGCCTATTCCATGGCCAACGAAAAGGCCCATTTCCGCCGTCACGCCTCCAATCACACGCAAACCGCCAATTTTTCCAAGGAACTCGCCATGCGTCCTTCTTCCATCCCCTTCCTGCGCACGCTGAATGCCGTGTCTGAACTTCCTGCGGCCCTGAGCCGTCTGCACGACATCGCCGGCAACGTGTGGTGGAGCTGGCAGCCGGAAGCCCTGGCGCTGTTCCGCGGCATGTCGCCCGAACTGTGGGAAGAATGCGGCCACAATCCCATCTACATGGTGGAAAACACCCCGCCTTCCCGCCTGCGCGACCTCGCCGCAGACATGACCTTCGTCACCCGCCTGAACAAGCTGGCCGAAAAGTTCGACGCCTACATGGCCCAGACCATAGTTTCCGAAACCGCAGAAGACGGCACGGCGGTCATCTCGTCCGATCGTCCCGTGGCCTACTTCTCCACCGAATACGGCCTGCATGAAAGCCTTCAGCTTTATTCCGGCGGCCTCGGCGTGCTCTCCGGCGATCATCTCAAGTCCTCGAGCGACGAGCGCCTTCCCCTCGTCGGCGTGGGCCTGTTCTATCTCAACGGCTACTTCCAGCAGACCGTGGACAAGAACGGCCATCAGAACCCGCAGTACCCCGAGAATCAGCCCGCCAGCCTGCCGCTTGAAGCCATGCTCGACGACAAGGGCGAACCTCTCATGATCTCCCTGCCTCTCGGCACCCGCACGCTGTACGCCCGCATCTGGAAGCTTCAGGTCGGCCTCGTTTCCCTCTACCTCATGGACACCAACGTGCCGCAGAACAACGACGACGACCGCCGCGTCACCGCCCGCCTCTACGAGGCCGACCGCGATGTGCGCCTGCGTCAGGAAATCCTGCTCGGCATAGGCGGCGTGCGCATGCTGGCGGCCCTCGGCATCACTCCCTCGGTCTGGCACATGAACGAAGGTCATTCCGCCTTCCTCGTGCTGGAGCGTCTGCGTCAGCACATGAAGGGCGACGACCTCACCCTGGAAGAATCCAAGACCCTCGTGCGCAGCTCCTGCGTGTTCACCACGCACACGCCCGTGGATGCCGGCAACGAGCGCTTCTCCGTGGATCTCATGGCCCGCTACTTCCAGCCCTATGCGGAAATGCTCGGTCTGGAATGGGACGACTTCCTGGCCCTCGGCCGTCAGGACGGCGGCGATCCCAACAACTTCGACATGACCGTGCTCGCCCTCAGGATGTCCTCTCAGGCCAACGGCGTGAGCGCCATGCACGGCATGGTCTCCCGCCGCATGTGGCGCAACATATGGAAGGGCTTTACCGAAGCGGAACTGCCCATCGGACACGTGACCAACGGCGTGCACACGGCATCCTACGTCGGTCCCGCCTTCCGTCTGCTGCTCACCCACTACCTCGGACCGAACTGGCTGGATCTGAAGCCCGAAGACCCCGCCTGGAACAAGGTGCAGTCCATTCCGGACGATGAATACTGGGCCGCGCGCCGCGCCCAGAAGCAGGCCCTCATCGACGCCTTGCGCGAGCGTTTGCCCCTGTGCTCCGCCTACTCCGACATTTCCGGAGAAGAGCGCACGAAATGGCTCTCCGCCCTCACTCAGAACACCCTCATCATCGGCTTTGCCCGGCGCTTTGCTCCCTACAAGCGCGCCACCATGCTCTTTGCCGATCCCGACCGTCTGGCCCGCCTGCTCAACGATCCCGACCGTCCCACCGTGCTCGTGATGGCCGGCAAGGCCCATCCCGCCGACAGCAAGGGCATCGAGCTCATCGAGGAAGTGGTCCGCTGGTCCCGCGATCCGCGCTTCTACGGCAAGATCTTCTTCATGGAGAACTACAACCTCGAAGTCTCCCGCCTGCTCTCCCGCGGCTGCGACGTGTGGCTCAACACCCCCCGTCGTCCCCATGAAGCAAGCGGCACCAGCGGTGAAAAGGTGCCGGTCAACGGCGGCATCAACCTCAGCATCTCCGACGGCTGGTGGGTCGAAGGCGCCGACGGCAAAAACGGCTGGACCATCGGTCCCAAGGCCACCTATGCCACGCTTTCCGCAGAACAGAACGACTACGCCGATGCCGACAGCCTGTACCAGATCCTTGAGAACGAGGTCGTCCCGCTGTTCTTCCGGCGCGACTCCGACGCCCTGCCTCACGGCTGGATCGCCGTGTCCAAGAACTCCCTGCAGAGCCTGACCGCCATGTACGGCTGCCGCCGCATGGTGCGCGACTACATGGAAAAGATCTATATCCCCGCCGCCCGCCGCGGCGTGGCCATGGACGCCGACCGTCAGGCCAAGGCCCGCGCCGTCACGGCATGGATGCAGAACATTCCCGGCCGCTTCAATACCACGGCCATCCAGTCCGTCGAGCTCTCCGGCCTTGACGGCGACACCGTGTACTGCGGCAAGCCCTTCACCGTGAAGCTTACCCTCACCCCCGGCGACATGAAGAAGGAGGAACTGCTCGTGCAGTTCGTTCTCGGCGTCACCGACGGCATGAACTTCACCGACGAACCGCAGATCGTGAACCTCTCCCTCACCGGCGAGGAAGACGGCAGCCTCATCTATGAAGCCTCCTGCGAGGCCAGGGTCACCGGTCTGCACGCCTACGGCGTGCGCGTGGTGCCCTTCATCGATCCCATGGACAACGTCATGCGCTCCGGCCTCGTGCACTGGGCATAGCGACAACCCTCCCTCATAAGCGAAAGAGCCCTGGGCCTGAACGGCTCCGGGCTCTTTTTTTTCATCATGCCGCATGCGTTCCGCAGAAAACTGCGCCGAAAACAACGGACTTCTGCATCGTTCTTCAGTCGTACCGCAGAGCTGCTCTGTCACATCTTCCCTTCGATACACAAATGAAACGACTCCTCATGCCCCGCGGCAGCACCATGGCCGACCGGCACGTCCCCTCTGAAGGCACAGAAAAAGACCGGAAAAAGCCGCATCATTTCCCATGATTCAAAAAAGATCCGCCGAAAGGCCGCCCCGGAGTCTCCTTTCGTTCCCCATAAAGGACTCACGGACCATCCAGTCCCCGGCCGCCTCCGGACCGCCCCCGCCCGGTACAAATACATATCAGTCAGGCATCATTTTCTAATTTGCTGTTTTTCCTTGATATATATTTTCATCGCCGGCTGTACGACCGGACATGCGCCGAAGACATACTGATACAAAAACGTTTTATTTTTTGTCCCGTACTGAGGCATTTTTTCTTATCTATGTAAAATATAAAATAAAATTTATTTTGGCACGATTTCTGCACAGGAAAGGGCATCTCGTACAGGAGGTTTTTCCATGTTCAATCGTACAGGACTTTCCTTTCGGCGAATGCCCTTGCTGCCGCTCGGTGCGGCCGCCCTTGTCATGACTTCTCTGCTCGTTCCCGGCACGGCTCTTGCCGAGGAGTCCCCTTCCTTCCTGAGCCAGCAGAACGGCGATATCATATGGACCATGCTCGGCGCCATGCTCGTCATGTTCATGCAGCCGGGCTTTGCCCTGGTGGAATGCGGCCTCACCCGTGCCAAGAATGCGGGCAACATTCTCATGAAGAACTTCGTGGACTTCAGCGTCGGCACGCCGCTCTTCTTCCTCATCGGCTTCGGACTCATGTTCGGAGCGTCCAACGGATTCATAGGCACGCCTTCCTTCGGCATGAGCTTCATTGATCCCACCACGCCCGAAGGCGGCTGGGCCTGGACGTTCTTCTTCTTCCAGGCCATGTTCGCGGCCACGTCGGCCACCATCGTGTCCGGCTGCATCGCGGAAAGAACGGACTTCAAGGCCTACATCATGGTTTCCATTCTGGTGAGCGCCTTCATCTATCCCATCAGCGGCAGCTGGTGCTGGAACAGCCTTTTCGCCGATACCAAGGGCTGGCTTGAAAGCCTCGGCTTCATCGACTTCGCCGGTTCCACGGTCGTGCATTCCGTGGGCGGCTGGATAGGCCTTGCCGGCGCCATCTGCGTCGGTCCGCGCATCGGCAAGTACACCCCCGACGGCAAGTCCCTCGCCATTCCCGGCCACAACATTCCTCTGGTTGCTCTCGGCGTGTTCATCCTGTGGTTCGCCTGGTTCGGATTCAACTGCGGCTCCACCACCACTCCCGACGGCACCGTGGGCTACATCGCCGTGAACACCTGCCTTTCCGCCTGCACCGGCTTTGCCGCCGCCATGCTGACCATCTGGTTCATGACCGGCAAGCCCGACCCCTCCATGGCCATGAACGGCGTGCTGGCCGGTCTTGTGGGCGTCACCGCCGGCTGCTTTGAAGTTTCCCCCGTGGGCTCCATCTTCATCGGCATCATCTGCGGCATAGTCGTGGTTCTCTCCATCCTCTTCGTCGACCAGAAGCTCCACATCGACGACCCCGTGGGCGCGGTTTCCGTCCATGGCGTGTGCGGCTTCCTCGGCACGGTGCTCGTCGGTCTCTTCGCCGCTCCCGGCTACGGTTCCAACGTCGGTCTGCTCTACGGCGGCGGCTTCCATCTGCTGCTCATCCAGCTGCTCGGCGCCGTGAGCGTGGGCGCGTGGGCCTTCATCACCGGACTTTGCGCCTTCAAGCTTGCCGACAAGCTCATCGGCCTGCGCGTGAGCCGCGAAGTGGAACTCAAGGGTCTGGACATCACGGAACACGGAACCGATGTTTACAGCGGCTTCCAGATCTTCTCCAACGAGTAGTCCGACCACACCAAGCATCATAGGAGCAGAACATGAAACTCGTAGTTGCCTATATACGCCCGGAATGCCTGGGCGCCGTCAAGCAGGAACTGTACGCCCAGGGTCTTTACAGCATGTCCGTGACCAACATCCTCGGTTCGGGACGCCAGAAGGGCTATGTGGAAATGTATCGCGGCGTGGCCACGGAAGTGACCCTGCTCAAGAAGGTACGCATAGAGCTCTGCCTGCACGAAGACGACGTGCACAAGGCCATGGATGCCGTGTCGAGAGGCGCGACCACCGGCCATGAGGGCGACGGCATCATTTATGTCGTGGACGTTCTCGAAAGCCGGAGAATCCGCACCGGCGACGAACTCTGATTTTCTCCTGAACGGCTGCATACGCCTGTTCCTTCCCCGCAGGAAGGAAGCAGCCCGGAGGACGGGAGATGTCTCCCGTCCTCCCTCCCCCCCCCAAAAAAAACTTTCTGCAACGCTTTTCAGCCTTCCTTTCCTTTCCGCCCGGCCCGGCATCCTCCTCGGCATGCGCAGGGCATGAAGAACAGATCCTGCGGGTCCCTTCAGGGCGGCCATATTTCGACAACATACCCCCCTCCCATAGGGAACGCCTCCCCGGTGTTCCCTGCCGTTCAGGGGCAGTTCCGGGCTCCTCGGAACTGCCCCTTTTTCCTGCCCTTCATGACGAAGATTCCCCCTTTCCCAGCAAACGAAACGTTGCTGCTCTCCCAAGGAGACCGACCATGAAAGATTTTCCCTCCGTTCCCACGTTTGACGCCGTGCGCCGCTGGTATGCAGACGGCGCCGACATGGAAGAAGGTCTTGCGGCGCTTTCCCTCCGCATACGTCAAAGCTCGGCCCCGGGCGTATGGATCAGCCTTGTGCCGGAGCAGGACATACGAGCAAGAGCCAGATTTCTGAAGACCGAGGCCGAAAGCCTTGATGCCGAAGATATGGCGGAGCGCTATCCGCTCTTCGGCATTCCCTTCGCCGTCAAGGACAACATGGACGTGACCGGCATGGAAACCACGGCAGCCTGTCCCTCCTATGCGTACACGGCCGGGAAGACCGCCTTTGTCGTTCAGCGTCTGCTCGATGCGGGCGCCGTGCTCATGGGCAAGACCAATCTGGATCAGTTCGCCACGGGACTTGTCGGCGTACGCTCTCCCTACGGAGCCTGTCCCAACAGCTTCAATCCCGAGTACATCAGCGGCGGCTCAAGTTCCGGTTCGGCGCACGCCGTGGCCCGCGGTTTCGTCAGCTTCAGTCTGGGCACCGATACGGCGGGCTCCATCCGGATTCCGGCGGCCCTCAACAATCTCATGGGCCTCAAGCCCAGCCGCGGTCTTCTTTCCTCCCGCGGCGTGGTTCCCGCCTGTCCCTCGCTGGACTGCGTATCCATCCTCGCGCTGACGAGCGAAGACGCCGCCGAAGTCCTTCGCACGGCAGGCGACTTCGACCCCGACGACATCTGGAGCCGGACGGCCCCGAAGCGTCCGTCCGTGCCCGAAGACGCTCCCTTCACTTTCGGTATTCTGGATTCTCTGGACTTTCTCGGCAACAAGGCCTGGGAAAAGGCCTGGGAAAGGACCGTGGAGACCATGCGCAGCATCGGCGGCCGATGCGTGACCGTGCGCTACGCCCCGTACAAGGAGGCCGCGGACATGCTGTATTTCGGTCCCTACATGTCCGAGCGGACCGCCGTTCTCGGCGATTTCGTCCGCGCCCACAAGGAAGACTGCGTGCCCGTGGTGCGCGACATCATTCTCGGCGCGGCACGCTGGACGGCGGAGGAAACCTTCCGCACCCTTTACCGCGCCCGGGAACTCAGACGCCTCGCGGCTGCGGACTTTGAACGCATGGACATCTTCCTGCTTCCGACGGCCCCGACCACCTACACCATTGAAGAAGTCCGGCGCGACCCCATGTCCACCAACGTGAACATGAGCCGCTACACCAACTTCATGAACATCCTCGACCTGTGCGCCGTCGCCGTGCCCGCCGCCATGACGCGCATGCCCGGTACCGATACGGATCTGCCCTTCGGCGTCACCATGGCGGCGCCGGCCTTTTCCGAACCCATGCTGCTTTCTCTGGCCTCGCGTCTGCACGCCTTCGTGAGAAAGCAGGGACTTCCCCTCGGCGCATATCTGGCCTGACGCCTCCCGGTTTTCCCCTTTTGCATCGGTCCGCGGTCCCGGGACGGCTCTCTTCCGTATCGCAGAGGTCTGCACGTCCCGGGAAGCCCCTTTTCATGCTCTTTTTTCGGACATTGAAGACAAATATGTAACACAAGGAGACAATATCGTTCCATAAGAGGTGTCTTTCTTGTAATCCGACGACATGTCGATTCACTATTGTCAAGAAAACATTGTTCTTTTTCATTGTGGCACAGCTCTTGCATAAAAAAGGGTGAACAATGAGTGATACGACTCGACAATATCTGAAAGCAAAGAGGTAACATCATGAAGATTCGCAACATCCTCTCCCTTGCGGCATCGCTCCTGCTTCTTGTCGGATTCCATGGCGCGGCGCAGGCCGATCAGCTGGCGGACATACAGAGCCGCGGCGTCCTTCGTGTGGCCGTCCCTCAGGACTATCCGCCCTTCGGCTTTGTGGGGCCGGACATGAAGATGCGCGGCTACGATGTGGAAATGGCGCAGTATCTGGCCAAGGATCTCGGCGTGAAGTGCGAGCTCGTTCCGGCCACGGGCGCCAACCGCATCGCCTTTCTTCAGAGCGGCAGGGTGGACATCGTGATCTCCACGCTCGGCAAGACGGCCGAGCGCCTCAAGGCCATAGATTTCGCCATGGCCTACGCTCCCACCTACCTCGGCGTGTTCGGTCCCGAATCCATCAAGGTCGAAAAGCCCGAGGATCTGAAGGGGCACAGCGTCAGCGTGACGCGCGGCAACATCGAGGATCAGCTGCTCACCGAACTCATCGACGACAGCGTGACCTGCAAGAGATACGAAGACACCAACACCACGAGTCAGGCATACCTGTCCGGCCAGACCGAATTCATCTGCACGCTGAACTTCGTGGCAGGCGCCCTGCGCATGCGCATGAAGGACGACCGCCGTCCCGAGCTGAAGTTCAATCTGCGCAATTCTCCCAACTTCGTGGGCCTTCGTCAGAATGAACCCGCACTGAAGGCCGCACTGAACAAGGGCATCACCAAGGCTTTCGAGGACGGCACGCTGAACCGCCTGTCCGAAACGTATCTCGGCGTTCCCCTTCCCGCCGACATGATTCACCAGGAACCGGAAATCTGAGGACAATGCCGTCCGAGGCTTCGGAAACGCAGCACATTCGTCTGCTCTTTCCTCAGCCTCTGCAGATCACCGGAACTCCGAAGCTCCGGGATGACGGAAAGGCCTGACGGCGCGGGCATCCCTCTCCCGGAGCTTACCAGAAAACGAAGACGGCGCATCCGCACGCCGTTTCTCCCCAAAGCACCTGAACGTCGTCCGGATGCAGCTTTCTCCTCGGCTGCACCGGATGACGGACGGGCGGTCCCTTCCTCCTGACCGGCCCGTTCTTCTCCCGGCGCGTCCGTCTGCAGACATTGGTTTTCTTCCGGAAACGGCACGTTTCCGCCAGGGATGCAGCGGACGCCCTGCATTTTCAGGATTCACCATGGCCACTTACGTTCTCAATTTTCAAGGGCTGGCCGATTATGCCCAGCACTTTCTTTCCGGTCTTGCCCTCACGGCGGAGCTGGCCGTCGCGGCGACGGTGGGCGGCATCGCCCTCGGCATCATCGGGGGCATCGTGCGCAACGGCAAAAAAAATCTTCTCTACAAGGTCTGGACCGCGTATGTGGAGCTGTTCCGCAACACGCCCTTTCTCGTCCAGCTTTTCTTCATCTTCTTCGGCCTTCCGGAACTCGGCATACATCTGGCCGCCGAACCTGCGGCGCTTCTGGCCCTCATCGTCAATCTCGGCGCCTACATCACGGAGATCGTCCGGGCGGCCATCGCCGTCACGCCCAAGGGACAGTGGGAGGCCGCCCGTGTGCTGGGTCTGAGCAAGTGGCAGGCCTACCGGAAGGTCGTGCTTCCTCCGGCCATACGCAAGGTCTACCCGGCCATAGTCGGACAGTGCGTTCTGGTCATGCTCGGTTCCGCCGTCATCTCGCAGATATCCTGCGAAGACCTGACCTATGCCGCCAGCTACACGCAGTCCATCACGTTCCTTTCCTTTGAATCCTACATGGCCGCGACCGTGCTTTATCTGCTTCTGGCCGTCGTCATGCGCCATGCCATGCTGGGACTCGGCAAATATCTCTTCAGGGGGAACTGATCATGATGATGGAATTCACACTGTGGGACATCATCCGCAATCTGCTCTTCGCCATGCGCTGGACGCTGGCTCTCTCTCTGGTGGCCCTCGGCGGAGGCGCGCTGTTCACCATGATTCTGCTCACGCTCAGGCTGACCTGCGGCGCCCGCGTAAACCGGGCCATCTCCCTGTACGTCAACCTGTTCCAGGGCACGCCCATTCTCATGCAGCTGTTTCTGGTGTTCTTCGCCTTTCCCCTCGTGGGCATCGAGGTCAGTCCCTGGACGGCCGCAAGCGTATGCCTGATCCTCTACGCTTCGGCCTACCTTCTCGACATCTGGTACAGCGCCGTGCGTTCCCTGCCCCGCGGACAGTGGGAAGCCTGCCGCGTGCTCGGACTGTCGTTTCCGCAGACCATGATGCACGTCGTCATGCCTCAGGCCGTCCGGCTCGCCGCCGCCCCGAGCGTGGGATTCATCGTGCAGCTCATCAAGAACACCTCCCTGACATCGGTCATCGGCTTTGAGGAAATGACCAAGGTCGGCATGGTGCTCACCAACGCCACCTTTGAACCGTTCAAGATCTACGGCCTGCTCGCCCTCGGCTACTTTCTTCTCTGCTTTCCCCTTTCCCGTCTCGCACGCCGTCTCGAAGGAACCTCGCGATGAACATCATGACCATATGCAGTCTGCAGAAATATTACGGTGACAACCATGTCCTGAAAGGCATCGACCTCAACATACAGCAGGGAGAATCCGTGGCCATCATCGGCCAGTCCGGCTCGGGCAAGTCCACGCTCCTGCGCTGCATGAACGGTCTCGAGGACTATCAGGAAGGCTGGATACGCTTCGGCAACATGCTGATCACCTCCGACGAAAAAAAAGCCCGAGAGATCAGCCGGAACATCGGCATGATCTTTCAGCAGTTCAATCTGTTTCCCCATCTCACGGCCGCGGAGAACGTCATGCTCGCGCCCCGGCTGGTCCTGAATCTGCCGGAAAAGGAGTGCCGGACGCTGGCCGAGGAAATGCTCGCCAAGGTGGGACTCGGCGACCGCATGGACTACTATCCATCCGGCCTTTCCGGCGGCCAGCAGCAGCGCGTGGCCATAGCCCGCGCTCTCGCCATGAAGCCGCGCATGCTGCTCTGCGATGAAATCACCTCGGCCCTCGACCCCGAACTCGTGGGCGAAGTGCTCAAGGTCGTGGAACAGCTCGCCGGCGAAGGTCTCTCTCTGGTTCTCGTCACGCATGAAATGGCCTTCGCCCGCGATGTCGCCGACCGGGTCGTGTTCATGCACAAGGGCAAGATCCATGAGGAAGGCCCGGCCAGAGAGCTGTTCCGTCATCCGCAGACCCCGGAACTCGAGCAGTTCATTTCCCGCGCCCGCGCAGGCCTGTAGACGCTTTTTCCCTTCTTTCGACAACCATGGGCCCTGCGGCCCGCCGCAACCTTCCAACGCACAGAGGCAACATGTTCGACATGCACTACGATCAGATCAATCCTCCGGCCCGTCTGCTCATGGGCCCGGGTCCCATCAACGCCGATCCCAGAGTGCTCCGCGCCATGAGCGCCCAGCTCATAGGCCAGTACGATCCCGTCATGACGGGATACATGAACGAGACCATGGCGCTCTACCGCGAAGTGTTTCAGACCGCCAACGCGCAGACCTTCCTTGTGGACGGCACGTCCCGGGCGGGCATAGAGGCGCTGCTCGTTTCCTCCATACGTCCCGGAGACAAGGTCCTCGTCACCGTGGCCGGACGCTTCGGCCTGCTGCTGTGTGAGATCGCCCGGCGATGCGGCGCAGAGCTGCACACGCTGGAACGTCCGTGGGGAGAAATCTTCTCCCCCGACGAAGTGGAGGATGCGATCCGCAAGGTACGTCCGCGCATCCTGCTCACCGTGCACGGCGACACGTCCACCTGCATGGCCCAGCCTCTTGAGGAGCTCGGGGACATCTGCCGCCGTTACGACGTGCTCTTCTATACGGACGCCACGGCCACACTGGGCGGCAACACCCTGAAAACGGACGAATGGGGCCTTGATGCCGTTTCCGCCGGTCTGCAGAAATGCCTTGCCGGCTCTTCCGGCACGTCTCCCGTCACCATGAGTCCCCGCTTCGTGGAAGTCTGCCGTCGCCGCCGTCTCGTGGAGGAAGGCGTGAGGACCGCCTCGCATGAGTGCGGAAGCGACGTCCCCATCCGGTCCAACTACTTCGACGTTTGCATGCTCATGGACTACTGGGGCGAGGAGCGGCTCAATCACCACACCGAGGCCACCACGGCCCTGTACGGCGCGCGGGAATGTGCGCGCATACTCTGTCAGGAAGGCGTGGACCATGCCGTGGAGCGGCACAGACTCCACGGAAACGCCATGCTCGCCGGCATCACGGCCATGGGACTTCAGCCCTTCGGCGACATGAAGCACAAGATGAACAACGTCCTCGGCGTGGAGATCCCCTCGGGCGTGGACGGCGAACAGGTGCGCAGCATGCTGCTTTCCGACTTCGGCATCGAGATAGGTTCCTCCTTCGGGCCTCTCAAGGGGCGCATCTGGCGCATAGGCACCATGGGATACAACGCGCGCAAGGACTGCGTGCTGACGACGCTGGCCGCGCTTGAGGCCGTGCTCGTCAGACTGGGACTGCACATTCCCGAAGGCAAGGCCGTACAGGGGGCATGGGACTACTATGACGAACACAAGTAGCGCACAGGCGATGACGCGCGTCGCCGAAAGGCTGGCGGAGCTTGCCCGCATAAGCAGAACGGAAAAAGGCGTGACCAGACTCTACCTCACGCCGGAACACAAGAAGGCCAACGCCCTTGTGGGAAGCTGGATGAAGCAGGCGGGCATGAGCGTGCATGAAGACGCCGCCGGAAACATCCGCGGCCGTCTGGAAGGCTCCGATCCCTCGCTTCCGGCCATCATGCTCGGCTCCCATCTCGACACCGTGGTGGAAGCGGGAGCCTACGACGGCACGCTCGGCGTCATTGCCGCCATTGAAGCCGTGGCCCGTCTGCACGAGCAGGGCCGTCGTCCCCGGCACTCCGTGGAAGTCGCAGGCTTTGCCGACGAGGAAGGGGCGCGCTTCGGCGTCACCTATCTGGGCAGCGCCGCGATTGCCGGTCTCTGGGAAAAGGCATGGTTCGACGCCGTGGACGCCGACGGCACGACCCTGCGTCAGGCCATGCTGGACTTCGGTCTGGACCCCGACGCCGTGGACGAGGCGCGCATGGCGCCCGAAAGCCTGTGCGGCTACATCGAGCTGCATATCGAGCAGGGGATCCTTCTGGAAAAGCACGACAGACCGCTCGGAGCCGTGACGGGCATCAACTGCTCCCGCCGCTTCAACATCCGCATCATCGGCAAGACCGGACACGCGGGCACCATTCCCATGTCCTGCCGGAAGGATCCCATGATGGGCGCGGCCGCGGTCATATCCTCGCTGGAGCAGATCGCGAAAAGATACGGCGATTCCCTGTACTGCACCGTGGGCTACATCACCTGCACGCCCAACACGGCCAACTGCATTCCCGCCGAGATAGATCTGCGGCTCGACGTGCGCTCCTGCCGCACCGAGGAGCTGAACGAAGCGCTCGACGCCATGCTCGAATCCGCCGGACGCATCTGCCGGGAAAGGGGACTCACCTTCCTGTACGCCCCGTTCTTCGAATCTCTTCTGGCCGAATGTTCCCCCGCCCTCGTCCGTCAGGTCTCCGAGGCCGTCACCGCCGTGCAGGGCGACTGTCCCATGCTCTCCAGCGGAGCCGGACACGACGCCGCGGAAATGTCCCGCGTCTGGCCCATGGCCATGATCTTTCTGCGCTGCCGGGACGGCGTGTCGCACTGCCCGGAAGAGTACGCCTCGCCCAAGGACATGGAGGCGGGCGTGCAGGCTCTTCTGAACATTCTCGCCCGATACTGAAAAGCGCAGAGGGAAACTCCCTCCCCCGTCTGCGTCTTCCCAGGAAAATAACGAAGCCCCGCGGCAACCTGAAGAAAGGCCGCGGGGCTCCTTTTCTGTCCGGAGCTGTCGCTTTTCCCGGAGGAACGCAGACGCAAAGATCACCGCGGACGACAAACGTTCCGGCAAAGCTACTTCGCAGGATATCCCACGGGCTGAATCATGTACACCTTCCAGCCCTCAGGCAGAGGAAGCTTTCCGTCGAGCCTGTTCGTTTCCTGCGCCTTCATCACGTTGGCAAGCCCGGCGGAAGCGCAGTACAACGCCACGTTTTCGTACATGGAACCTATGTGGAAGGGGGAGTAATGATCGCTCTCCTGCGCCACATGCAGAAGCACCATGGGCGCACCGTTGTCATACTGCTTCAGGTAATCGCCCTGAAGCACCTGCTCAAGTACGTTCTGTCCCGCATCGTAGCGATACACGCCGTCCGGCAGCACGGCGTACACGCCTATGCGCTGGTAGTTCATGGCCGTAGGAACGGTGAGCCTGCCGTCCTCGCGGTTCACGCCGCAGGCAGCCCACAGGATATTGGACACTTCCTGCATGGGCAGCGGCCGGGAATCGAAGCGGCGCTCCACATGTCTTTTTGCCAGACACTCCAGCATGGAAAGTCCTCCCGTCTTCTGCGGCGCGGGAAGCTCCACCAGCATTTCGGCCATGGACTGCGCAGGCACGGCCAGAGCCGCACAGCAAACAAGGGAAAGCACC
>CAJJMX010000008.1 GCA_905192935.1 uncultured Mailhella sp.
TCATGAACGGCCGTCAGGAAATGAAGTCCATCACCATCGACAAGTCGGTGCTGGAAAGCGGCGACACGGAAATGCTTCAGGATCTCATCATCACGGCCGTGAACGAGGCCGTGCGCATCGGCCGCGCCAACCTCGACCGCGAGATGGCCAACATTTCCGGCGGCATCCATCTGCCCGGCATGTTCTAGGCCTTTCCGGCAGTCCGGAAAGAACATCCGAAAGCTCTGTTCCTCTTTTCGAGGGCAGAGCTTTTTTGTTTTCGGAGCGGTATCCGGCGGCCTCTGCCGCAGAAGAAGACCGGGCGGCAAAGTCCGGCACCGGGCCGTGTCCCGATGCGGCGGCGTTTTTCGACTCGTTTTCGACCGAAGGGAAATTTCCTTTCTTGTCGGGCACAAAGAAGTCCTTTATGGTGGAGAAAACTGTCTCTGGAGGATGCCCATGCGCTGCCGGGTCACCCTTGTCTTCTTTCTGCTTCTCTGGTCCGTGGCCGCTGCCGCTCTCGGCGCTTCTGAAATATCACCGGCCTTCGTGCGTCCCGTGTTGACGGTTCCGCTGGAAGGAGACGCTCCGCTTCGGGCATATCTTGACGCCGACGAGCCGCTGTGCCGGAAGGCCTACGGAGATGAGTGGGCGGGACGTTGCTTCGTTTCTCCCGGCAGAGAGGGAGAGATCGTGCGCGGCGTGCGTCTCGAGCCGGCTTTTCCCGGAGAATGGCGCTGGGACGACGGCAGAACGCTTTCCTTCCAGCCGAAGAAGCCGTGGCCTGCGGGACGGAACTTCGAACTTGTGCTGGAGGATATGCCGCTGCCTGCCCGGGTGAAGCTCACGTCTTCGCGTGCGGGCTTTGCCACGCCGCCTCTTGCGCTTGTCCGCCTGGATGGGCAGGTATGGGTGGATCCCGATCTTGACGGCGAGAGGGCCGTTTCCTTCGACATGGCCTTTACCACGCCGCCGGACCGGGCCGTGATCGAGCGCGACGCGCGCCTTGATGTTTCCGACGACGCGCTGAAGCTTGGCAGGCCGGAGTTTCTCTGGGGCGAGGATGGGACATGTCTTGTCCGGGCCCGTATTCTTTCCCTGGGAAGGAAGCCTTCCGTGGTCACGTTCTCTCTGCCCGGCGTCGCCGGGGAAGTGCGTCCCATGGGGACGCGCTGGAGCGTGCCCCAGGGCCGGGAAAAGGCCGCCTGTCAGGTGACCGCACCCGGTACGGACACAATCTTTACGGTGACGAAGGCCTCTCTTGAGCCTTCAAAAGATGAGAATCTGGCAGGGGAGTACCGTCTTTCGCTGGAGACGAGTCTGCTTGTGCGGCCGGATGATCTGCTCCGCGCCATGAAGGTGCTGCGGCTTCCCCGCACGCAGAACAGCACGGCCGTGTCCTCCACGGTGTGGACGGCTGCGCCCGTCATCGACGACGAGACGCTCTCCCGGGCCGTGCCCGTGACGCTCACGCCTCTGCAGCAGGCCGACGTGCCCTCCGGAAAGATGAGCTTCAGCCTGAAGACGGAGCCGGGCAGCTATCTTCTTTTCCATCTTCCGCAGGGCTTCGGGCCGTCCGCCGACTTTACGCTGGCCTTTCCGTGGCGCGAGGTCTTTCATGCCGCGCCGTTTGCGCCGGAACTCGATTTCCTTCAGCCCGGCAACGTGCTGGCTCTCGGCGGCGGACGGAGACTGGACATACATTCGAGCGGCCTGACCTCCATACGCTGGAGAGCTTCGCGCGTTCTGGATGCGTATCTCGGAATCCTGGCGGCCCATCCTTCTCCCTTTTCCTCTTCGGAGATTCCCTTCGACATGCTGTCGGACACGGCGGAAGGGAGCATTTCCCTCCAGCGCACCGATCCGGGCGTGCCGCAGTTTTCCGTGCTCGACGCCGCGAAGCTTTTCAGGAACGGTCACGGCCTTGCCTATATCGAGCTTGTCGGCATGGACGGGGACAAACAGGTGGCGCAGACCGGGCGCTTTGTGCTGGTGACGGACCTCGGACTTATCGTCAAGGAGGGTGCGGCGGGAGGCCGCGACGTGTTCGTCTGTTCGCTTTCCGGCGGAAAGCCCGTGTCCGGAGCGAAAATAAGCATTGTTGGCGCCAACGGTCTTTCCGTGGCCGAGGCCGTGACCGATGCCGGAGGCCGGGCCTTTCTGCCGTCCGTTTCCGGTCTTGCTCGGGAGCGCAGACCTGTGGCCGTGACGGCCGTCGTGAAGGGCAAGGAAGGCGGAGACATGGCCTGGATGCCCCTCTGGGACGAGAGCCGCACCGTGGATCTGTCCCGTTTTGCCACGCAGGGACAGGTCAGTCAGGCCGACGGAATGAACGCCTATGTGTTCAGCGGGCGGGGCATGTTCCGTCCCGGGGAAACGCTCCATTTCGGCATGATCCTGCGCCGGGGCGACTGGAAGGTCCTGCCTTCCGACATGCCGTTCTTTGCCGAGCTTGTGGATCCTGCCGAGCGCACGGTGTTCCGGCGCATGTTCACGGTCGGGGCGGACGGCATGGCACAGATGAGCTGGAGGGCTCCTGAAGGCGCGGCCGCCGGGCGATACCGGCTCGACGTGCGCATGCCGGACGGACGGGGCATGGACGTGGTGCTCGGCTCCGCAACCGTGAGTGTGGAGGAGTTTCAGCCCGACACCATGGCGCTTTCCCTGGCTCTTTCGCCAGAACCCGGCAGAGGCTGGCTCAAGGCATCCGACGCGTCCGTGCAGGTGTCGCTCCGCAATCTTTTCGGCACGCCGGCAGCGGATCGCCGTGTGCGCGGTCAGCTTTCGGTGTGGTCTGCGCCTCTTTCCTTTGCGGGCTATCAGGATTTTTCGTTCCATGACGCCGTGCCCTACAAGGGGTCTCCGATCACGCTGGAGCTTGGCGAAGTGCGCACCGATGCGGAAGGCCGGGCGCTCTTGCCGCTGCCGCTTGAAAAGCTTCGCGGCGGCACGCTTCACTGTCGTCTTCTGGTGGAGGGCTTCGAGCCCGGCGGCGGGCGTGCCGTGTCCGAGGAAAAGGAGTTCCTCGTTTCTCCCGTCGGCCGGGTCCTCGGTTTCCGGCCTTCCGGCACGGGCGGCAATCTCAGCTTCATTCCTCAGGGGAGCCGGGCGGCGCTGGATTTCGTGGCGCTCGGTTCCGATCTCGTTCCCGCAGATCCCGGGGAGCTTTCGTTCCGCGTGTCGGCAAGGCGCTATGTGACCTCGCTCGTCACGGACAGGGACGGCCGTTACCGCTACGAAGATACGCCTGTGGACAGCGTGATTTCATCCTCACAGGTGTCCTTCGGCAGCGATGGACGGGCGAACTGGACGATCCCCACCGGCACGTGCGGGGAGTTTCTGCTTGAGGTGCGGGGAAAAAGCGGGGAGGTCATGGCTTCCGTGCCCTTTACCGTGGCCGGAAATTCGGACCTGCGTCTTGCCTCTCTTTCCAGTATGCCGTCCGGCTCCCTGAGAATGCACCTCGACCGCTCCTCGCTGGCCTCCGGGGATACGGTGCGGGCGTTTTTGTCCTCGCCGTACGAAGGCACGGGACTCATCACGCTCGAGCGCGACAGCGTGGTTTCGTGGCGCTGGTTCCATGCGCCTGCCGGGGACAGCGTGCAGGAAGTGCCGGTGCCCCGCGATTTTGAGGGCCGCGGTTATGTCAGCGTTTCTCTTGTTCGCTCCCTCTCGTCCCGCGATGCCTTCATGAATCCGTATGTCTTTGCCGTGGAGCCTGTTTCCGTGAACGTGGAGCGGCGCGACATGAAACTTATGCTGAACGTGCCGGAAGAGACGGTGCGGCCCGGCGGAACGATTCCGGCGGTGCTGACCTCCTCCCGGGCAGGCAGAGCGCTGGTCTTTGCCGTGGATGAGGGCGTGCTTCGTCTTACCGCCTTTCCCACGCCCGACCCGCTGCGCCATCTTCTGAACGACAGGGCGCTCGAGGTGGAAACCAGGCAGATGTTCGATCTGCTCATGCCCGAGCACGGCACCTTCCGTATCCCCGCCTTCGGCGGCGGCATGGCCATGGCCAAAGGTCGCTTCCACAATCCCTTCAGACGCAGGGGCGAGCCGCCTCTTTACTGGTGTTCCGGTCTTGTGGAGGTGAAGGAAGGGGAGAACCGTTTTGACATTCCTTCTCCGTCCTACTACAGCGGCACGGTGCGCGTCATGGCCGTGGCGGCCTCGCCGGAGGCCGCGGGAAGCGCCGACGCCGGCGTCGTGGTGCAGGGACCTGTGGTCGTCACGCCGCAGCTTCCGGTCCTGGCCTCTCCCGGGGACGAGTTCGAGGCCTCCGTGGCCGTGGCCAACAATACCGGAAAAAGCCTTCGCGCCGCGCTTTCTCTTGCGGCCGGGCCGGCGCTGCGGCTTGTGGATCTTCCGCCTTCCGACATCACGCTGGAGGCGGGAGAGGAAAGGGTGCTGACCTTCAGGGTTCAGGCGGCGGATGCGCCGGGAAATGCGGAGCTTGAGTTCACGCTTTCGGGCGACGGCGTGGAGGTGCGGCGCAAGGCGTCTCTTTCCGTCCGTCCGTCTTCGCCTCTGCGGGGGAGTCTTGTGCTCGGCACGGCCTCCTCGCCGATGACCCTGAGCACGGGACGCGAGATCTATCCTTACGGAGCCAGAGGGTCGGCGTCGGTATCGGCGCTGCCGCTGCCCGCGCTGCGCGGTCTGGTGCGCTATCTCGACTCCTATCCCTATGTGTGCACGGAACAGCGCATCAGCCGGGCCATGCCCTGCGCCCTGCTTCTGCGAAGGCCTGCGCTTTTTGCCGACGGACGGCCGCAGCAGGAGGTGAAGCGCATCATGCGCGAGAGGCTCGACGACGCCTTGAGCGTCATCGAGTCGTCGCTGTCGTGGCGAGGCGTGTCCCTGTGGCCGGGAGGCGAGCCGGATCTTCTCGTCACGGCCTATGCCGCCGACTTTCTTCTGACCATGAGGGAAGGCGGGGCCGATCTGCCGGGAGGCCTTCTTGCCGACGTGTTCAATGCCCTCGAGAAGGCTGCGGACAGGGTTCCGTCCTCGCTGGAGGAGGGCAGGGTGCAGGCATACGCGCTCTGGGTGCTCACGCGCGAGGGACGCATCACCACGCAGGCGCTGGAAGCGCTGGTCAGTCGTCTGGAAGAGGATTTTCCCTCCTGGCGGCAGGATGTGACCTCGACGCTCATTGCGGGTTCCTGCGCCGTCATGCGCATGAAGAGCGACGCGCAGAGATTCGTGGAGATGTACCGCAGACCGGGGCCGGAATTCCGAGGGGAAGGACTTGATGCGCTCTCTTCGCTCAGTCTGCGCGCTTCCGTTCTGGCGAGACAGTTCCCGGACAGGCTCGAGGATCTGCGTGAGGAACTTGCCGGAGAACTTTTCGATGCCACGGGCGGGGGACGATACGTGACGCTTTCCGCCGCTCTTGCCGTGCGCGCCCTGCTCGACATGGGGAAGGCGGCCCCGATCCCCGAAGGCGTGTCGCTTGTCTGCGCGGCCATGCAGCCGGGCTTTGAAAAGGGAGAGCTTCAGCCCGTGCGCGTTGAGGATATGCTCACGCTTTCTGCGCCGGGCTGCGCGTCCTATGCCCTCGGCATGTCTGAAAACGGACGGACGCTGTACTTTGAAGTGTCCGACGAGGGCTTTGACCGCAGACCTTTGGAAGGGACGCTTTCCGAGGGCATGGAGATAACGCGGCGATACCTTGACGCCGAGGGCAATGCCGTGACGACGGTGAAGACGGGAGACGTGGTCACGGTTCAGGTGTCGGCAAGATCCTACGGCGGCCCTCTGGAACATGTTGCCGTGGTGGACCTTCTTCCCGGCGGCTTTGAAATGGATCTTTCCTCCTCCCTTTCGTCCGGGACGGCCTCTGCGGACGAATCCGGGGACGTGATTTCCGACCGCAGGGAAGACCGCATGATCTTCTTTACGTCGCTCGATACGGAACCTTCCACGTTCACCTTTCGCATACGGGCGGTGAACAGGGGACGCTATGCGCTGCCGCCCGTTCATGCGGAAGCCATGTATGATTCCGGCATCCGCGCGTATTCGTCCGGCGGAAGCATCACTGTGGAATGACGACGATTGCCTTCTTCCTTCGGGAGGAAGGCGGATACGGGAGATGAGAGTGCGCCTCAAGGCCGGAAAACTGATGCTGGCGCTGGCGGCGGCGCCTGTGCTTCTCTTCGGGCTCTGGCTGACGTTCAGCCCGAAGCCTCCGCTCCTGGACGGCGTGGAATTTTCCTCCCTGGTGCTCGACAGGGAGGGAGAGCTGCTCCGCATGGGACTTGCAGCCGACGAGAAATACCGGCTCAGGGTGTCGCTGCACGACGTGGCTCCCGAAGCCGTGAACGCCGTGCTTCTGTACGAGGACCGTCATTTTTACCGTCATCCGGGCGTGAATCCTCTTTCGCTTCTGAGAGCGGGCATGGCCATGCTCGGCGGCTCGAGGCGCATGGGAGGCTCCACCATCACCATGCAGGTGGCGCGTCTTCGGCTCGGGCTCTCGACGACCACGGTCTCCGGAAAGCTCGTGCAGATGATCCGCGCGCTTCAGTATGAACGGCACTACGACAAGGAGGAGATACTTGAGGCGTATTTCAACCTTGCGCCCTACGGGGGCAATGTCGAAGGCATAGCAGCCGCATCGCGCATCTACTTTCATGTTCCGCCCTCCAGACTTTCTCTTTCGGAGAGTCTTGCGCTTGCCGCGGTTCCGCAGAATCCCGTGCGGAGGTCCCCTCTGAACGGCCCTGATTTTGAGACCGCCCGTGCAAGAGTGGCGCGCCTTTTTCTGCCCGGCGGGCAGAAAGATGCCGCAGGGCCTCATGCGGGCCTGATGGCCGACCGGGAGAACATGCCTCCTTTGCGGGTGTACGGGCCCGCTTCGCTTCCCTTTAAGGCTCCTCACCTGACGAGCGAGCTTCTGCCTTTTTCACGGGGCGGAAAGCCCGTGCGCTCCTTCATCGACCGGAGACTTCAGAGTCTTCTGGAACGCGCTCTGGCGGGCTTTGCCGCCCGCGGCAGGCGTTACGGCATTACCAATGCCGCCGCACTCCTCATCCACTGGCCGAGCATGGAGATCCGTGCGCTGGCCGGTTCGGCGGACTTTTTCAACAGCGACATTGCCGGGCAGGTGGACGGCACGAGGGCGCGTCGTTCCCCGGGCTCGACGCTCAAGCCCTTCATCTACGGCATGGCCCTCGATCAGGGGCTTATTCATCCGCGTACGATACTGGAGGATTCCCCCCGCAGTTTCGGCGGATACGACCCTGAAAATTTTGACCGGGTCTTCCGCGGTCCGCTGCCCGCGGAGGAGGCTCTGCGTTCAAGCCGCAACATTCCCGCCATAGCGCTGGCGGCAAGGCTCAGGCCGGGGCTGTACGGTTTTTTGAAAAGAGCGGGCGTGGAGCTTCCCTTTTCCGAGGAGCATTACGGACTCAGCCTCGTGCTCGGCGGGGCGGAGGTGAGCATGCGCGAGCTGGGAGGGCTTTATGCCATGCTTGCCAACCGTGGCGTCTGGCGCGAGCCCAGACTTGCCGCGGGAGAGCCGATGCGGCAGGCCGTACCGCTGCTTTCGCCGGAAGCGGCCATCGTCACCCTGCGCATGCTCGAGGACGGCGCGCACTTCGTGCGTTCTTCCTCGGGGCCCGTGCCCCTGCGCTTCAAGACGGGCACGTCCAACGGTTTTCGTGACGCGTGGACGGCGGGCGTGGCCGGTCCCTACGTCCTGGTGGTATGGGCGGGCAACTTCGACAACACGCCGAACCCTCTTCTTGTGGGCGGTGAGGTGGCGGCTCCTCTTTTTGCCGACATCGCTCAGGCCGTGGCGTCCTCGGAACGCTCCTTTGCCGATCTTGTGCCGCATCAGCAGGAAGGACTCAACATCACGAGGGAAAAGGTATGTGCGGCCACGGGCGACATCGACACCTCCCTGTGCGATGAGGTCGTGGACACCTGGTATATTCCCGGACGCTCGCCGACCCGCTCTTCGGGGGTGTTCCGCACCATACTCATCGATAGGGACACGGGGCTTCGGGCCTGCACGGCCGTACCGGGCCGCACGGAAGAGGTGGTGTGGGAGTTCTGGCCTTCCGATCTGCGCGCGCAGTTTCTGCGTGCGGGCGTGGTCAAGCCTTCCCCGCCGCCCTTCGGTCCGGGCTGCGGAGCGCAGCCTGAGCCCGGAGCGCCTCCCCGCGTGATTTCTCCCCGGGACGGCGTGACGTACCGCCGCAGTCTTTCCGATCCGGAAAAGAGCGGGATCCCGCTTACGGCCGGAGCCGACGCCGACGCCGGGGCCGTGTTCTGGTTCGTGAAGGACAGATTCATCGGGCGCTGTGCGCCGGGAGAAACGCTGATCTGGCAGCCGGAAGAAGGCGTGCACGAGCTCAGAGTGGTGGACGATAGGGGTAGGGCGTCCTCACAGAAGGTGACGGTGCGCACCGTTCCCTGACCCTCCCCTGACGGCGACAGCTCTCCCCGCATCGGGAGACATGGTGAGGCCTCTGAATGCGGAACAGGTCCTGCGCGCAGGTCTCTGGAGGCCGTGAAGGGAGTCTGCCGCATCATGCATTGTCCTGCGGCCTCAGTCGGAGGGAGAGGCAAAACGGAGCTGATCTTCCTTCCAGGCCCACGGCCCCTTCCAGGACGGAGCAAGTTCGAAGTCGAGGCGTTTTCCGTCCGGCACGGGAAGGGAGAGACGGAAAGCGTGCAGCTTCAGGGATTCGCGCGGATTTTCATCTTTCGTGCCGTACCACGGATCACCCGCAACGGCGTGTCCCCGGGAGGCGAGCTGCACACGTATCTGATGCGTGCGTCCGGTGATGAGATGAATGAGCAGAAGCGAGTACTGCCTGCCGTGAATGACGCGCTCCGCAAGCTTTCTTGCCGTACAGCGGGCTTCCTTGGCCTCTGTGCCTGCCGGATCCGCCGAAAAGGTCTTCATGCGCTGCTCACGCCGGTCCTTGACCAGATTGTCCCGAAGCTCCACGGGACCATCCTGCATCCAGCGGCCTTCCACCCAGGCCAGATATTCCTTGCGCGGCCGCGCGGTATCTCTTCCGGCAAAAGCGTCGGTGAGGAGCCTGACGGCCGCGTAGGTCTTGCCCGCCACGAGAAGCCCCGAAGTGTCCTTGTCCAGCCTGTGCACGGGCGCGGGCACGAAGGAAGCGTCCGCACGTTCTTCGGCAAGAATGGAGGCCACGCTTTCCTTGTGTCCGGTGCCTCCCTGCACGGGAAGCCCCGCAGGTTTGGCCAGAACAAGAACGTCCTCGTTTTCAAACACGACGGTAAGCCGGGAGCGCTTCTTTTTTTCCGGCGAGGGAGAAACGCCGCTTCCCGCCGGAAGACGCTCGGCAAAGGGCGGAACCCTGACCATGTCGCCCTCGCTCAGCCTGTCGAAGGCCTTTGCCCGCGCGCCGTTCACCCGTACCTGCCCCGTGCGTATCCAGCGGTGGAAGTCGGCTGCGGGAGCGTTGACGCGCCGGTGAAGAAAATTGAGGAGCTTCTGCCCCGATTCCGCCCTGCTGACGGCCAGAGCCTTTGTGTCCCTTTCGTTGTCCATGCTTTCTGAACGTTCCTTTTGCATCGCTTATGGCGTGTTTTACTTTGTTTTATTGTAGAATTTTTCCTTTCTTGCGTCCAGATTGCTGACATGCAAGAAAAAGGAGTTTTTCCCGGGAAGGAGGGAAGAAACAACTTGTGCATCCATGACATTCCTGCTATGTAGAGAGACCTGCCCGACGAGGGCGGAAATCTGTTTGTTAGGTTGGAGGATCCGTATGGCAACTGCCGAAAACATGGAAAACCAAATCGATTCCGAAATGAGCTTTGCGAGCGCACTTGAAGACTATCTCACCCCCGACATGGGCGACCTTGAAGAAGGCTCCATCGTCAAGGGCGAAGTCGTGCGCGTGGACGACGATACTGTGCTGGTGGACGTGAACTTCAAGTCCGAAGGCCAGATCCCCGCTGAGGAATTTCGGGACGCTCAGGGCAATATGACGGT
Organism: uncultured Mailhella sp.; assembly: GCA_905192935.1. Lineage (GTDB taxonomy): Bacteria > Desulfobacterota > Desulfovibrionia > Desulfovibrionales > Desulfovibrionaceae > Mailhella. Next base: position 9,956 of record CAJJMX010000008.1, read on the forward strand.
CAAGGTCGGCGACCGCGTCGATGTGTACGTTGTCCGCAAGAACGAAATGGATGGCACCATCACTCTTTCGTTTGACAAGGCCAAGCGTATGCAGCTGTTCGACCAGCTCGAAGACGTGCTGGAAAAGAACGGCACCATCACCGGCACCATCACCCGCCGCATCAAGGGCGGCTACACCGTCGATCTCGGCGGAGTGGAAGCCTTCCTGCCCGGTTCTCATGTGGACCTCCGTCCTGTTCCGGACATGGACGCTCTGGTCGGCCAGCAGTTTGAATTCCGCGTTCTCAAGATCAACCGCCGCCGCAGCAACGTCATCGTTTCCCGCCGCGTGCTGCTCGAAGAGGAACGCGACACCAAGCGCGCCGCTCTGCTCCAGACCCTGGCCGAAGGCCAGATTGTCAAGGGCAAGGCCAAGAACATCACCGAATACGGTGTGTTCGTCGACCTCGGCGGCCTCGACGGTCTGCTGCACATCACCGACATGTCCTGGAAGCGCATCCGTCATCCCCGCGAAATGGTCTCCCTGGGCCAGGAACTGGAACTCAAGGTTCTTTCCTTCGACAAGGAAAACCAGAAGGTTTCTCTCGGTCTCAAGCAGCTTGTGCCCGATCCCTGGCAGGACATCACCGCCCGCTTCCCCGAAGGCTCCCACCATGTGGGCAAGGTGACCAACCTTGTTGACTACGGCGTGTTCGTGGAACTCGAACCCGGCGTGGAAGGCCTCGTGCATATTTCCGAAATGTCCTGGACCCGCAAGCTCCGTCATCCTTCCCAGATGGTGCATCAGGGCGACGAGGTGGAAGTGGTCATCCTCGGCGTGGACAGCGAAAAGAAGCGCATCTCCCTCGGCATGAAGCAGGTCAAGCCCAATCCCTGGGAACTCGTCGGTGAACGCTTCCCCGAAGGCACCGTCATTGAAGGCGTCATCAAGAACATCACCGAATTCGGCATGTTCATCGGCATCGAAGACGGCATCGACGGCCTCATCCATGTGTCCGACATCTCCTGGACCAAGAAGCTGCGTCATCCCGGCGAACTGTACAAGGTCGGCGACGTGGTTCAGGCCAAGGTCCTTACCGTGGACAAGGAGAACGAAAAGTTCACCCTCGGCATGAAGCAGCTTACCGAAGATCCCTGGAGCACCGTGCCTGCCCGTTATCCTGTGGGCAACATCATCACCGGCACCGTGACCAACGTGACCGACTTCGGCCTGTTCGTTGAAGTGGAAGAAGGCATCGAAGGCCTCATCCATGTGACCGAACTCGGCAAGAAGGTGAAGTCTCCTTCCGAACTCTACAAGGAAGGCGACGTGGTCCAGGCCAAGATCATCCATGTTTCCGCTGATGAACGCCGTCTCGGCCTCTCCATCAAGCAGATCAAGGACGATGAAGAACGCCGCAAGCCCAAGGATTACCATTCCGGCGACAACAGCATCAGCCAGACCCTCGGTGACCTTCTCAAGCAGAAGTTCAACGACTAATCACTGATTCTGCATGAATGTACGCGGGGCGGAAAGCACAGCTTTCCGCCCCGTTTTTTTATGGCGGTACAGGACCTCCGGCCGGGCCGGAGTGTCCGGCGGGGAATGAAAAGGAGCGAAAGCGCATGAAGCAGCAGGAAATTGAGCGCAAGTTTCTGGTCAGGAACGACGGCTGGCGCGGCATGGGAACGACAACGCTGTTCCGTCAGGGCTATATCGCCCGCACGCAGGATCGTACGGTGCGCGTGCGCGTGGCCGGCGAGAAGGGCATGCTCACCATCAAATATCGAGGAGAGGGCATAGCCCGCAGCGAGTTCGAATACGAGATCCCTCTTGATGAGGCGCAGGCTCTTCTGGATGGTCTTGCTCCGGGCGAGATCATTGAAAAGCTTCGCCACACGTTCACCTGCGAGGGCAGCGTATGGGAGGTGGACGAGTTCCTCGGAGCCAATCAGGGGCTTGTTGTGGCGGAAATCGAACTGGAATCGGAAGACCAGTCCTTTGTGCGTCCTTCCTGGCTGGGCGATGAGGTGAGCAAAATTTCCCGGTATCTCAACGTGGAGCTTTCCCGCCTTCCCTACACGGCCTGGAGCCGTGAACAGAAGGAGGATCGCGGGAAAGGATAAGCGCTGTGCAGAGCATGCCTTTTTTCCTGCGCTTCCTTCCTGAGCGGGACCGTCATACGGGGAAAAGCGTTGGGGCCGGCCGGAACATGCTGCAGCTCTTCCGGAATTATTTAATTGCAAAAGTAATCCGCGCCCGGGGAAAATCGTGTCATGCTGTGATCACGGGCACAGTTTTTGAGGTGAAAGGCCCGTATCTTTGTAAAAATCGGACCTCAAACAGGTTGCACAGACAAATTCTCGGAGGAAGGCAATGAGCGAAATGTTTTGTTTTCAGTGTGAGCAGACGGCGGGCGGCAAGGGCTGCACGAAAAGCGGCGTCTGCGGCAAGAAGCCCGGTACGGCGAATCTGCAGGACATGCTCGTGGGAGAGCTTGTCGCGCTGACGGCGGGCGGCAACTGCACCCGCACGGCGGAGCTGGACACTCTGGTGGAAAACGCACTGTTCACCACGCTGACCAACGTGAATTTCGATGATCTTTCTCTGGCCGCCATGGTGGAGCAGGTGCGCAAGATACGCAAGGACAGCGGCGTGGCCGAAGCCTGGGACATGAACCGGGTCTGGGAGGCTCCGGAAGACGTGCGCAGCCTGAAGTCTCTGCTTCTGTTCGGCATGAAGGGCATTGCGGCCTACGCAAGCCATGCGCGCGTGCTCGGCAGGAATCTTGAGGAAGTGAGCGATTTTCTGTATCGCGGACTGGCGCTGCTGGCGGCCGACGCCGGCAAGGAAACGCTGCTCGACGCCGTCATGGAAGCCGGCAAGGTGAATCTGGCCTGCATGGAGCTTCTGAACGATGCCAACAGGACCTACGGCACTCCCGTGCCCGTGACCGTGTCCCGCACCGTGGAAAAGGGCCCCTTCATCATCGTGTCCGGCCATGATCTTCATGATCTTGCTCTTCTTCTTCGCCAGACGGAAGGCAAGGGCGTGAACGTCTATACGCACGGCGAAATGCTGCCTGCCCACGCCTATCCCGAGCTTAAAAAGTATGCCCACTTCAAGGGGCATTTCGGTACGGCCTGGCAGAATCAGCAGAAGGAGTTCGACGGGGTGCCCGCTCCCGTGCTCTTCACCACCAACTGCATCATGCCCGTGAAGGACGGCTATGCCGACCGCGTGTTCACCACGGGCGTCGTCCGCTTCCCCGGCATGACGAACATCGGTGAGGACAAGGACTTCTCTCCCGTCATCGCGAGAGCTCTGGAGCTCGGCGGCTATGCGGAAGACAGGCATTTTACCGGCATCAACGGCGGTGAGACCCTCACCACCGGATTCGGCAGCGAAGCCGTGCTTGCCCATGCCGGAACCATCGTGGAAGCCGTGAAGTCCGGCGCCATCCGACACTTCTTCCTTGTGGGCGGATGCGACGGCGCAAAGCCCGGCCGCAACTACTATACGGAGTTCGTGAAGAAGACGCCTGCCGATACCGTGGTGCTCACGCTCGCCTGCGGCAAGTTCCGCTTCAATGATCTTGATCTCGGCAGCATCGGCGGCATTCCCCGCCTTCTGGACATGGGCCAGTGCAACGACGCCTACGGCGCCATTCAGGTGGCTCTTGCCCTGGCCGGTGCCTTCAACTGCGGCGTGAACGATCTGCCGCTTACGCTGGTGCTTTCGTGGTACGAACAGAAGGCCGTGGCCATTCTGCTCACGCTTTTGTATCTCGGCGTGAAGAACATCTACCTTGGCCCCTCTCTGCCTGCCTTCGTTTCCCCCGCCGTGCTCGATTTCCTCGTGAAGGAGTTCGGCATCCGTCCCATTTCCACGCCTGACGAGGATCTGAAGGCCATTCTCGGCTGATACCGGAGAGGGGTATCCGTCCCGCGTGAAGAGGCTCCTGCGCGATGCGCAGGACCCGGCCGGGAAAGATGCCGCTGCTTTTCGGGTCTTTCCGAAAGCTTTTGAGTCTTGCCCCCGCACGCTGACGCGTGGCGGGGGCTTCTCGTTTCCGGGCAACTCTGGTAGCCTTGTTTCATGGACGGCAGGAAGCATTACAGGCGCTTTGCGGGGTTCGACCTCGGCAAGAGATCCGGCAGGACCTCGTCGCTCAGCGACGGACTGGACGGCTGGCTCTCTGCGCACGGCATGGAACCCCGGCACGGCATGCTCACGCAGCTGTGGAAAAACTGGGAAGTCGTCATGGGGCCGGACATCGCCGTGCTGGCGCATCCTCTGGGCCACCGCAAGGATATTCTTCTTGTCGGAGCGGACGACTCCTGCGCCATGCAGGAGCTTTCCTACGCCGTGCAGGAGATCCTGGAGCGTGTGAACGCCTTCATGGACGAGGATTATTTCCACAAGGTGGAACTTCATCTGCTGCTCGGCAAGGAGTCCCTGCGCCGCGTGGACATCACGCCGGTTCCCGTGATTCCTCCGCCTCCAAGACCTCCCCGTCTCGGAGGTCTGAAGCTGCCGCCGGATTCTCCCGTGGCCGCCTGCTATGCGGCCTACGTGCGCTGCTTCGACGGCGGAGACGACAAAAAGTAGACGGGAGGATTGCCGGACGTCTGCTGCATCAGAAAACCGTTCTTCCTTCACGCCGGAGACAAAGCATCCGCGCTCCGGGCCCTGTCGGAAAAAGAGAATTCCGAGGGGCCCCGGGGCGCGGATGCTTTTTTGCGAAGGGAAGGTCGGCAGAAGGATTATCCCAGATGGAAGTCCGAACCGAGATAGACCTCTCTTGCCCGCTCGTTGTTCACGATTTCGTCGGGCGTGCCGGAAAGGATGATGTTGCCCTGGAACATAAGGTAGGCCCTGTCGCAGATGGAAAGGGTTTCGCGCACGTTATGGTCGGAGATGAGCACGCCTATGCCGCGTTCCTTGAGGCTGCGGATAAGTTCCTGAATGTCGCCGACGGCCAGAGGGTCGATGCCTGCGAAGGGTTCGTCGAGCAGCACGAACAGAGGATCGCGGATAAGGCAGCGGGCGATCTCGAGGCGTCGGCGCTCACCGCCGGAAAGATAGGAGGCATAGGATTTTTCCAGCCTCGTGAGACCGAACTCCTCCATGAGCTGATCGGCGCGCTTTTTCTGCTCCGCCCTAGAAAGACCGGTATGTTCGAGAATGATCTGAAGGTTCTGCCGTACCGTGAGCCTGCGGAACACGGAGCTTTCCTGCGGCAGGTAGGAGAGACCCACGCGGGCGCGTTTGTACAGCGGCCAGGTGCTGATCTCCTGTCCGTCGAGCATGACCTGTCCTGCGGTCGGCTTGATGATGCCGGTGATCATGTAGAACGACGTGGTCTTGCCCGCACCGTTGGGGCCGAGAAGACCGACGATTTCCCCCTGCTGCATGGCCACGGAGACTTCGTGAACGACTTCCTTCTGTCCGTAGCGCTTGCACAGGTGCTGGGCGGAAAGCATGGAGTTCATGTTACTTTCCCTTCTTGTCGTTGGAGGAGAACACGGCATGAACGCGCTGCTTCGGACTTCCTTCCACGACGCTGCGGTTTTCATCGACGTAGTAGCGGATGACGTTGCCCCGGATGGAGTTGTCGCCGTCATGCAGGATGGGATCGCCTTCAAGAACGAGCAGATTCTTTGCGGAATAATAGGTGGCCTTCTGCGAGGAGCCCGTCTGCGTACCGTTCTGGAACCGGACGTTTCGTTCCGCGACTATGCGGTCGAGATCGCTGCCCTGCATGGCCTGCGTGGTGGAATTCTTCGTTTTCTGATCGGCGTCGCCGCGGGACTTGAGAAACAGCGTCAGCGTATCCGACCACATCCTGAACTCTCCGCGCACGGCCTCCACGCGTCCCTGAAAGACGACGGTGTTCTTGTCGGCGTTGTAGACCATGTTGTCCGCAGTAACGTCCACGGGCAGGTTGCTGTCGCCTCCGGGCAGAGGCGCGGCCATGGCTCCGCTCGTGCAGAATACGCAGATGAGAAGGGTGAAAAGAAGTTTTTTCATGACTTGCTTGCCTCCTGCGCGTTCTTTGGCGCAGCATCGGATGAGGGATCGGCGTCGTCTGCGCCGTCGGAAGAAGCGGAGCCGGACGGAATCCAGCGCATGCGCACGCCCTGGTCGCCCGTCAGAATGTTGGTGTTGAGGTCCCACACAAGGCGGGATGCCGTACCGGAAAGCACGGGGCCGTTGAGCACGGCGCCGTCGGGAAAGGTAAGCGTGCGGTCGCTGTTGAGAAAAACGGCCAGATCTCCGCTGAGCACGCTGTCTTCATAGGTGGCCTTCACGCTGCCGGACATGGAGACTTTCTGATTGCTGTCTTCCACTCTTCCTACGTTTGAGGTGGCATGGACGACGCGATCAGTTTCGCCTTCCGTCTTTTCCAGCATGTAGTGAATGTCGGGATCGCGCACGGTGATGGCGCCGGAGTCCTGGTTCAGCGTGGCCCAGTCGGCGTCAAGGTCGAAGCTTTTCTGACCTTCGTGCCCCTGCGAGAGGTGTATGCCGCGCACGGCGAGATCCACGGAGTTCTTCACTTCCTCGGGAGGGTCGGACAAAAGCTTGTTCAGGTCTGCGGAACGTACCACGTTTTCCATGGCTTCCAGTGCCTGACGGGTTTTCCAGCTCTGCCATCCGTACCAGCCGCCCCACAGGGCGGCGCCCAGAACGACGAGCGCAAGGGTGCGTTTCAAGGAGTCGTTCATGCTCTGGCCGGTCCCGTGGCCGCAGTCCAGAGGTCCGCGGGATTCTTGCCGTCCCTGCGGGAGGCAAGCAGAAATTCGACGGCTTCCCTCACGGCGCCCTCTCCGCCGTGTGCGGAGGTGACGTACAGGGCTTCCTTCTTCACCTGTTCGACGGCATTGGCCACGGCCATGGGCATGCCCACCGAGCGCATGGGATCAAGGTCGATCCAGTCGTCGCCGAGATAGGCCATTTCCTCTTTCTTGAGATGATATTTCTGGCGGATGGCTTCAAGCTTGGGCAGCTTCGATTCAAAGCCGGCATAATAGTCCTTCACGCCGAGCTGCGACATCCTTGCCAGCACGCAGGGATCGCTTCTGCCCGTGATGATGCCGATGCCGATCCCTGCCATGAGGGCCGTTTTTATGCCGATGCCGTCCTGCGCGTTGAAGCACTTTATGGGATGCCCGTTCTCCTGGAAGTAGAGCTTGCCGTCAGTGCATACGCCGTCGACGTCGAGAACCAGAAAGCGGACGGTCGAGGCTGCACGGACGATGTCTTCACTGACGGGAGTACCATGGAAAAGTAGGGAAGTATCTGCGGACATGACTGCTCCGAAAGAACGGAATGGGATCGTTGACCAGTTCTTTTTTATATCCGCGTTTGCTGCTCGAGTCAAAAGGAGAGACGTGGGCTTCTTGGCTTTGCCGGGGGGCTGTGGTATGTTGCCCGAAAATCGGGGGGAGACGTTCCATGACCGGCATGAAAGTTGCGGCTCTTATTCCATTTCGTAATGAATCCAGAATGTTGCCTTTGTGTCTGGCTTCGCTTCAAGGCGTGGCAGACAGCATTATCGGCATGGATGACCACTCTTCCGATCAATCGGGGGAGATTGTGCGGGCCCATGGCGGTACGGTGCTCGAAATGGAAGGCGATCTTTCAGGCTTTTCCCAGGGCAAGGAGAAGGTCATCCGTCAGGCCCTTGTCGACGAGGCCCGCAGACAGGGGGCCACGCATTTTCTGTGTCTGGACGCCGACGAGGTGCTCACGGCTCCTTTCCGCCGCTATGGCCGTGAGCTCATGGACAGGCTTGAGCCCGGACACAAGCTTTCGCTCCGCTGGCTCACGCTGTGGGGAGGCACGCATGTGTACCGGGACGGAGACTACAGCAAGTTCCATCGGATTTACCGGGGCGTCATCGTACGCGACGCCCCCGACCTTCCGCCCTACGGAGGCTTTCTGCACATGCCGCGCACGCCGGGGTCGGATGCCAGAGACAACGTGACGAAATGTCCTCTGGAGAAGGGGGCTGTTCTGCACTTCACGGCGGCGGAGCTGCTTCCCTATCAGCTGAAGATCGCATGGTATCACTGCGTGGAACTCGTGCGCCGACCGGATGAGGCGGAGCGCATCAATCGTTTTTATTTCCGGGACTGGGATGAAAAGCATCTTCGGCTGCGCCGGATTCCCGATGAGTGGTATGAAGGGATTCCGGTGGAGAGCCTTCCGCCCTGTCAGCCGAGCTGGCAGTGGAAGGAGATGCTGCGGCTCTTTGATGAAAAGGGCATGGAATTCTTTGAGCCTCTGGAAATATGGCATATCCCGCAGCTTCGGGAGGAGTTCGTGCTCAGAACGGGCCGTGAACCCCGGGGCATGAGCCTGCTTACCCGCATGCGCAGGGAATACCGGCGCGAGCGCAAGAGGTTTGACCGCTGGGTGGTGGACGTGTGCCGCAGAGTACGCGGAGAAGAGGATTAGCCTTTCGGCGTCTTTCCGGCGCGGCGTGCGGCGTTTTGTTCTTTCGATGAAAAGCAGTGCCGAAAACGAAAAAGGCGCTTTTGAAGTTCACGACTTCAAAAGCGCCTTTTCCATGGGCCGCGCGGCGTGCGGTCGTCTTACAGATCCAGAATGACCTTGCAGGCCACGGCCACCTGATACAGGATCTCGGAAACTTCCTTGACGGCCTGCATGTTCTTGGAATCCACGCGGGGCAGAACGAGGATCTGATCGCCGGGCTGAACCTTTTTGGCCTTGGGAGTGACTTCGCCGTCGGGATGCACCACAAGGATGTTGTTGGCATCGGCACGGTTGCTGAAGCCGCCGGCGCTCTTGATGTAGTCATCCATGTCGCGGTCCTCGTTCCAGACCACGGCCTGCGGCATGATGACTTCGCCGCTTATCATGACGACGTCCGTCTTTTCGGGAATGACGATGACATCACCGTCTTCCAGAGCAATGTCGGCGATCTTGCCGCCGCTGCCCACGACGACGATGCCTTCGGGTTCCACCTTGCGGGCGCGGTCGATGAAGCTTGAGAGCATCTCCGCTTCCTTGGCGCGGATCTGAGCCTCGTCGTTGCTGGAGGAGGTGGCCGTATAGGCGTTGTGTTCCAGACGGTTCAGGGCGTCTTCGATGGCTTTTTTCTGCTGTTTTGCCGTGCTGATGCGCTTGATGTACAGGCCGGACAGATTGGCTCTGTCCGGGTCCACGGAAATATAGCTCAGCACTTCCTGAAGGCGGGCATTGCGCCGGACGGGAAAGCGGGAGGAGCCGAGAATGGCGCCCTGCGCCTCCACCATGATGGTGCTGCCCGTGGTGTCGGCCTGAAAGCGGACCTGATCGTCGTTTTCCAGCTTGAGCTTGTTGAATTCCTTGAGGGACAGGTACTGATTGTAGGGCACGCCGTTTCGAAATCCGGAAATGCTCACATGAGAGGCCTTGGAATTGGGATCGGCCAGCCTGGCGAGGGCTTCGCCGTTCATCTTGCCTTTTTCGAATTCAAAGCGTGCGGCATTGCGCACCTCTCCGCTGGCCGATACCGTAGGTCCCTTTTCACCGACGACGATGGTGTCGCCGTCGTTGAAACGTATGGAGGGAATCTGGCCACGCAGGATGAAGGGATAGAGGTCGGCGGTGGCGAGCACCTGCTGATTCCTCAGAACCCGGATGTCGCGGTAGCTGCCGCGGCGCGAGTCGATGCCGCCCGCCTTGTCGAGGAACGAGAGGATGTTGTCGGAAGCGGTCCCCTGGTAGCTGCCGGGATGATTGACGAAGCCTGTGACGAACACGGAGACGTTCTGGGTGTCGAGAGGACGCG